>JBDKIU010000102.1:0-15427 GCA_039796915.1 Bacteroidota bacterium | reverse complement strand
GACGGATATCTTGAAGCCGGCTGTGGACGTTGTTCGCTGGGTGGCACGCCGCAGTGTAAAGTGCATCGTTGGCATGAAGAATTGCTGGCGCTGCGCGCGCTGTTGCAGGATTCCGAACTGGAAGAGAGCATCAAGTGGGGCATGCCCTGTTATCTTTTTCAGGGGAAGAATGTTGCCATGATGGCCGCCTTCAAAGATTATTGCAGCCTTTCATTTTTTAAAGGTGCCTTGTTGGACGATCCGGCGGGGATTTTGGTTTTTGCCGGACAGGATTCGCAGGAAGGCAAACAGTTCAGGTTCAGAAGCGTGGCCGAATTGGCTGCCGCAGCCGATGAACTGAGGAAGCTTATCGCAGCGGCCATTTTGGTTGAAATTTCAGGGAAGAAGGTGGAACGCAAACCCATTGAAGCACGGCCTATTCCCGAAGAACTGGCCCAAAGGTTTCAGGAAGCGCCAGATTTGGAAGCAGCATTCAGGGCATTAACACCCGGCCGACAGCGCGCCTATCTGCTGCATTTCAGCGGAGCGAAACAATCGGCCACACGCGCAGCCAGGATTGCTAAATGTGAACCGCAAATACGCGCGGGAAAAGGCCTGAATGAAGGCTGAAACAGCAGGTTTTATTTTTTCTTTTTCTTACCGGAAATACCGAATTCCTGTCCCCGTTTTTTTCTGCTGCGGAACACCATGACCAAACTAAACAGACAGGCCGGCAACAAGAGCCAGCCCCACAACGAAGCGGCGCCTTCCTGCATGAAGCGGTAGATACATTCAGTTCCGCTGATTACCGTGAGTGCGATCCACAGCACTACGGCTACCTGTTGTTGAATCATGCTGCAAATTAATGCTGCCACGAACCTTCTTGATCACCCAATGCGTAAAGGTTTGATTGGCCGTCATGCCGTCGCCCATAATGATTTGATCGGCGGTGGTGATTTTCACAAACTTCTCCGTATAAATCTTTCCCGAGCGTTGGTCCCAGTGCAATTCTTCGGTATTGAGTTTTTCACCCTTTACATTCATCACCTCAACATTTCTGCGCAGCAAAACCTTCTTGGCTTTGGTATAGCTGATGGCGTATTCTGAACTGAGGAAGCTTTCCACGCGACCGGAATCGTCAAAAAACTCGCCTTTCACACCGCGTGGCATTTCCACATAAGGTTCGGCGCTTTGCTTGATGCCCACCATCACGGGCGTATGGAGCTTGGCTTTGAGTTTTCCGGAGTCGGTATAGCTGATGTCCACCTGTTCTGCAACTTCTTTCGCCTGCACGGTATCGCGGCTCCGGTTCCTTAACTCTTTGTTGGTGAACTTGGTACAGGAAGCAAAGGCAAGAAGTAAAAACAGTGAACCGGAACGCATCAGTTGTATTTGTTTCTGTCGAACCACACATCACCCAGGCTCACGCCCAGGATGAGGCGCAGATACTGTTCGCGTGCCAGTCCTGCGTTGAAGGCTGTTTTGCCTCCGCGGTCCATGTATTCCAGCGTGATGTTGAGCTGAGACCGGAGGAAGCTGTTGTCGAAATAGCGTCGTGACACCGGGATGCCCACGCCAAGGGTATAAGCTTGTTCCTGGATCTGCAACATGCCGCTGGCGGTGTTGAAGCGGTTTTGTGTGAGGGTGTTTCTGTAGCCCATGCGCCATTCTACGGGAATGCGGTTGCGGGCGCCTTTTTTGCGTGCAGCTGCTTCCGGGTTGATGTTCAGACCAACGCCCCAGGTGCTGCGTGATGCAAAATTCCCGCTGGTATAAAATGCGTTGAACTTCTCCCATTGCTCCAGCCGATATTCAGCACCGATGCGCCATTTTCCCTGACGCTCCATGCTGTATCCGGCCGCGAAACCGTCGGGAAGGGTGATGTTTCCTTGCTGAGAAACTGTAGAAAGCACGGTGTCTTTGTACGAGGGAAAACCACCAAATCCGCTGCTGTAGGTGCGTACCAGCCTCGATTGTGTTCCTGAAGTGTTTTTGTTCCACAGCAAGCTGCCACCCATCAGGTGGTGAATTTTTCCTGTGTTGAAGTTCAGGTGCACACCGAGTCGGTGTTGCCAGCCGCTGATCTGGATGCTGCGCTGGTCTTCAAAACGCATGAAATATCCGGAATCTTCCAGGTTGAACACGCTGAAGTCGCGCAACTGCCCAAACAAGTAAGCCGCCTGATACCCAATGGATAAACGGTTGGCGATCTGAATGGCATGAGCCAGATAAAAACGGTTCAGGCCGCCGCCGCCATTGTGGTACACATCGTGGCGCAGAATGCTGGAATCGGTAAGTGTATAGTTGAAGCCAACCGCAGAAACCGGCGACAGTCCGAAGGCTGTGCCCATGTTTATTTTCAGCAGCTTTGGCTTCGTTTTGCCGTTGGAATCCACATAGCTTCCGGTAAGGATGTTTTTGTTCATGGTCGGAAATGCCATGTTGAGGTAAGAGAAGCCTCCGGAATTCACATCGCGGCGTTTGTTGAGCGCGGTGATTTTTCCGCTGCTGCCGTAAAAGCCGAAATCAAGGTTGCTGTAGCGTAAAGCGCCAAGGGTTGCAGGGTTCAGCGAGCTGTTCTGATACCGCGAACCGGCCGTTTGACTGAGTCCGCCAACGGCGCTGATCTGACTGAATTCGCCGCCGCCCAGCTCTCCAATGCCGAAGTTGGAATAAGGCGATTGGGTAGAATTTTGCGCCTGAAGGCCAATCGGTAGAAAAAGGCCCAGCAAACAGGCCTGAATGAGGAAACGTGGTTTAGATAGCATGATGGCGACAAATCGCATATAATCCCCGAAACAGCAAATCCGGGTCTGCAAATATCCGCTTTTGGTCTGAAAGACCGAAGGATGCGGCATCGCCTCCGGAAAAGAGGATGTTCAGTGACTGATGTTGGTGTTTGGTATGCCGAATCCAGGATTCTACTTCTCCGTTGATGCCGTGTTGTACGCCTGCCAGAATGGATTCTTCGGTGTTTTTGCCAATGTTTCCGCTGAAGTCGCGGTGGCCCACGAGCGGAAGTTTTCCGGTGAATTGATGCAGGCTCCGGTAACGCATCTGCAATCCGGGTGAAATGGCGCCTCCCGGATAACTTCCGTCTTCCAGAACCAGGTCATAGGTGATGCAGGTACCCAGGCTGATGATCAGGCTGTTTTGTCCGGGATATAAATACCAGGCGCCATTCGCCAGTGCCAGCCTGTCTGGTCCGAGCGTGGCGCTGCTTTCATAGGTGCACCGTAGCGGTGTTTCGGTAGTTCCGTTCAGCAGAAGATATTTTTCGGCTTGTTGCCAAGGTGTTGGATCCCCGCTCACATCTGAAATGATGCCCGTCGGATGCTGGTGGATGAGTTCCTGGATTTCAACACGGCTCAGGGAATGATCCTGAAAGCGCGCGGTTATTTCCCCCAAAGAGTTGAACAGACAGGCTTTGCTGCGGGTGTTTCCGATGTCAATCGCCAGGATTTCGTGCATGTTGTGGGTTGAAACGGGTGAATCTAAATTAGGTTACAGCACGAGTCGTGCCTGTGGGTGGTGCCATTCCTGTGTTTCGCCCAGGGCATCTTTTACCAGAATGCCTCCGCTGCGGGTTACGCCCAGCAAGGTTCCAAGCCCGGTATTTCCGTCCTGAAATTGAAGTTTGATGGATTCATTTCTGTACATCAACAGCTGATTGTAGTCGTGGAGAATTTGTTCCTTCCGAGGGCCGAGCAACATCAGGTAACGTGCTTCCAGCTTCTGAAATAATACCTCAAAACAGGCTTGCTGCGATTGTAAGCTTCCGCAAATGTTGCGCAGGGATGTGGCAGAAAATCCTGTAAAATCCTCTTGATTTACATTCAGTCCTATGCCAACAATGGCAGCCTGCCATCTACTTCCCGCCCAACTGTTTTCTATGAGGATGCCTGCAATTTTTAGTCCCTGAGCATAAACATCATTCGGCCATTTCAGCGCGCATTTCTGGCCGCAAAGCGCGGACGCGGCTTCACATACCGCGCAGGCAACGGCCATGTTCAACAGAAACTGATCGGCAGCAGTAAGCGACTTGGGATACAAGATTACTGAGGCGTTGATGTTGGCTCCTCGCTCGCTGAGCCACTGATTTCCCTGTTGTCCGCGGCCGGCGGTCTGGAAGTCGGAATAAACGGTACAACCTTCCGGCGGCGGGCTGTTGCGCACCAAATCCATCGCGAATTGGTTGGTGGATTCCAGTTCTGGAATATGGATGAGCTTTTGGCCAATAAACATGTAAACGGCGTGTAAGGTGTAAATTGCAGCCGGAATTATGGCAAAGAAAGCAGATCAGAGCGATATCCTGGCCCAGGTAGTGGTTAAGGGCATGCAGGAAAAGAAAGGCCTGAACATTGTTACGCTCGATTTGCGTTCGGTGCGTTCACCCATGGCAGATTATTTTGTGATTTGTCACGGAACTTCCGACCGGCAGGTTGAGGCGATTGCCGACAGTGTGGAGGAAGAAGTGCGCAAGGCAACAGGTGAAAAGCCTTACCACCGCGAAGGCGGAAATCAGGCGGAATGGGTGCTGTTGGATTACGTATCGGTAGTGGTTCATGTGTTCAGTGAAGAGAAGCGCAGGTTCTATGGATTGGAAGAACTTTGGGGCGATGCGGAACGAAAAGAATACGAAACATTGCAATAGCTTGTTTATGTGGCTGTGAAGTTTATATCTTTGCAGCCCGATTCAGATGGCCCGTTCGTCTATCGGCTAGGACGGCTCCCTTTCACGGAGCAAAGAGGGGTTCGATTCCCCTACGGGCTACGACAGCAAGAGTATCCGAAAATCTTCGGTACTTTTGCAAAAGGTAAATCGCGGGATGGAGCAGTGGTAGCTCGTCGGGCTCATAACCCGAAGGTCACAGGTTCGAGTCCTGTTCCCGCTACTAGCAGAGAAAAAAGCCCCAATTCGGGGCTTTTTTCGTTTAGGCGCTGGTTTAGACGCATCATGATGCGTCTTTAGTTTCGGGTGAGACGTTGACCTGAGGCGGCTGAGCTGGCTGAGACGTTCAAGACGCATCATGCCTGAGACGCATCATGCCTGAGACGCATCATGATGCGTCTTTAGGTTTAGGACCCATTTCTTCGGGTTGTTGATGATGTATTTCCGGATGGCGTTTAGCGCTCTTTTGTTTCGTATGATGCGGTCATGGTAGCTTGGCTGCCAGGCAAACTCAATGCCGTGCTGGTTCGCATACCTCTTTACGCTTGACTTGAAGCTCCGTATTACCGATGCCAGATTCTCCGATTGTGGCCCAAAACGGTTGTGCTGCCATGTGCGTTTTTCGGGCTTGTCAAAGTATAATATGCCGTGCATGTGGTCTGGCATCACAATAAACGCGTCTATCACTACAAACGGATGATGCTCCGGGATTTGTTGCCAGTAATCAATGGCTATCAATCCAATGTCTGTCGGCGCTAATCGTGCTGTTTCTATACCACCTACAATCTTGCCGAAATGATGGCGGCGATTTTTGATGTTGATGGTAATAAAATAAAAACCGGTTGCGCCGTAATCATAATTTCTCAACCGACTACTGGCTATTCGGTACTTGTTCTTGAATTTTAATGTATTTGATTTCATAAAGAAATAGATAATTATAAAAAAGGATCAATACTGAAAGTAAATTTTGAAGCGGTAAATAATCAATATACCGGCGCAAATGCAAGCGTCTGTTGAAATGTTGCTGGTGAATATTGGGTTCTTACAAGAGTATGTTAGCTCTTCGCAGTATTGTATTGGCAGAGCATGGGGCACTGTGTAAACATTTGACCTGAAAGCATAGGTTTTACCACCCTAACCAGAGCACTTCACTCCCAGAAAACAGCCAGGAACGCCTCCCTGAAAACCGTGGTTTTTCAGGAAGAACATAGATTTTCAGTGGCTATGTTTTATTGTTGATTTTTAGAATATCGCAGTTGATGCTGCCACTACATACTCAAGCAAAACCATTTAAATATACTTATATGAACTACCTAAACTTCAACCAAACAGAATGGATCCTTCTGGCTGCAGTATTGTTGTACCTGCTCTTGCTGCACCTTGCCTCCTGGATGCTCTTTAAAAAAGCAGGGAAACCGGGATGGGCTGCGCTGATTCCGATTTATAATTTTTCGGAATTGCTTGAAATTGTGGGCAAGCCCTCCTGGTGGTTGTTGCTGCTGCTGATTCCCGGTGTGAATTTCGTAGTGTTCGTAATCGTTGTTCACCACCTGGCCTTGTGCTTCGGGAAGGACATTCTGTTTACCCTTGGGTTGATTTTGCTGGGCTACATCTTTTTCCCCATTCTGGCCTTCGGGAAAGCCACTTATCAGGGTCCGCTGCGGAGTGCCTGATTGTTGGCGTTACCGAAATAAATCCAGGGGCTTCCGGCCGGAAAATACCTGCACGTAGTTTTGTCCAAATTTCCGGTGCCAAAATCCGCTGATGCCAATGCGGTAATAACCTTTGGCCACCAGATTTCCGTAATGTCCATCGCTGTTGATCCAGCCCACCATCATCTCGTATTCATTGAGTCGCCCGTAAAAGCAATTTTCGCCGTAAATACGATTCCAGTTGAGCCCCAGCCTCATGCGCAGGTCAAGCCCCTGATGGCCGCTGCGTCCGTTGATTCCGGAATTGATGGCATGTATTTTACTGCTTACATACAAACCGAAGGAAGGTTTAAGCAAAGGCGTTTCCCTCATGAAATCGGCCTCCTGGCGGATGTTGAGTCGGGCAAAATAGCTTTTAGAATTGGTGCTGTTGCTGTCTGTTTGAAGGCTCATATATTTATGCAGCAGCAAGGGGTCTTTGCGCAAAAGGTTGCTCATCAGCACCATCCGGCGGCAGCGCTTCCGCATGTAAAATGCCAACCGTGCGGTATTGCATCGCTGCACGGTGTTTAGTTCCTGTTGGCTATAAACTTCCCGGTGTTTCATGTCGCTCCGGATGCCGCACGCAGCGAACATCAGGAGAAACACTGGAAGCCAAAACAGCGCGCCATAAGGAAATGAAGGCGCCACATTGAATCTCGATTTACAGGGCATGTTGTTCATGTTGTTCTTTTTTACGAAGGCGCCGTTCAAAGGTATGCACATTCATTTTCTGTCTTTCGTGCAGTCCTTTCATCAGCATTGCTGGAAGCATGGCGCGGATTTCCTTTTTTTGCTGCAGCTCCCGATGAATTGCGGAGGCTTTTGTTGATGATGAAATACCTATTTTTTCTTGGCACGGGCTTAATCAGTCTGCTGCAAGCCCAAACGCCTTACAAACGCGTCAATCCCTTCATTGGCACAGGCGGACACGGACATACGTATCCGGGTGCCGTGGCGCCGTTTGGCATGGTGCAGCTGAGTCCGGATACGCGCCTCGACGGCTGGGACGGCTGCTCGGGTTACCACTACGATGATTCCGTTTGCTACGGATTTTCACATACACATCTGAGCGGCACCGGCGTTTCGGATTACGGCGACTTGCTGCTTCGGCCCTCGCTGGAACCGCTTTCGTTTTCGCACAAAAACGAACAGGCGTCTCCCGGTTATTATTCCGTTCAATTCAACAACGGCATCTTCGCCGAAATGACCGCGGGACAAAGGGTTGGCATGCATCATTACCGTTTTCCTGCAGCTTCACCAAAGGTGATGGTGGTGGATCTGGAACACCGCGATTTCGTGAGTTCGGGTAATATGGATGCGGTTTCAGCATCTGCCGGAGGAAAATCCTGTTCGCGTGTGTATGGCCATCGCTTCTCCAAGGCCTGGGCGCTTGATCAGCAACTGTTCTTCGATGCCTGGTTTTCGGCTCTGGCCGATTCGGTGCGCATCCTGCAAAAACATCAGGGAGAATCCCGTCGTTTGGTGCTTTATTTTCCCTCAGATACCCGCGATTTGTACGTGGCGGTAGGGATTTCTTTTTCAGGCTGGCTGCGCAGCGGTCCGCGTATTCAGGATGAGCTTAGCACCCGGGCGGACGCGGCAGCCTTTAAATCCCTGAAACAAAAGACCCAGGAAGCCTGGCAGGCACAGCTCGGCAAGATTCAGGTGAACGGAACGCCACAGGAGCAACAGATATTCTACACCGCTTTATACCATACCATGATTGTTCCCAACCGTGTGGACGATCCGGATGGCAGCTACCGCGGCATGGATTTCAAAGTGCATGAAGGCAAAGGCGCGCACTACTCGGTATTCTCACTTTGGGACACCTACCGGGCCGCGCATCCGCTGTACACGCTCATTGAAACCGAGCGCACCCGCGATATGCTGCGCAGCTTTCTCAGCATGTACCGTGAAAGTGGCCGGCTTCCGGTTTGGGAACTCGCCGCCAACGAAACCAATTGCATGATTGGCTACCATGCAGTTTCGGTGATCGCCGATGCGCTGGCCAAAGGCATTTTGCCGGATGAAGCGGAAGCTTTGTTCGAAGCTGCGGTTGCCAGTGCGAACGCAAAGGTGTTCGGCCTGGATGACTACCGCCGTTTTGGCTACCTGAGCACGGAACATGAACATGAATCGGTGAGCAAAACGCTGGAATATGCCTACGACGACTGGTGTATTGCACGTATGGCCGAACGGCTGGGCCGCGATAGCCTGCGCAAGGTTTTTGACGCACGCAGCAAAGCCTGGCAAAACCTGCTTGACCCGCACAGTGGCCTCATGCGGCCGCGCAATAATGGAGGTCGCTTGGTGCCCTTCGAACCTCGGGAGGTGAACAACCATTTCACAGAAGCTAACAGCTGGCAATACTCATTTTCCGTTCCGCATGACCTGAATCATTGGCTGCTGGCGCAGGAAGCGCGCGGCGGCAGCGGGGAAGCCCTGCTCGACAGCCTGTTCACCGCAAACAGCGCAACGGTGGGCCGCCAACAAGTGGATATTACCGGATTGATTGGGCAGTATGCACATGGCAATGAGCCCAGTCACCATATTGCGTACCTCTACAACAGCGTTGGAAAGCCGCACAAAACCCAGGAACGGGTGCGTCAGATTCTGAACGACATGTACCGCGCTTCGCCCGATGGACTGAGTGGGAATGAAGACTGCGGACAGATGAGTGCCTGGTACGTGCTCAGCAGCCTGGGCTTTTATCCGGTTTGTCCCGGCGACCCGCGCTACAGCATCGGCTATCCTTTGTTCAGGGAAGCTACGCTGCATTTTGAAAGCGGGCGGAAGCTCAAGCTTGAAAAGAGCGGGGAGGGGAATTACATCCGCTCGGTGCAGTTGAATGGCCGCAACATCAATCGGAATTACCTCACGCATGCCGAGCTGATCGCTGGCGGCAATCTGCTGTTTGAAATGTCTGAACGGCCCGGCAGCTGGGGAACCGCAACAGAAGCGCGCTACCTCACTTCTGTGGAACAGCCCGTTGCAGCTGCACCGGTGTGGCAGGTTCCTTCGATGTCGTTTCAGGACAGCATGCCTGTGCTTGTTGAAGCGTCCATGGAATGGCCGTTGCGCCTGCAATGGGAAGATGGGAAACAGCTGGATACGCTGCTTCCGAAATCCACCAAGGGAAGGCTGGTGCTGATGATGCGCGAAAGTACCTGCATCAGTGCCGTTCAGCTTACCGCACCAGGAATGCCCGCCCATTCCTCCCGCACCTGCGTGTACAAACGTCCGAACGCATGGCAGGTGAAGCTTCCAAACCCCATGAACCGGCAATACACCGCGGGCGGACCGCAGGCGCTCACCGACGGTATCACAGGCGATGGTGAATGGCAAAAAGGACATTGGATGGGCATTCAGGGTCAGCCTTTTGTGGCAGAACTGGATTTGGGGAAGGTGCAAAACCTTGAACATGCCGAAATCGGATTTTTACAGGATACCCGAAGTTGGATCGTGTTTCCCAGGGGGCTGCGTTTGTTTTCTTCGGAAGATGGAACACATTGGCAACTGCAGCAATCCTGGACCAACCTGATTCCCGCTGAAAACATGTCATCCATGAGGCAGGCGGCAAAACTGGAATTTCCGAAGATGGCTACGCGCCATATCCGCATAGAAGCCGAACAGTACGGACCTTTGCCAGCCTGGCATCCCGGTGCCGGAGGTCAGAGTTTCATCTTTGCCGACGAAATACGATTGTGGTAAGGGCTGAAACTCCGGCAGCGGATTAACAAAGCGCTGCGCGTTGTTTCAGGGTTTCGCAGCAGCCTGCCATCATTTCCTGAACCACCGTTCCGGCTTTCGGGATGTCGCGGATGGCCGCGCTCACCTGCCCGATTTCCAGTTCGCCTTCGTTCAAATCGCCTTCAAACATGCCTTTTTTGGCGCGGCCACGCCCTAAGAGTTGTTCCAGTTCTTCTTTGGAAGCACCTCGTGCATAAGCCGCTTCTACTTCCTGATAGAAATGATTTTTGATGAGTCGCACCGGCGTCAGTTCTTTCAGCGTGAGTCGTGTGTCGCCGTCGCCGGCGGTCAGAATGGCGTTTTTAAAATTCGGATGGGCACTGCTTTCTTCCGTGGCGGCAAAGCGGCTTCCCACCTGTACAGCTTCGGCACCAAGGCAAAGTGCTGCAGCCATGGCTGAACCGCTGCCAATGCCGCCCGCCGCGATTAACGGAAGCGTAACAGCCGCACGGATCAGGGGAATCAGGCACATGGTGGTGGTTTCTTCCCGTCCGTTGTGGCCGCCGGCTTCAAAACCTTCCGCTACAATGGCATCCACGCCAACCTGCTGGCATTTCAGGGCGAACTTCAAATTAGAAACCACGTGAACCACGGTGATGCCGCGTTCTTTCAGCCAGCCGGTCCAGGTGGCGGGATTTCCCGCGCTGGTGAACACGATGCGCACGCCTTCTTCTGCGATGATGTTCATGTGCTGCTCAATATCCGGATAGAGCAAAGGCACGTTCACGCCAAAAGGCTTGCTGGTGGCGCGTTTGCATTTGCGGATCTGTTCGCGCAGCACTTCCGGATACATGCTTCCTGCACCAATTAAACCCAACCCACCGGCATTGCTCACCGCAGCAGCCAATTCCCAGCCGCTGCACCAAATCATGCCGCCCTGGATGATGGGAAATTCAATGCCCAAAAGCTCCGTTACACGCGTATGCATGTACGCAAAGTTATTCAGGCAACTCATTAAGTAATTTTATAGTCTTATGAATTGCATTTTATTTGAAAAGAAAACCCATTTCGCTTATGAACAAACCGATACTTGCTGTCATCCTTTACCTGTTTTGTAGCGGGTTGGTTCAGGCGCAGAAGCCGACTGCATCAAACAACTGGGAACAGGTTGCCACGGACTTGAAGTTTGATGAAATCAGCGGGCAGCTGTTGTTCGGAAGGATTCCGGAACATCGCTTTGTGGCAGCATCGGCATTTCCGCTCTGGTTTGCCCGTGCTTCAGGCTGGGGCGGGGAAACCACCTTACGGCTCATCGGGGAATTTCAGGATGACCTGGGCATGCGGCATTATCGTTACCAGCAAGTGCGCGATGGAAAGGACGTGTACGCCGCGCAGGTAATCAGTCATACGCTGAACGGTCAGGTGCTGAGTTTTAACGGGCGCTGGCACGGTGAAGCCTTCCCGGAAGTGCAGTCGGTCCTGAGCGAACAGGATGCATTGAAAAAGGCGCTCGAACAGGTGGGCGCCATTTCGTATAAGTGGGAAATTCCGGAGGAAGAAGCCGAATACAAAAAGATTAAAGAAGACCCGGGAGCAACATATCTGCCCAAAGGCAGGCTGGTCTGGCTTCCGGAGCGCTTTGCCCCGGGCAGCGGCGCGCTGAAACTGGCCTGGCTGTTTGACATTTATGCGCATGAACCCATGAGCAGGCAGAACCTGTTTCTGGATGCCCAAACCGGCGCACTGCTGGAAACGGAAAACCTCATCCACAGCGGCGATTCCAAAGGCGTGGCAAAAACGCGATACAGCGATACCCAGCAAATCGTGACCGACAGCCAGGGTACAACATCGTATCGACTTCGGGAATCGGGACGGGGAAATGGAGTGGAAACCTTCAACATGCGCAAGGGTACGAATTATGGCACCGCCGTGGATTTTACGGATCCTGATAATTTCTGGAACAATGTAAATGCCAACAGGGATGAAGTGGCTACCGATGCCCACTGGGGTGCTGAAAAAACCTTCGACTTTTTTAAGGTGCTGTTCAACCGCAACAGCTACGACAACAAGAATGCGAAAATCAGAAGCTATGTGCATTACAGCTCCAACTATGCCAATGCGTTCTGGAATGGCTCGGTGATGACTTATGGCGACGGGGCCACGGCTTCCTCCCTGAATGTGCCGCTCACTGCGCTGGATGTTTGCGGGCATGAAATTGCACATGCCGTAACCACGTTTTCAGCGGGTCTGATTTATTCCTATGAAAGCGGCGCCCTGAATGAATCCTTTTCGGATGTTTTTGGAAATGCCATCGAACGCTGGGCCAGAAGCAAAAAATGGAACTGGAGGATTGGTGAAGACATCACTTCCAGCGGCAACGGCATCCGCAACATGGCCAACCCGAATCAGTTCAATCACCCGGATTGCTACAAGGGTTCGTTTTGGTGGACATCCGCAGGCGACAATGGCGGCGTGCACGTGAACAGCGGCGTGCAGAATTATTGGTATTACCTGCTCAGCGACGGAGGCAGTGGTAAAAACGACCTTGGCAAAAACTTCAATGTGGACAGCATTGGCTACCTGAAGGCCGCCCAGATTGCGTACCGCAACCTCACCGTGTACCTCACCCCATCTTCTCAATACGCCGATGCGCGCAACTTTGGCATCATGTCGGCTGCGGATTTGTATGGAAACTGTTCAAAGGAAGTCATCAGCACCACCAACGCCTGGTATGCCGTGGGCATCGGAAACGCTTACGACAGCGGTTTTGTGAAGGCTGGATTTATATCGGATACATTTTTTTGTCGCACGCCGGCCGCCGTGAACTTCACCAATACCAGCGCCAATGCAAGGTCGGCGGAATGGTGGTTTGGCGACGGAAATACTTCCAAAGTATTCAACCCTTCCAATACTTATCTGAGCTATGGAAACTTCACCGTGAAGCTCAAAGCCACCAGTTGCTTTAAGAACAAGGTTGATTCCATCAGCAAAACCGCTTGGATCAGGGTTGATTCCACGCTGGATATCTGTCAGGGAATTCTGCTGCCGCCCATCGGGCGCGATACGGTTCAGGCCTGCAAGGGCATTGTGTATGATCAGGGCGGGGAAGGAAATTACTTCCAGAACAATACATCCATCCTGCACCTGACCGATCCCGGCGCCGACAGCATGGTTGTGCAGTTCACCTTGGTGGATCTGGAACAAAAGTTTGACACCATTTACCTGTATGCCGGCTGGAAGTCAACCGGCGCCACGCCCTGGAAAACCACCACCGGACTGATGAATGCCGGCTTGCCCATCCGTATTCCAGGAAACACTGTTACGTTTAAATTCTGGAGCGATCCGCTGGTGGTTGGCAAGGGTTTTAAGGCAAAATACTACTCCGTGCGCAAGCCTTTGAAGGTGAATGCCGGCAACGATACAGTTTTGTGTTTCGGCGATTCGATGCAGCTGAAAGCCACGGCTTCCGGAGGATACGCTCCCGATTTACGCGTTACCTGGAAAGGCTGGCCCAGCGGCGTGTCGCCATATGTGAAACCTGCCGATACTTCCACATATACTGTTACCGTGTACGATGTGTGTTCCGGAATTTCGGTAAGCGATCAGCTGAAGGTTGGCGTATTGAAACCGCTGCAGCTGGTGGCCATGAAAGATACCGTGATTTGCAGCGGAACCACGGCTGCGCTGCGCGCTGCAGTGAGCGGCGGTTTGCAACTTTCCAGAAAGCTGACCTGGAATCCCGGCAACCTGAACGGCAGTCCGGCTACGGCAAAGCCAGCTTCTACCACAACCTATATGGCGGTTTTATCGGATGGCTGCACCGATGTTCATGATACCGCGTTTGTGAAGGTTTGGGTAAAAACACCGCTGAAGGTGAAGCTGCAAACGGTGGATACGCTGCTCTGCGCCAAGGATTCTGTACGTCTGACGGCGGTGGCTTCCGGAGGTGATACCCTGAAACATCAGTTGCTGTGGAACCGTGGTTTGGGCTCCGGTTCATTCAAGAAAACAAAACCTACTGCAGATGGCTGGTATAAGGTGAGCCTGAGCGATGGCTGTTCCGTGCCTGTGGTTGCCGATTCAGTATTTGTGCGTTACCGCCCGGCGCTGAACGTACGCCTTGACCCTGATACCCTCATTTGCGCCGGCCGACCGGTATTCCTGCGCGCCACGCCTTCCGGAGGTTTGCCATCGAAACATCAGTACGACTGGAATCAGGGACTGCCCACCGGAAATAAATCGCATACCGTCAGTCCGGGTATGACCACCAAATACATCTTTACGCTGAGCGATGGCTGTATGAATCCTGCAAGTGACAGCGCAATCGTCACGGTTCGCGCTCCGCTGAAACTCACGTTGAACCGTGATACACTTATTTGTCATGGTGCGCCGTTCACCCTGAACGCGCTGACGACAGGCGGTCTTCCCACAGGATATCAGCTCAATTGGAATCAGGGTTTGGGCAGCGGAACCGCGCACAATGTGCGTCCCTTGAGCACTACGACGTACACAGCCATTTTAACCGACGGCTGCACCGTGAAACCGGATACGGCCAGCGTTACCGTAAGTGTGCGGGCGAAGCTGTCAGCCGCCCCCGTGTATAAAAACCTTATTTGCCCCGGTGATTCCGTGCAGGTGAATCTGGTGTTGAACGGCGGCTTGCCGCTGGCCCGCAACATCAACTGGTTCGGCACGGTGAACAATGCGCCGAATCCCTTTAAGTTCAAGCCTGCGGCTTCCGCTTTCTACCAGTTTTCCGTAAGCGACAACTGTTCCAACACACTGACGGATTCCATCTACATTACGGTGAGTACGCTACCGGTGGCTGGTGCCGCACCTGGGACATTTGACGTATGCTCGGGCCTTACCACCAACATCAACAACCTGAGCTACGGTGCCGTTTCCTGGAACTGGAGCTGGTCTGACGGGTTGAAGCAAAGCGGAAACAATGGTGCGCGTTCGTTCAAGGACACAGGTCTGTACGGACTGAAGCTGCTGGTGAAAAACGCCGATGGCTGTAAAGATTCGTTCCAATCTGTTTCCTTCCTGCGCGTGCACGGGCAGCCAACGGCTGATTTTACCTGGAATCCGCTGAATCCGACCTCGCTGAATCCGTTGGCTACCTTCACCGATTTGTCCAGATACGCGCAAACGTACAGCTGGGCGTTTGGCGATGGCGGTGGCAGCACCGACCCCAATCCGCAGTACAGTTTCCGCGACACCGGAACCTTTTTGGTCCGCCTCATTGTGCGAAACAGCATTGGCTGCGCCGATACTATGGTAAAACCTTTAACCGTGCGGAATGTGTACATGCTGCATCTGCCCAATTCCTTCTCACCCAACGGTGACGGCCTGAACGACGCCTACAAACCTGTGGTGATTGGTCATAAGT
>JBDKIU010000101.1:0-5749 GCA_039796915.1 Bacteroidota bacterium | reverse complement strand
AAATACCCGTGGAAGCTGGAAATTGGAAACCATTGCTGGCTGGGCGAACATGTGTGGATTGACAACCTCGACCGGGTGGTCATCGGAAACCATGTTTGCATTTCGCAGGGTGCGATGTTGCTCTGCGGCAACCACAACTACCGCCGCAGCACCTTCGACCTGATTACCGGAAGCATCACGCTGGAAGACGGCGTATGGATTGGTGCCAAAACGGTGGTTTGTCCGGGTGTAACCTGTCACAGCCACAGTGTGCTTAGCGTTGGCGCCGTGGCTACCAAAAACCTCCAGGCATACAGCGTATATGCGGGTGTTCCCGCGCAAATGTTGCGTCAAAGAACAATTCAGGAATGAAGGTATCAGTCATCACCGTAACCTACAACTCGGCAAAAACCCTGAAGGATACCATCGATTCGGTTGTTGCCCAGGACTATCCCGAGATTGAATACATCATCGTGGATGGGAACAGCAGCGATGGAACGCAGGAAATCGTAAAATCCTATGGCCACGCGGTAACGCAATTTGTTTCAGAACGCGACAAGGGTATTTACGATGCCCTGAACAAAGGCATCCTCATGGCTACTGGCGACATTGTAGCGTTGTTGCACAGCGATGATGTGTTTCACCACTCGGGTGTCATCAGCAGAGTGGTGGAAGAGTTTCAAAACCACCGGATGGATTTGCTCTGTACCGCTGTTGAGGTGTGCAGCTGGGATGATTTGGATAAAATTACGCGATACTGCGCGGCCACGGTGTGGAAACCCTGGATGTTCAGGATTGGTTATCAGCCCCCGCATCCGGGCTTTTTTGTGAAGCGCGAAGTGTACACCAAGTATGGATTGTTCAACCTGAAATACCGCATTTCAGCCGATTTTGACCTGATGCTGCGCTTCATCAAAATACACAGACTAAGTACCAGGTATCGCGATTTTATCACCGTCAGGATGCGTGAAGGAGGAACCAGCAATGCCGGATTCTCAGCGCGCATGAAGGCGAATGCAGAAGACCATCAGTCCCTCAGAAGTCACGGCTTCTTCAGCTGGTTGCCCCTCATTTACCTCAAATATTTTATCAAAGGATTTCAATGGGTGAAGAAAGCAAAAGATTGATGTTCCCGGTTCAAGGAACCATTGGTGTTATTGGCGGCGGACAGTTAGGCAAAATGCTGATAGAAGCTTCCCGTCCCTGGAACGTGCGTTATGTAGTTTTGGAGCAGGATGCACATTGTCCGGCTTCGCTGGTTGCCGACCGGGTGATCTGTGGAAGCCTGAATGACCCGGAAGCCCTGCGCAAGCTGGCAGCAGCCTGTGATGTGCTCACCTTTGAAATTGAACATGTGGGCGTAAGCACTTTGCTGGAGCTGGAAGCGGCAGGTAAGCGCATCATTCCTTCGCCCAGGGTGTTGAACATCATCAGCGACAAAGGCCTTCAAAAGCAGTGTTACTACAACCATGGTTTGCCAACAACCAACTTCAGGCTGGCAGATCATCCGGATGCGTGGAAAGAGGCTTGTGTGGAACTGAAGGGCGATCGGCTGGTGGCCAAATGCCGCACGGGCGGTTACGATGGCCGTGGCGTGGACATCTTCAGTCGCGAAGCGCTGATGAACGGAAGTTATCAGCCCGCCTTTGAAACAGCCTCACTGCTGGAGGAATTTGTGGAAGATGCGCTGGAGCTGGCTGTCATCGTAGCCCGCGACGAGCAAGGGAACTGCTGCACCTGGCCCTGCATACAGATGGAATTTCACCCGGTGGCCAACCTGGTGGAGTTTCTGTTCATGCCGGCTGAAATCGATGCCGCTTTGGAACAACGGGCGCGTAACCTTGCGGTAGATGCGGTTCAGGCCCTGGATGGCGTGGGCGTTTTTGCGGTGGAATTGCTCTGCGACAAGAATCAGGATGTCTGGATTAATGAAATAGCGCCACGCCCGCACAACAGCGGCCATCATACCATTGAAGCCTGTTATACCAGCCAGTATGAACAGTTAAACAGAATTCTGTGCGGCTTGCCCCTGGGTGATCCGTCATTGATCCAACCCGCAGCCATGATAAACCTGTTGGGTCCGGAAGGCCTGGAAGGTGCATACAAACTGCAGGGAACAGCTGAAGCGCTTTCCATTCCCGGAGTGTACATCCATTTGTATAACAAAAGCAGTATCAGGGCGATGCGTAAAATGGGTCATGTGACGGTCATGGCCGAAAACATGGATGCCCTGAAATCAAAAACCTTAAAGGTGCGCGAGTTGCTTCAATTTGTACCGGCCTGAGGGCAAACCTCAAACGGTCATAATTTCTTTTTCCTTTTGAATCATGGCTTCATCGGTTTTCTTGATGAAGGCATCAATCAGCTTCTGAACCTCTTCTTCACCAGCCTTGGCATCGTCTTCGCTGAGCCCGTCTTTCTGCAACTTCTTAATCTTCTCGTTGGCTTCCTTGCGCAAATTGCGGATACCCACTTTGCCATGTTCAGCTTCCTGCTTGGAAAGCTTCACCAGTTCTTTGCGTCGCTCTTCGGTAACCGGAGGAATGTTGATGCGAATGGTATCGCCGTCGTTGCTGGGCGCAAATCCCAAATTGGCATAGATGATGGCCGTTTCAACCGGGCGAATCAGGCCTTTATCCCAAGGCTGAATCATCAGGGTGCGTGCGTCGGGCGTGGAAACATTGGCCAGCTGGGAAAGTGGAGTCATGGCGCCGTAGTATTCTACCATCACACTGCCCAGCATATCGGGACTGGCTTTGCCGGCTCTTAAGCGGTTGAATTCACTTACGGTGTGTTGCAGGTTTTTTTCCAGGTTTTCCCTGAGCTCGCTGATGATTTGACTTACACTCATGGCCTTAGTTGCGACGCGAAAATAATGTCTGCAAAGGTTTTAGGGTGCTATTGGCTTCGGTTTTGCTATTTTTGAGGAAATTTTCACCATGAATCACCATGTTTTACTGTTGCTCGGTTCTCTGGGCACCACCGAAATCATCCTGATCTTACTCATTGTGGTGCTGATGTTCGGAGGCAGGAAAATCCCCGAGCTGATGCGCGGTCTGGGTAAAGGCATCCGCGAATTCAACGACGCCAAAAACAACGTGAAGCGCGAAATCGAAGATTCGGCTAAAGATCAGTCAGCCGACAAGAAGTAAGGGTTTAAATACTGCTTTTTGTACTCCTATACACAGTACTCCAGGCTTCGTGCCGATCTGGAATCGGGTGTTTGCACCTGCAGATCACTGGTAGAAGCTTGCCTCAGCGCAGCTGAAACGCACAAAGACCTCAACGCGTTTCTGGAAATTTATGCGGATGAAGCCCGCAGTCGTGCCGATGAGCTGGATGCGCAATTGCAACAGGGGCACAATCCCGGCAGGCTGGCCGGCATGGTGGTAGCATTGAAAGATGTGATTTGCCACAAGGATCATGAAGTAAGTGCCTCCAGCAAAATCCTGAAGGGATTTAAAAGTTTATACAACGCCACCGTTACCGAGCGCTTGTTAAAGGAAGGTGCCATCATCATTGGGCGCACCAACTGCGACGAATTTGCCATGGGCGCCAGCAATGAAAACAGCGCCTTTGGTCCGGTGCGCAATGCCATCGATCCCACGCGTGTTCCGGGAGGTTCTTCCGGAGGCAGTGCCGTGGCAGTTCAGGCAGGCATGTGTCATGCAGCCTTGGGTTCTGATACCGGCGGTTCCATCAGGCAGCCGGCTGCCTTCACCGGAACGGTAGGCCTCAAGCCAACCTATGGCCGCATCAGCCGTTGGGGTTTGCTGGCTTATGCTTCGAGTTTTGACCAGATCGGTCCAATGACACGCACGGTGGCTGATGCCGCATTGCTGCTGGAAGTTCTGGCCGGCGCTGATGACCACGATGCTACTTGCTCCTCAGCTCCTGTTGATTCCTATACACAAGCTTTGGAAGCTGAAGTGCCTCCATCTTTGCGGATTGCCTACCTCGGCGACGCCCTGGATCACCCCGGACTGGATCCGGAAATCAGGGAGCGCTGCCTTTCGGTTTTTGAGCGCTTGCGCAACGAAGGTCATCAGGTAGAGGCGGTTTCTTTCCCATACCTCGATTACATGGTTCCTTGCTATTATGTGCTTACCACGGCAGAGGCTTCCAGCAATCTTTCCCGTTATTCCGGGCTGACTTACGGCTACAGAAGTCCCGCAGCGAACGACCTCGATTCCACATTCAAACGCTCGCGCAGCGAAGGCTTTGGTCCCGAAGTAAAACGACGGATCATGCTTGGTACGTTTGTGTTGAGCAGCGATTTCTACGATGCATATTACTCTAAGGCGCAAAAGGTGCGTCGCGTGATTCGCGATAAAACCCATGCACTGCTTGAGGCTTATGATTTTCTGCTGTTGCCGACAACCAGTACCCCACCGTTTAAAATGGGGGAAAAAGCCAGCGATCCTATAGCCATGTACCTCGCTGATTTATTCACCGTTCAGGCCAATATTGCGGGTAATCCGGCAATCTCAATTCCTGCAGGAACCAATGCGGCCGGTTTGCCCTTTGGCATGCAGGTGATGGCTGCCAATTTCAAGGAAGCGAGCATGTTGCACTTCTCCGATTACCTGTCACGTTTGATGCACTGATGCGCGTTTTTTGCCTGCTCCTTTTTCTGATGGTCCAGGCAGCCAGTGCCCAAACCGATGTGTATATCAAGCGCATTGCTGCACTCTGCAATCAGGGTTTGCCTTGCTTTTACAATGAGCAGGTAGATGCCGAAATTGTGTATTGGTTGCAGAATGAAGAAGAATACACCTCGTTCATGCTGGGCCGCAGTGAAGCGCTGCTGGGCGTGGTAGATAAAGCTCTTGCAGAGCGCGGCCTGCCCGGGTTTCTGCGCTATATTCCCATTGCAAACACCAACCTCGCCTACGACTATTCAGGATATGATGGTGCTTCAGGTTCCTGGCCGCTGAGCTTTGCCATTGCCAAGCGCTACGGCCTGAAAATGAATTCCTACATTGACGAACGCCGCAGCCGCGAAAAAGCGGCCAAAGCCGCTACAGCCTACCTGGCTGAACTGTACCGTATTTACCGTGACTGGAAAATGGTGATTACCGCTTTTCGCATTGGTCCGGTGGAATTGAACAAGGCCATCCGCCTGGCTGGAAATACACTGAATTACGACAGCGTGCATTTCTTCCTTCCGGAAGCATATCAGGCGCCCATGGTACGCTACATGGGTATGTTGTACATCTTCAACTTCCATTCCCTGCATGGCATTAAACTGAAAACCTATGTGCCGGAACAGGCCGATACCGTTTGGTCTGCCTGTGCCATGCCGTTCAGGTTGCTGGAGGAAAAGCTGCCGGTGAAACCTGAAGATCTTCGGTTTTTTAATCCGGTGCTGCGGGGTGCGTATGTTCCTCATGTGTCGGAACCTGTTCCTTTGTATTTGCCCGTGGGCCTTGGAAAGAGGTATAACCAGATCCGCGATTCACTGTGCATGACGCTTCAGCCGCCACCGCCGCCTGCAGTGCTCATCACCAGCAGCAGTCCGGATACCGTGTTTAAACAGATTCCTGTTGCGGAATTGCCTGCACCGGTTCCCGGCGCTCCGCCACCATTGTACGATACCATTGTGCGTGTGGTTGATTCTGTCACGTATATCGAAGTGCGCCCACACGTGGCACCGAAAGTTGCGCCGGCATCCAATGCGAAAGTTTGGGTGTATTACACGGTGAAAGCCGGTGATGCCCTTTATACCCTTGCCGATGTGTTTGATTGTACGGTGGCCAGCGCCAAATCC
>JBDKIU010000100.1:0-3299 GCA_039796915.1 Bacteroidota bacterium | reverse complement strand
CTGGAGAATACAGTTCAGAACAGACTTGGTGAGTCGGTTTATGGAGCGTATTTCATCGTGTTCAACTTCAGCCTGCTGTTTACCATGCTCATGGATTTGGGGATGAACAGCTTCATCACCCGGGAACTGGCCGCAGGTCGTGCCGCCGGATCGCTCTGGAAATCCGGATTTTCGGTGAAGTTACTGCTCAGTCTGGCGTATATGCTGATTACGATGCTGGTGGCCTGGAGCCAGCAATTGCCGCTGGTGTTGCTGGGAATTGTAGCGATCAACCAGCTGTTGTTGCAATGGATTTTAATGTTTCGGGCCTTTTTACAGGGAAGCGGAGCCAACCGCGCCGATGCGTGGTTTTCGGTGCTTGACCGCGTGGTTGCCATCTTCCTGTGTTTGTTGTTGCTGCAAGGTTCCTGGTTTTCAGGCGCTGAAGGGCTTACCTGGTTTGCGCTGAGTCAAACCGGAGGTTATCTGTTGGCCTTGTTGCTGATTGCAGTGAAGGTACGGCGCAGCGTTTTGAAGCCGGTCAGCACAGCTGTGGAACTCCAACAGCCCCCGCTACACATGATTTCGGTACTGCGAAGCAGCCTTGGTTATGCGTTGCTTGCGCTGTTGATGGTAGGCTTCACACGAATTGATGCGCTCATGCTGCAAATGCTGCGCGAGGATGGTGCTTTGCAGGCAGGAATTTACGCCCGCGGCTTCCGCCTGCTCGATGCCGGACTGATTTTTCCTATTCTCATGTCCACCTTGCTCTTGCCTGGTTTTACGGCGCATGCAACGCAACGGGATGAACTTACTGCTCTGGCAAAAACAGGAACTGTGGTGATGTTGCTGGTGGCCATTCCGGCTGCCTTGATTGGCTTCGCCTACGCTGATGAATTGATGCGTCTGCTCAATCCGCGTGGGAGCGAAGCGCGAAGTCAGGCAGCTTCGGTGTTGGGCTGGCTGATGCTTGCCTACGTGCCGATGAGTCTGGTGTATGTTTTTGGAACTTTGCTCACTGCCTTGAAGCAACTGCGCGTCCTCAACATCATTGCCATGAGTGCGCTTGGCTCCAACATCCTGCTGAATTTGCTGCTGATACCCGACTTCGGAGCTTTGGGGACGGCATGGTCGGCTGGCATCACACAGGCTGTGTTTTGCCTGTCCTGTATCTGGTTTTCCCGGAAGCAGCTGCAATCCAACAGCACATTTCCGGTATTGAACATCCTGATGTTCACAGGCCTTGCTGCCGCATGTACTTATGCAGCGGCCTGGCTGAGTTGGCCCTGGTATGTTCAGGTTGCCGTAGGTTTGGGTATCTGGGTTTCGGGCATAGCCAGCGGGCGCGTGCATCCCGATTTGCATTTGCGGCACATCCTTTCCGGCAGGACGGGCTGAAGGCTGAAATAAAGCAGTATTTTCGCCGTTTCTATAACACTCCATGGAAATGCGTGAATACCGGCCGCTTTCGGCACTCGATGTTGTGGACTTCTTCTGGCGCTGGCGCAAATGGCTCATTGGCGTTACCCTGATTTCAGGCCTTGCAGGATTGGTTGCTTCTCTTCCTGTTTTTATGAAGCCCAAGTACAAGTCCACACATGTTTTTTATCCTTCAAAGAATGCCTCTATCGCTGATGCGCTGTTGCAGGATGCCAATCAAAGACAAAAAGATCCGCTGGAATTTGGAGAAGAAGAACAGGCAGAACAGGCGCTTCAGGTGCTTCAATCTTCCGAGCTGATGAGTCGTTTGGTGCGGAACTTCAACCTGATGAAGCACTACAACATTGATCCGGCGAAAGAAGCTTATCCTCAAACGGCTTTGCAGGCCAAAATCGACGAGAATATTTCCTTCAGCAGAACACGCTATTTATCTATTAAAATTGATGTACTGGACGAAGATGCAGAAATGGCGGCACACATTGCCAACGGGATTGCTGCACTGTACGATTCTGTGAAAACGGAAATCCAGCAGCAGATTGCCGTACCTGCGTTGAAAATTGTGGAGCGCAACCTGCAAACCAAACAGGCTCAGATTTCCAGCATCCGCGACGAAATGCGCAAGCTGGGTGAAATGGGCATCACCAACTACGAAGAGCAAAGCCGAGCCATCGCAGAAGAAATTTACAAAGCACAGGCAGCAGGCCGCAACGACAAGGTGAAAGAGTTGTTGGAAGACCAGAAGAACCTGGCACAAAACGGCGGCGCCTGGATGAGTTTGAATGAAAAAATCAAACTGGAAGAGGAGAAGGAAAGCGACATCAATGCCATGTACGAGAAGCGTAAAATTGACGTACAGGAAAAATTATCGCACAAATTCACGGTAAGTGCCGCAGTAAAAGCCGAGCGTAAGGCCTGGCCTGTGCGACGGTTGATCGTACTGCTTTCCATGCTGGCAGGTTTTGGTTTCTGTACCGTAACCCTTCTGGTTCTGGATTTTTACCGTTTCAGGTCGCAGCACAGCAACATCCAGTGAACCCGGAATCACTCAGATCACTCAGGTGGCTGCAATGGCTATTGCTCGCCCTGGCGATTCTTAGTGGTGTGGGCGTAGCATTCGGCTGGTTCTGGCTTCCGTTGCTGCCCTTGGGTTTGGCTTTGCTGGTTTTTGCGCTGTACCGTCCGGGAGCGTATTTGCTGCTGGTAGCTTCTCTGGTGCCCTTGTCCGTGGGCGTCAATGATATTGGCGCCAATCTGGGACTTTCGCTTCCTACCGAACCCCTGATTATCCTTGCCTGTCTGATTCTCGGGGTGAAATTGTTTACCGGGCTCAAAGCCGACAGGCAGCTGTTGTTACATCCTTTGAGTATCCTCATGTTGCTGTACATCATCTGGATGTTTGTAACGGCAGCCACCAGCAGCATGCCGCTGGTTTCATTTAAAAATGCGCTGGCGCGAACCTGGTTCATCATCCCGTTCTTCTTTGTATTTGCACACCTGTTCCGCAGTTCACGAAACATCCACGTGTTCCTTACCGGGTTTGTCATCTGCACGCTGATTCTGGTAATTTATACCTTGTCGCGCCATGCGGCGGAAGGTTTTGTGCGCAGCCATTCCTATTCCATCATGTGGCCCTTTTTCCCTGATCATGGAATGTACGCAGCCTGCATTGCATTTGCGGTGCCTCCCTTGGCCATGTATGCTTTTCAGGGAGGATGGTTTGGCATCAAACTCCATTGGCGGGCAATCATTTTTGCAGTGCTGCTCATCTTGCTGTTTGGCATCGTGGTTTCCTATACCCGCGCCACCTGGCTGAGCCTGGTAGCAGCCCTTGCCATGTGGGTGGTGTTTTGGATGCGCCTGCCATTCTGGAGCCTGTTGCT
>JBDKIU010000099.1:0-7413 GCA_039796915.1 Bacteroidota bacterium | reverse complement strand
TCCTATGATCAATTACCCATCAACAAACAAGCTTTTGGAGAAGGCGCCAAATTCATGAAAGAAGGCGATACCATCACGGCTTCATTTGAAGGTGATCTGGTGATTGGTGCTCAGGCTCCTGCGCATGTAACGCTGGAAATTACCTATACCGAACCCGGCGTACGCGGCGATACCGCTACCAATACCCTGAAGCCTGCCACCGTTGAAACCGGCGCAACCGTAATGGTTCCTTTGTTTTGTGATACAGGAGATAAAATCCGTATCGACACCCGCAGTGGTGAATACATGGAACGTGTGAAAGGTTAACCAGTACAAAAAATGACCACGAAAGGCGGCCCAAGGGTCGCCTTTTTCATGTGCGGCAGATTTGCCTGTGCGCCGTTGAAATAGGTAACTTTGCAGCTATCATCATGGAAAGCCTTTCCCCTGAACACAATTTCCTTGGAATCACTGAACCGCAGCTGCACTCCTACCATGACAGCAAGGTGGTGATCCAGCAAATTCCTTACGAACATACCAGCTCTTATGTGGAAGGATCTGCGAAAGGACCGGCTGCTGTTGTTTCAGCGTCTCATTACGTTGAATTTTATGACGAAATGCTGGGGACAGAATGCTACCGTGATCTGGGCATTTGCACGCTTCCCGAACTCCAGTTCAATGGAGCCTGCAACCGAGAAGCCGTTGACTTAATCAAAGATCAGACCCGCCGCCTGCTCGAGGACGGCAAGTACGTTGTTTCCCTTGGTGCTGAACATACCGTTACCCTTGGTTTTGTAGAAGCATTTCTGGAGCAATATCCCGACTTGCATGTGGTACAAATTGATGCACACAGCGATTTGCGCATGAGTTACCACGACAATCCTTATTCTCACGCTTCAGTGATGGCACGCGTGCATGATTTGGGCGTTCCGCTTGTACAAGTAGGCATTCGCGCACAATGTCGCGAAGAAGCCGAGCTGATCCGCAGCTCTGATCGTATTCACACCTGGTACGCTCATCAGATTCAGGACGGCGATGCCTGGATGGATGCAGCCATCGCCAAACTCGGGAAAAACGTGTACCTCACCATTGACGCAGACGGCTTCGACCCTTCCGTGGTTCCTGCGGTAGGAACAGCAGAACCCGGCGGACTTACCTGGTGGCAGGGTTGTCTTTTCTTGCAGAAACTTGCAGAACAACGCAACATCGTTGGATTCGACATCGTAGAAATAGCGCCACGGGAAGTGGACATCATCAGCGAATTCAGCATGGCTAAATTGCTGTACCGCATTCTTGGATACCTTCACCTCAACAAAAGCATTTAATGGAAGAACGTATATACCTGGACAATGCCGCCACCACTCCGATTGATCCGGAAGTGCTGGACGTCATGATACCTGTTCTGAAAGAATATTATGGCAATCCCAGTTCGGCGCATGCACACGGCCGAAAGGTTAAAGCATTACTTGAAGAAAGTCGTGCCAAAGTAGCGTCATTGCTGGGCTGCACACCTGCCGAAATCATCTTCACCAGCGGCGGCACAGAAGCCGACAACATGGCCATTCGCGGAGCCGTAAGTACGCTCGGCGTCAAGCACATCATCACCAGTCCCATTGAGCACCATGCCGTGTTGCATACGGTAGAAGCACTGCACCACGAAGGCAAAGGAGAGATGTCGCTGGTTGCGCTGGATGCTTTGGGTCATATAGATTTCAACCATCTGGAAGCGTTGTTGCAGGCGCATCCAAACGCCCTGGTGAGTCTGATGCACGGCAACAATGAAATTGGCAACCTGCTCGACATCCAGCGTGCGGGCGCGTTGTGCCGTAAGTATCAGGCCTATTTCCACAGCGACACGGTCCAAACCATGGGTCATTACGCGTTTAACCTTGCCGAATTGCCCATTGATTTCCTTGCCTGCGGCGCCCATAAATTCAATGGTCCGAAAGGAGTTGGCTTCATTTACATGAACAAAAAGAGTAAAGTCAATGCCTACATCACAGGAGGATCACAGGAACGAGAACTGCGCGGAGGAACAGAAAACGTGTATGGCATAGTAGGTCTTGCGAAGGCTTTGGAAATCAGCTACCGCAACCTTCAGGAGAAGAGCTCCTATATCCAATCCTTGAAAACGTTGATGATTCGCGAATTGCGCAGCAACATCGCAGATATACGTTTTAATGGCGATGCCGAAGGATCCTGTTTGTACACGGTACTCAGCGCATCTTTCCCGCCACATCCGCAGGGAGATATGCTGTTGTTCAATCTTGATCTGGCAGGCATTTCCGCATCGGGTGGCAGCGCCTGTACCAGCGGTGCTGTGGGCGGGTCACATGTAATCCACGGCATTGGTGGCGACCCCGGCCGCACCACCATCCGTTTCAGTTTCGGAAAATTCAATACCGAAAATGACATCCTGAAAACCGTTCAAACCCTCAGGCAATGGTATCCTGCACCTGAAGGAAGCAGCCTTGGCATGTAATTTTTAGCACAACATCCATTGAAGCAACCCATTCTATACATTACCAGGAAAGAGCATTTCAATGCAGCACACAAGCTGTACAATGCATCCTGGACAGCAGCGCAGAATGAAGCCGTTTTCGGCAAATGCGCCAACGCAAACTGGCATGGACACAATTTTGATCTGTATGTTACGGTGAAAGGAACACCCAATCCCGATACCGGTTTCATCATGGATTTGAAACTGCTGAAGCGCATCATCAAGGAAGAAGTGATTGAGCACCTCGACCACCGCAACCTGAACGAAGATGTTCCTTTCCTGAAAGGCGTGATGCCAAGCATAGAACATCTGGCCGCAGCCATCTGGCAACGCATCGAACCCAGGCTTCCGGACCATACCAGCCTCCACAAGGTGCTGATGTACGCAACAGAGCAAAACTTTGTAGAATTCTACGGAGAATTTACCGTGTAGTTTTCTGCCCACACTTGCGTTCGCTGCGTGGAAAACCGCAAGCGCTGAACATCGACCTTTGAGCATTCATGAAGGAACGCCTTTTCCGCAATCGCTACGTGATACTGTTGACGTTGTACGCCATCTGGATGCTGGTGTTTGATGGCAACAACCTTGTGTACCGCTACCAGGTAAGCCAGGAAATCCAGGATTTGGAAGAACAACAGGTGTATTATCAGAAGGCCATCGAAAAAGCGCGTCGCGAACGCCAGGATTTGTTTGGCAACCTCAGGAATCTGGAACGTTTTGGGCGGGAAAAGTACCTCATGAAAAAGCACGAAGAAGATTTGTACATCATCGTAAATCCCGAACAGGAACAGCCTTAAACATCCCTGCCCGGGCTGTTCATAAGTGGGGGATTTTGTGCATAGCTTCCACCCGAAAATTCATATTCTTGCGCTCATTATTACCTTCAACCTATGAAGTTCATCGTACAATCGGATATGCTGCTGCAGCACCTGCTCAAGGTGAACGGAGCCATCGTTTCCAAACCGGTTCTGCCCATTCTGGAGAATTTCCTCTTCGACATTAAAGGCGGCACACTGACCATAACCTCCACAGACCTGGAAACATCCATGACCACCAGCATGCCTGTGGAAAGTAAAGAGGATATCCAGGTTGCCGTTCCCAGCAAAATCATCATCGATTACCTGCGCAACCTGCCTGTACAGCCGGTAACTTTTACCGTAGATGAAGAACATTTCACCATCGAGGTAACTACCGGTGTAGGCCGATATAAAATGCCCGGCCAGAGCGGTATTGATTTCCCTCAAACACCAGCTGTTGAAGGCGATTCGTCGTTCAACATGCCTTGCAATCTGCTGTTGCGCGCCATTTCCAAAACCCTCTTCGCCACGGGCAGCGATGAACTGCGCATTGCCCTTACCGGTGTGTATGTTGAATTGGGGAACGAAAGCATCACCTTCGTGGCTACCGATGCCAACAAATTGGTGCGCTTCACCCGAAACGATGTGAAGCCTGGTGCTGAAAACCACTTCATCATCCCTAAAAAAGCCCTGAACCTGCTGCGTTCATCCATTAATAACGATGATGCTCCGGTAACCATCGAATGGAATAAGTCGAACGTGTTCTTCACCTACGACAAAACCCGTTTGATTTGTCGCCTCATTGACGAGCGCTACCCTGATTACAAAGCAGTTATTCCTACCGGTAACGATAAGATTTTGTCCGTGCGCAGGCTTGACCTCGTAAGCACGCTGCGTCGTATTGGCATCTTCGCCAGCAAAACCACCCATCAGGTGCGTCTGAAAATTGCAGGCAGCGACCTGCAGGTGGGCGCCGAAGACATCGAAATGGCCAACGAAGCACAGGAACGCCTGAGCTGCGAATACGACGGCGAGGATCTGGAAATC
This sequence comes from Bacteroidota bacterium, assembly GCA_039796915.1. Taxonomy (GTDB): domain Bacteria; phylum Bacteroidota; class Bacteroidia; order NS11-12g; family UBA955; genus REEB481. The sequence continues at coordinate 3,090 of JBDKIU010000099.1, read as the reverse complement.
GGCTTCAACGGTCGTTTCCTCATCGACATGCTGGGCAACGTGGACAGCGACAGCGTGGAAATCCGTCTGGCTGCGCCCAGCAAAGCTGGTTTGGTGATGCCCGGTGAACAGGAAAAAGACGAAGACATGCTCATGCTCATCATGCCGATGATGCTGAACAACTATTGATGGCAACAACCATTGCATGGAAAAACCGGGAGGCGTACTTCCGGTTTTTTTATGCGGAAAGATAAAAAGCATGGAACGCGCCACCCTCTTTGCAGAAGTGCTGCTGCCACTGTCGCTGGATAAAACCTATACGTATCGGATTCCAGAGGCGCTCAACGAGGAAGCAGTACCGGGAAAGCGCGTGGTGGTTCAATTCGGGAAACGAAAAATCTACGCAGGCATCATCCTGTCTTTAGGTGATAAGCCGCCTGCCGGCTATGAAGCCCGCTACATCCTGCACATTTTGGATGATACGCCCTTGCTGGAAACGGCCGACCTGCAATTTTGGGAATGGCTGGCAAGCTATTATATGGGTAACCTCGGCGACATCATGGCCCTGGCGCTGCCCGCAGCCCTGCGCCTGCAAAGCGAAAGCATCCTGGTTTTGCATCCGGACACGCGCGCTGATGACCTTCCGGAACTGTCTTCCGAAGAGCAACGCATCATTGAACTGTTGCTGCAACATGCCTATGTGGTGGTGGACAAACTGCCCGAGCTGGCCGACATCAAAAATCCGCTGAAGTACATCAAAAGTCTGTATGAACGCGGACTCATCCTGATCAAAGAAGATATTTCCGAGCATTACAGCCCGAAAACCACAAGCATGATCCGGCTTTCGGAACAATGGCAGGATGAAACGTTTGCGCAGGAAACCTTGAATGCGCTGGAACGCAGGGCGCCCAAACAAAGCGACATCATCATGAGTTTGCTCGGCGCAGGAAGCAGGCCGCAGGAAAAGCAAAGCTGGCTCAAGGCCCGTGGTTTATCCGAACAAGCCTTGAAATCACTCACCGACAAAGGATTGGTTGTGCTGTACAAGGAACAAATTTCCCGACTGAAACAAAGCACATCCTCTGGAACGGAACCTGTGATTGCTCCGGAAATTGAATCGGCAGCGCGTCAATTGGAACACTTACTCCAAGAGCAGCAAACAGCCTTGCTTCATGGTCCGAAAGGAAGTGGGAAAACCGCTGTTACGCTGGAACTGAGCAAAAAAATCCTGCAAGCGGGCAAACAGGTGCTCATCCTCCAGCCTGAAGCGGCGCTCACCCAACAGCTTATAGAACGTTACGAGCAGTACTTTGGCAAAGATGTTCTGGTATGGCATGGCAAACACAGCCACGCCGAACGCTATGAACTCTGGGAAAAAGTTCGCCAGGGCGAGCCCTGTGTGGTGCTTGGCGCGCGTAGTGCCATCTTCCTTCCCTATAAAAATCCTGGCTTGTTTGTGGTGGATGAAGAACACGACAGCAGCTACAAGCAAATAGACCGACGACCATACATCCACGCCCGGGATGCTGTAATCATGCTCGCGCATCTGCGGAAATGCCCTTGTTTGCTGGTCAGTGCAACGCCTTCTGCAGAAGTTTGGTACCAAACCCTGGAAGGAAGATATGCTGTTGCAGCAGCACCATTCAGCGAAAACGTTGCAGCGGGCAAAGTGCAACTGGTAGATACGGCAACGCTGCGCCGGAATCATGAGATGCAGGGCATTTTCAGCCCTCATGCCGTTCAGGAAATCCATCGTTGTCTGGAGGCCGGCAATCAGGTGGTGGTGTACCACAACCGCAAGGGTTTTGTGCCCTGGATTCGGTGTGAGTCCTGCAACTGGCGCCCGCGCTGTGTGCAATGCGACGTAACCCTCACCTATTACAAATCCAGCAGCCGCAACCTGTGTAATTACTGCGGACATCAGGAAGTTCCGCAGCGCCTCTGCCCTGCCTGCGGCAGCAATAAAATCAGCATGCAGGGTTATGGCACCGAACGCATTGCCGAAGAACTGAACATCCTGTTTCCGGAAGCTCATATTTCCAGGCTTGACCAGGAAACTGCCCGCAGCAGAAAGGAATTGCTGCGCATCGTAGATGGTTTTATTCAGCAGAAAACAGACATTCTGGTTGGTTCTCATTTTCTGACCCGTGGCATGGATTTAGGCGCTGTTGGGCTCAGCATCATTCCAGATGCAGACCAGGCCATGTATCTGCCCGACTTCAGGGCGCATGAACGTGCCTACCAGCAATTTGTGCAGGTGCTGGCACATGTGGGAAGTACCGGACTCGGCATTCTGCAATCCTATCAGATTGGCCATCCCTTGTTTGCCGACGTGGTGAAAGGTGATGCAGCTTCTTTTTACGCCCGGGAATTGCCCATGCGGCGGCAGTTTCTATTTCCGCCCTACACGCGCATGATCCGGCTGGAATTCAAACATGTGGATGCGCATGCTAGCCTGCAGGCAGCGGAATGGTTCATCAAAAATTTCCCCGCAGGACAGGATGTTGCCGTGAATGGCCCGGTGAAGCCGCATATTTCACGCATCCGCAATCAATACATCCAGCAAGTAGTGCTGCGTATTCCGCGGAACCACACCCAGCCAACGCAGGTGAAAGAACTCATCAGAACGGGTTTCCGCGCCCTGCTCGCCATGCCCGCTTTTAAGCGATTGCTGTGCTCGGCAGACGTTGATCCGCAGTAAGTTTGCAAGGTGATCAGTCATCAACTGGAAATCCCGGGCGCCGATGGAAGGCCCATTGCCGCCGATTTATACCTGCCATCGGAACAAGGTACTTTTCCGCTGGTGATTTTTTGTCATGGTTTTAAAGGCTTCAAAAGCTGGGGCTTTTTGGATTATCTGCCGGAAGCCTTTTGTAAGGAAGGACTGGCGTTCCTCCGTTTCAACTTTTCGCATAACGGAACCACCGTTCAATCCCAGGATAGCTTCGCCGACCCAAAAGCCTTCGGCAGAAATACCATCGGCAAGGAATTGACGGATGTTCAGTGCATCCTGAACGAACTGCCGAAACTGTCCTGCGCTGCCCAGTTAAACCTGGAATCCATGTACCTCATCGGCCACAGCCGCGGAGGCGGCATTGCGTTATTGTCGGC
>JBDKIU010000098.1:0-8250 GCA_039796915.1 Bacteroidota bacterium | reverse complement strand
CGGTTACAAAATCTTCAATGGCTCGGGTAGCGCGGGTCGGATCGTAATCATCCATGGCTGCTTCTACCTGCTGCATAAGTGAATGCAATTTGCTGAGCACCCAGCGATCCAGCTCGGAACGCTGCTCCAGCGGAATCTGCGCATTGGGATTGAATACAAAACCATCCACGCCCGCATACAATGCGAAGAAGCTGTAGGTATTGTAGAGGGTTCCGAAGAATTTGCGCTGTACTTCGGCAATTCCTTCCAGGTCAAACTTGAGGTTGTCCCATGGCGGCGCATTGCTGATCATGTACCAGCGCAGGGCATCGGCCCCATATTGCTCCACGGTTTTGAACGGATCCACGGCATTGCCCAGGCGCTTGCTCATCTTATTGCCATTCTTGTCGAGCACCAGCCCGTTGGCAACTACGTTTTTATACGCAACGCTGTCGTGCAGCATCACGGCGATGGCGTGCAGGGTGAAGAACCAGCCGCGGGTTTGATCTACACCTTCTGCGATGAAATCGGCAGGAAAGCTGTGCTGAAACTGCTCTTTGTTTTCGAAAGGCAGATGCCACTGCGCATAAGGCATGGCGCCACTGTCGAACCATACGTCGATCAAATCTGTCTCGCGGCGCATGGGCTGGCCCTTGGGGCTGCACAAAATGATGTCGTCAACCCAGGGTCGATGCAGTTCAAAGTCTGGCTGATCCACAGGATTTTCCTGCATGAATCCTGCCGCGACCGCCGCTTTGCAGGCCTCTCGAAGTTCTTCCATCGAACCAATACAACGTTCTTCTGATCCATCTTCGCTGCGCCAGATGGGCAGGGGTGTTCCCCAATAACGGCTGCGGCTCAGGTTCCAGTCCACCAGGTTTTCAAGCCAATTCCCAAAACGACCTTCTCCGGTAGCCTTGGGCTTCCAGTTGATGGTTTTGTTCAGTTCCACCATCCGGTCTTTTACGGCAGTGGTGCGGATGAACCAGCTTTCCAGCGGGTAATACAGGATGGGTTTATCGGTACGCCAGCAATGGGGATAGCTGTGTTCGTATTTCTCTACGCGGAAGGCTTTGTTCTCTTGCTTGAGTTTGATGGAGATGCGCTCGTCCACGCTGAGGTATTTGTCGCGGCCCTGTTGCTGCCTGGCTGCTTCTTTTTGTGCATCGCTCAGGAAGGCTTCTTTCACGAATTCTCCGGCAAAATCGGTGACTTCAGGAACAAAACGACCCTGCCGATCTACGAGCGTGAGGCTGCCCAACTGGTTTAACTGCGCGGTGCGGAAGTCGTCGGCGCCGAAGCTTGGGGCGAGGTGAACAATTCCGGTGCCGTCTTCGGTGGTTACAAAATCGGCACAAACCACACGGAAATTGTCGCCGGTTTCGGGTTGTGTATAAGGCAACAGCTGTTCATAGCGCAGGCCTTCAAGATCGCGGCCCCTGAGGTGTTTTAACACCTTCCAGGGCAAGATCTTGTCACCGGGTTTCCAGGAGGCTGGATCGGCTTCGGCACCTGCAGGATCAAACCAGCGACCCAACAGGTTCTGCGCCAGATATACCTTCACCGGCGCACCGGTATATGGGTTGCAGGTTTGTACCTGAACGTAATCAATGTCAGGACCAACGGCAAGTCCGGTATTTCCCGGCAGCGTCCAGGGCGTGGTGGTCCAGGCCAGCAGGAATTCGTCGGTGGTGGCTTGCAGTTTAAACTGCGCCACCACGGTAGTATCCTTCACCATTTTATAGGTTCCCGGCTGATTCAGTTCATGACTGCTCAGGCCCGTGCCAGCAGCTGGTGAATAAGGCTGAATGGTATAGCCCTTATAGAGAAAACCCTTTTGATACAACTGCTGAAGCAGGTTCCAAAGTGATTCTATATAGTTGTTCTCGTATGTTACATAAGGATGCTCCAGATCCAGCCAAAAACCAATGCGTTCGGTAAGCTGATCCCAGGTATCCTTGAACTGCATTACATCTTTACGGCACTCACGATTGTAATCTGCAATGCTGATGGTTTTACCAATATCTTCCTTCGTGATGCCCAGGCGCTTCTCCACCTGTAATTCAACCGGAAGTCCATGCGTATCCCAGCCCGCGCGACGATCTACCCGAAACCCCTGCAAGGTTTTATACCGACAGAAAATGTCCTTGAGCGCGCGCGACATCACGTGGTGGATGCCTGGCATACCATTGGCACTTGGTGGCCCTTCAAAAAAGGTAAATGCCGGAGCATCCTTGCGGTTTTCTATGCTTTGCCGGAACGTTTCCGCACGTTTCCAGCCATCCAACACGCCAAGTTCCAGATCGGGCCAGTTTACATGCTTCAGGGTGCGGTACATCATGGACAGGTTCAAATAAGGGCGCAAAGATAATCAGGACTGGTGCAGCGTAATAAAATCAATGGCAACAGCCAGATGTGCAAAGCAGCTTCGCATGGTTGGGTAAATAAACCAGGCATCACGAGTTATCAACAAGCAAACACATTTTCATTGGTCGATTGTAGTTATGGATAAGTCCTGAAGACATTACTCTTTTATCCTCAGGAACCTCAGAAAAACTTCAACTTCCTTCCAAAGTACAACACAAGAGACCCCAAATATTCCACACATACTTCGTGTTTGAAGATGCACGAAAACCCTTACCGGGCATGCGTTGATGAACAGCGCAACGGATTTATAGTGCCCTATCACGCGTATTTTATTTTATTTTTTTTCTCATTTGAAAACTTTCATCGAAACAACTTGTTCCTATATCGAAACCCATTAATCAAACCATATGGTACTAGAATCACTCAAAATTGCAGCCGACAACTACGTAGCCTTTACGTTCTTCATCGGCACCATGGCCATGATGGCCGCGTCTGTCTTCTTCTTCTTCGAAATGGGTAATACCAATCCGAAGTGGAGAACCTCAATCCTCGTTTCAGGATTAATCACATTCATCGCAGCAGTGCATTACTACTACATGCGTGGGTACAATCTTGAAACCGGCGAATCACCAACATTTTTCCGCTATGTGGACTGGATTCTGACCGTTCCCCTGATGTGCGTTGAGTTTTACCTCATCACACGTAAGGCTGGAGCTAAAATCAGCCTCATGTGGACGTTAATCACTGCTTCTCTGGTGATGTTGGTTACAGGCTATTTCGGAGAAACCATCGACCGCGGCAACAGCGTGATGTGGGGTGTGATTTCCGGTCTGGCCTATTTCTACATCGTGTACCTGATTTGGTTCGGCGATGTAGCTAAACTGGCACAAAATGCAGGTCCACAGGTTGCAAAAGCCGTGAAAATCCTTGCATGGTTCGTGTTGGTTGGATGGGCGATTTACCCTCTGGGCTACATCCTGGGCACTCCAGGTGGCCTGTTTGGCATGCAACTGGTTTCTGACCCGGCTGCGGCAAGTGCTTCCATGGATATTGTGTACAACATCGCCGATGCCGTAAACAAAATCGGCTTTGGCCTGGTGATTTATGCACTGAGCCGTTCCGAAGACTAATCGGTTGTTCTCCTAACCTAAAAAGCACAGGTCGCATGGCCTGTGCTTTTTTTATGGACTTGAATCAATGCCAGGTCCAGGGCTTATGTGTCTTTATGCCCTGATGGTTTGCCAGTCCGAACCGGTACGTTTTGTCGTAATAGTCCAGGCAATGAACCATCCATTCTTCCAGATTTCCCTCGCGGAGCGCCTCCAGCGCCTGCCCCGTTTTCAATCCGCCCAGCCTTTTACTGATGCGCAGCGTTGCCGTTTCCAGCGATTCCTTGGGGAAATGTCCGTATTCCCGCAACAGCCGCTGAATACGTTCTTGCCTATCGAGCTCCAGTTCGAGCATAGGTGCTTGTTGCATGGCCAGAAATAACGCTTCAGGCAATACCAATCTGCCAATGGTTCTGCTTTCAAATTCGACCCAAACCGGCAACTCAGGATCAAATGCCATCAGAACTTCCGCCAGGGCGTTTTCAAATTGCTCTTGGGTGGGCTGCGGATTCATCCCCAACGCACCGAAACTGCTTCCTTTATGATTGGCCAGAGCTTCCAGGTCAATGACCTGATCTCCATTGCTGCGCAACAGTTGCAAATACTGGGTCTTCCCGCTTCCGGTTGCACCGCCAACAACTTGAAGATGCGCCGGAGCCTTCGCCAGGCTTGCCAGTACGTGATGCCGATATGCTTTGTAACCTCCTTCCAGAACCCTTACTTCCAAATCGCCATATCCGCTGATCCATGCCGCCAAATCACTGCGCATGCCTCCTCGCCAACAATGAAGCATCAAGGTTCCATCAGGCGCAAGCTTGGCAGCCTGCCTGTACAGCTGGCCAAAACGCGGACCGGCCAAATCCCAACCTTTTCGAATGGCGGCCTCCTTCCCATGTTGCTTGTAGGCTGTGCCAACAATAACCCGATGCTCATCAATCAACAGCGGCATGTTCAGCGCACCGGGAATATGCCCGGCTGCAAACTCTTGCTCGCTGCGTACATCGGCAACAGGCAATCCTTCGCGGCGCAGATTCAAAAAAGACTCCAGCGAAATACTTTTCCGGGGCATGTTACACGCGAAAGTAGGGATCAGGTGCTTCAATGCGCGCCGAACGGAATGGTTTTTGTAAAGTTCCGCTTGATGAGAAAAGGCTTGATGATCATGATGCTCCTCGGATCCTGGCTCGCCTTTACACCCGAGGGAAAAGATGCAGCCATGGGACTGCGCAACAGCGAAGAGGCACGTTTGACCATGCGATTGTTCGAACGCAGTGGCTTGAACAACATGGGCCTCAGCATGCATGCCTGGGCCAGTGCTTTCAGCGGTTACCTGAAACTGAAAACCGAAGGACTTCTGAAAAATGCACGTTACCTGAGTATTGCCGACTTCAGCAAACACGGTGGTATGAAGCGCTTTTTCGTGGTTGATATGGAAGATACCTGTGTGGTGTTTCATACTTATGTAAGCCACGGCCGAAACAGCGGAGAACGTTATGCCACCCATTTCAGCAATGTGGAAAACAGCCTGATGAGCAGCCTCGGCTTTTTCGTGACCGGTGCAACTTATATGGGCCAACATGGACTTTCCCTGAGATTGCTTGGTCAGGAACGCGGCGTAAATGACCGCGCTGAACAGCGAGGAATTGTAGTCCACGGCGCAGATTATGTAAATGACCAGATTGTTCAGAAACAAGGTTATGTAGGAAGAAGTTGGGGATGCCCCGCCCTTCCGCAAGCGCTCACCGAATCGGTCATCAATACCATCCGCGATGGAAGCGCCTTCTTCATCTACCATCCCAGTGAACGCTACCACGAAAACAGCGATTTCCTGAAAAATCAGCAGGTAAACCAACTGTAATTTTCGCCCCGCGCAGCCTTGCTCACTGCTGCCATGAGGTGGATTTTACAAGGGCACTTGTTTAACTTTGAACATGTTCTTGGCTTGTTTCCGGAAATCTCTGCGCAGCGCTTTTTTTACCTTAGCAGTAGCCAGCTCGATCCACGCTGTTGCGCAAAACCCTGAAACAGATTCCGCCGTTTCCGGTGAACTGGTCAGTAAACCCTTGCGTATCAGCGCTTACGTGGATGTATACGCTGGTTACCTGTTCAGCAAACCTGCGGATGGACAGATTCCCTACTTTGTATCCAGCGCACGTCATGCCGAACTGAATATCAATCTGGCTTTTATTGCCTTGGATTACCAATCAGACCGCATTCGCGGACGGCTGGTGCCGGCTTTCGGAACCTACATGACAAGCAACTATGCCGCTGAACCTTCCGGCATGCGCAACCTACTGGAGGCTTCTGCCGGTTTCAGGATTTTTAAGAACAAAAACCTTTGGATAGATGCAGGCATCCTGAGTTCACCGTACACCAATGAAAACGCTGTAAGCGCCCAGCAATTGATGTACACGCGCTCACTGGCACCTGAATTTGCACCGTATTATCTGAGTGGACTGAAACTCAGTGCGCCGCTTTCTTCAAAAACCAATCTTTCCCTGTATTTGCTGAACGGCTGGCAGCAGATTTACGACCAGAACAAACGTAAATCTGTTGGCACTCAGCTGGAATTCCACCCCAAAACCGGACATACCATCACCTGGAATACCTATGCCGGAGATGAACGCAACGCCCTGAACCCGGAACGTCGATTACGCCTGTTTACGGATGTTTACTGGGTTTGGAATGATGACGGCCCATGGAAAGCTTCGGCCTGCGCATACGCAGGTTTGCAGGCAGAAAAGCGAAGTCCGAATGTTCGGAGTGAAGACTTCTGGTGGCAGGCCAACTTCATCTTATCGCGCGACGTAACAAAAACCTTCTCATTGGCCGGTCGGGTGGAATACTTCCGCGATGCACAATCGGTGATGATCAAGCCTGTTCCGGGACCCGAAGGATTCACTGCGGGCAGTTCTGGTTTGTGCATGAATATCAAGACCGATGAACACCTGCTGCTCCGACTGGAAGGCCGCCGCTTTTTCGGTGTTACCGGAAGAATTAAAAGTCCGATGAATTACACCGACACCTGGCTCTGCGGAAATATGAGCCTGCTGTTTTGATACACCGCAATTCAGGCTTCAGCAACTACAATCAGCACAATGCCGTCCAGTGCGTGAATCAGCGCATGTTTGTGCTGTTCCAAAGCCGAACCGTCGAGCGTTTTTGCAGGCCATTCTGCACCGCGATACATCACCCGGCCTGAGCCTCCGGCAGGAATGGCTTCACTCACCCAAACACGCTGTCCGGTATGTTCGTCGTAACCTGAAGAACTTTTGGAGCCAAAGCGACTGATCAGTGTTTTGCGCAGGGAAATCACGCCGCTCAATGAAACCACTGCAAAGCAAAGCCACTGATAAACCGGATTGGCCAGCATGCCCGACCAGACTACAGCGCCCGTAAGCAAGGCGCCAACGCCCAGGAAAAGCATGAAGAACGATCCGAATGCAACGTCGGCGATGATGAGAATGAGGCCTACAGAACCCCAAAATATTGCTGCGTCCATTAAGCGTTTTTTCCTGGGGTTTGCTGTTGATTTTTCACCACTGTCATGGCTGCTGAAATCATGCTGCCCATATCTGCGAAGTTGGCCGGAAGTATCAGCGTATTGTTGGTTTTGGCCAGCTTGCCGAACTGTTCTACCAGGTTTTCTGCCACGCGAAGCTGCACGGCTTCCATACCGCCGTCTGACTGAATGGCTTTTGCTACGGAACGAATACCATCGGCAGTTGCTTCTGCCACAGCGCGGATGGCTTCTGCCTGTCCTGTGGCCTCGTTGATTTGACGCTGCTGCAAAGCTTCAGATTCCAGTACCACCTTTTGCTTCTGACCTTCCGCAAGGTTGATGGCGCTTTGCTTCTCCCCTTCAGACTGTAAAATCACGGCACGCTTTTCACGCTCGGCCTGCATTTGCTTCTCCATGGCATTCAGCACGGTTTTGGGAGGTGTGATATTCTTGATTTCATAACGCAGGATTTTTACGCCCCAGCCAATCGATGCTTCATCAATAGAAGCCACCACCAGCCGGTTGATGTTCATGCGCTCCTCAAAAGTTTTGTCCAGATCAATCTTGCCAATTTCAGAACGCATGGTGGTTTGCGCCAGCTGAATAACGGCAAATTTGTAATTGGAAATGCCATAGGACGCTTTCATGCCGTCCACCACCTGAATGAACACCACGCCGTCCACCGCAACCTGCACGTTGTCTTTGGTAATACATACCTGCTCGGGAATATCCAGCGCTACTTCTTTCAGAGAATGCTGATAGGCCACTCGGTCGAAAAAGGGAATGATGAAGTTTATTCCTGGCTGCAGCACTTCATGAAACTTGCCGAGCCTTTCTACTACATAGGCATTTTGTTGTGGAACAACTTTGATGCTGCGCAGGATGACCAGAATCACCAGCGCAACGAGTGCATAAATAAATATGTTCATAGCGTTTAAGTTCATACAATATTATGCAAAAAAGGTGTCGGACGGGGGATGGCTGAAAAAACGAGAAACGCAATGACCGGCAGGAATTAACTTCGCCCCGATGGAATCCAGTTCGCGTATTGTTGACGACGCCGTTCAGGCACTTTCATCGTTTCCGGGTATTGGCCGGCGCACCGCCGTACGGATGGTCATCCACCTGATGCGCCGCCCGGAAGGTGAAGTATTGCAGATGGCCAAAGCCCTGGAACGCCTGAAAAAAGACCTGAAACTGTGCAGGCAATGCGGAAACGTGAGCGACCAGGAATATTGCCCCATCTGCCTGAATCCGGCAAGAAACAGCAGTGAATTGTGCGTTGTTGAAGAT
>JBDKIU010000097.1:0-5835 GCA_039796915.1 Bacteroidota bacterium | reverse complement strand
ATTCCGTGAAAAAGGCACCTGCCAACAAACTGGCGAACCATCCTGTAACGGCAGTGAGTACGGGATTTAGCGCATTGCGCAATACGTGTTTGAACAGGATGGCCGCATCGCTTAATCCCTTGGCCCTGGCCGTGCGCACATAAGGCTGCGCCATTTGTTCCAGCACATTGTTGCGCGTGAGCTGCACAAAAACCGATAAAGGCCTGATGCCCAGGGCAATGGCCGGAAGAATCAGGTTTTGCAAGGCCAGAACACGTCCGCGTCCCAGCGGATCAACTTCGTACATACTTCCGGTCATGGACAATCCTGTAACGTCGCTCCACAGGTAGCCGAACAACCAGGCGATGAACATGGCTGCGAAAAAAGAGGGCGCCGAAATGCCCAGATTGCTAAAGACAGAAATGCATTGATCCGCGAATTTCCCGGCCTTCCAGGCTGCCACCATGCCAAGCCCGATACCCAACACGGCTGCGAAGAGCAAGGCTGCACCTGCCAGCAGCAAAGTTCCCGGGAATGCATCGAGCAACAGCGCAGTGACTGGCTTTTTGCTTTGATAACTGGTGCGCAGCCAGGGTTTTTTCAACACAAAAGTTGTACTGCCCATTTGTGCCAGCTGCCATCCTGAAACATCCTTCAATTTTGCGGAATCCGTGTAGGCAGAAACCGGAGAAAGGTCGTTGAGGAAGTACAGGTAACGTTTGTACACGGGTTCATCCAGGCCGAGTTCACGGATGATGGCCTCCTTGGTTTTGACATCGCTGCGCTGTCCGAGTAACATTTCCTCGGCCGAGGGAAGCGCCATAAACAGGAAGAACACCAGCGTAGCCACGCCCCACAGGATCAGGCAGGCGAAGCCCAATTTCCGCAGGATGAACCGAAACATCAGCGCATATATTTTTTCACTGTTTCCAGATCCGGAATATTGGAAGCAGGCCATTTGGCGAGCACCTTGCTGCCCTGGAGCAACAATACTCCGGGATTGCTTCTGATCATGGTTTTCAGCACAGTGCCGTCGGTATTGAAGAAACGATAAGGAACGCCGTGTTCCTGACGATAGGCTTTCTGGGTTCCCTGCTCGGATCCGGTCAGCGCCCAAATGGCATGACCTTCTTTTGTCCAGGCTGAAGCCAGTGCATTCAAATCTTTCTGGGCGGCCTGCACACGGGCTTTCTCAAGGATGGCGCTCACGATGATAAGTTTATACCCTTTGGAATCGAGCATGGAATCCAGCATGGACATACCTGTTTCCGGATCGGTCACTTCCAGGTCATGAATCGGCGGCTTGTAGGCAGGAACAATGATTTTATCCTTGCGGCGCTGATACGTCCAGCCTGCTTTCTTGGCACTGTCCCATTGCTTCAGGGTGAACTCCGCGGAATCGCTGCCTTTGCCCATCACAAACACCATCTGTATGGAATCGGTGGCGCGTTCGCCGGCTGGCACCTTCATCTGTTCACGGATGTCGTTGCCAACTTTGTAGGGCAGGAAGTCAAACATGGGCAGGCGATAGTAGCAAATCAGCGCCAGCGCAAGAGCGGCCAGTCCGGCCAGTGCCGTGAGCTTCCAGGCAAAAGGAGGTGAGAATACCGGCTTGATGAATTTTCTGCGGAAGAACAGAATCATGATGAACACCAGCAGCACTACATCTTTATAGAACGACTGCCAGGGCTTGAGCTTGATGAAATCGCCAAAGCAACCGCAGTCGGTGACTTTATTGTATTTGGCTGAATACCAGGTGAGGAAGCTGAAGAACAAAATCATCAGCAACAACGACCAGATGGTTAAAATGGGCTTCCATCCAATCAGCAGGGTGATGCCTAGGATGATTTCAAGCACGCAGATCAGGATGCTCATGCCCACGGTGTATTCTTTCATGGCGGTGAACCAGCCCACCAGGAAGGAATCTTTCTTCACCATTTTGGAAACATCAATCTTGTGCGAGAAATGATGGGGATGGGCTATGCCAATGATGAAATCCTTGCTGAACAACACCACCGAATCTGCTTTTACTGAAAACAGGATGCTGCGCACCGACTGGCTGTCGGGGAGGAAATATTCATTATTGAAGAAATTATCGCCATCAAAGACGCCAAAAACGGAAATCTTCGTTTGTCCAAAAGCACCGCTTGAACTGTCTGTAACCTGTTCAGCGCTGGTATTGAACTGCACTTCTTTTACATCATCAAATGCGTACAGCTGCTGCGATTTTAACTTCAACACTTCACCTGCTTCTTTTACGGAAACATGCAGTGTGTCTTGCTTGGCACTGAGGTCTTTTCCGAAAACATCGAAGTATTCATTGAGCTTGATGCTGAATCCGGTAGGATCATTTAATTTGATGAACCCTGAAAAAATAAACAGGCATCCAACGAATAAGCGGGAAAAAAGGGTCAATGGCTTCATATCAGGCGCGGTTCGAATTTGATTTCAGGCGAATTAAGGCAAAAATTGCGTAGTTCATCATATCGCTGTAATTGGCTTCAACGCCTTCGCTGATTTGGGTGGAGCCATCGTTGTCTTCTATCTGCTTCACACGTAACAACTTCATGAGGATTAAATCGGTGAAGGTGCTGATGCGCATGTCACGCCAGGCTTCGCCATAATCGTGGTTTTTACGTAACATCAGATGCATCACTTCATCGGCATGTTTGTCGTACAGGGCACAAAGCGCTTCATGGCCGGGTGCTTCCTGCTTTCCGGAAGCGATGAGTTCCAGCTGAATCAGGGCAATGATGCAATAGTTCACAATGCCGCGGAATTCACTTTCTACGGTCTCTCCCACCTTCTGCACGCCCTTTTCTTCAATGCTGCGGATGCGCTGAGCTTTGATGAAGATCTGATCGGTAATGCTGCTGGGACGCAGCACACGCCAGGCGGGACCATAGTCTTCGTTTTTACGGGAAAATATTTCCCGGCAGCCTTTCAGTTCCTCCTGGTATTGGCGTGTGGTATCCTGCATGTGGTTTTAATTTGCAATAATAATGCCTCTCTTTGAAGCTGCTCAGTACTTTTCCCTCAATTGCCGGGGCAAACTCCTTAGTGCGGAACGCCCGCTGGTGATGGGGATTTTGAACCTCACGCCGGATAGTTTTTACGCCGGGAGCCGTTTTAACGGCTTTGAGGCGGTTTTGGCACAATCCGAAATGATGCTGGAAGCAGGTGCAAGCATCCTGGACCTCGGCGGACAAAGTACACGCCCGGGCGCAGCACCAGTTTCCGCTGAAGAGGAACTAAGCCGGGTGCTTCCCGCGCTGGAAGCTCTGTTGAAACGATTTCCAGATGCTGTGGTGAGTATTGACACGTTTTACGCAAGCGTGGCCCGCGCCTGCGTGGAAGCCGGTGCTTCTATTGTTAACGACATTTCTGCCGGTGAAGATGACCCCAACATGCTCGAAACCGTGGCAAAACTGCAGGTTCCCTACATTGCCATGCACAAAAAAGGAACCCCGCAAAACATGCAGCAACTCGCTGTTTATGATGATGTTACGAATGAAGTGATGTCCTATTTCGCCGAGAAAATTCATTTGTTCAGGCAACACGGCATCCATGAAGTGGTTTTGGATCCGGGCTTCGGATTTGCAAAAACGGTGGCGCAGAACTTTGAACTGCTCAGCAGGCTGGAAGATTTCCGGGTGCTTGGACATCCTTTGCTGGTGGGCGTTTCGCGTAAATCCATGATCTGGAGAACCTTGAACTGCACGCCGGAAGAAGCCTTGAACGGAAGCACTGCCCTGCACACAGTTGCGCTGATGAAAGGTGCCTCCATCCTGCGCGTGCACGACGTACGCGAGGCTGTGGAAACCATCCGCTTACTCGATTGCCTGCCTTAAGGCTGTGCCTGTGCTTTCTTGAGGGAATCCTGACGGGCGCGTTCCAGGACTTTTTCCAGCAATTGCTCCGGACTCAGTTCAATGTCGGGAAGCAGCAAACGCACGTCTTCGGCGAGTTTTGAATTGGGAAACTTCTGTAAAAAGGCTTCGTACATCGCCTTGCCCTTTTTGGTATTGCCGGATTCCACATAATTGTGGGCAGAGGCCAGCATGGCGCGTTCCAGCTTCTTCCCCGCGGGAAAGAGCTTTGCATATTGTTCAAAATTCTCGGCAGACTGATACCATTTGCCCTGACGCTCATACACCGAAGCGGCTGCAAACAAGTAATCCGGGCTATTGGTATTGCCTGGATACATCACCGCAAAATCGCGCAACGGCGTGGCCAGGGAATCCGGGATGGAATCCAGGCCGCGTTCCTGTTGAACAAACTTGTTGTAAGGTGCAAAACGAGCGGCCTGTTTCTGTTCCCTGTTTTCGCAGGAAGTCCATAACAGCGATAAACTCAGTGCAGCAATAAAGATGCGGTTCATGGTTCAAAAATAAACACGGAAGGGTGCTTCAGCACTCACGCGGCATCAATACCGATTTCTTCTTCGGTATTTTTCTCCACCCGCAGATTGTCAATGATGAATTCCTGCCGCTCCTGGGTATTCTTGCCCATATAGTAAGTCAGAATCTTTTCGATGCTGGCATCGCGCAGAATCACGGGTTCCAAACGCATGTCGGCGCCGATGAACAAGCTGAATTCCTCCGGAGAAATTTCGCCCAAACCCTTGAAGCGGGTGATTTCAGGCTTGCCGCCCAGCTTCTGCAGAGCCTTTTGTTTTTCCTCGTTGCTGTAGCAATAGATGGTTTCTTTCTTGTTACGCACCCGAAACAGAGGCGTTTGCAGGATGAACAGATGACCGTTGCGCACCAGGTCGGGGAAGAACTGCAGGAAGAAGGTGAGCATCAGCAAACGGATGTGCATGCCGTCCACATCGGCATCGGTGGCAATTACAATGCGGTTGTAGCGCAGGTTGTCAATGCTCTCTTCAATGTCCAGCGCGTGTTGCAACAGATTGAACTCTTCGTTCTCATAGACCACTTTTTTCTTCAGTCCGTAGCAATTCAAGGGCTTACCACGCAGGGAAAAAACCGCCTGGGTTTCAACCCTGCGGCTTTTGGTAATGCTGCCGCTGGCGCTGTCACCCTCAGTGATGAACAAAGTGGTTTCGTGCTTGTGGTCTCCGTTGTTGTCCGAATAATGGAAGCGGCAGTCGCGCAGCTTTTTGTTGTGTACGGCGGCTTTTTTGGCGCGTTCCCGGGCCAGTTTCTGCACGCCTGCCATGTCCTTGCGCTCGCGTTCGTTGAGCTGGATTTTCTTCAGCAGGGCTTCGGCAATCGGAGCGTTTTTATGCAGAAAGTCATCCACAGCCTTCTTCATGAAATCCAGCACGGCGCTTTTTACGCTGGGACCATCGGGACCCATTTCGATGCTGCCCAGCTTGGTTTTCGTCTGGCTTTCAAATACCGGCTCCTGCACGCGGATGCTCACCGCCGCCACAATGCTCCCGCGGATGTCCGAAGCTTCAAAGTCTTTCTTGTAGAACTCGCGGATTGTTTTCACATAGGCCTCGCGGAACGCTGCCAGGTGTGTACCGCCCTGGGTGGTGTATTGTCCGTTTACGAAGGAATAGTAATCCTCGCCATAGGCATTGGAATGTGAGAAAGCGATTTCCACATCCTGCCCTTTAAGATGAACGATGGGATAGAGCAGTTCTTCACTGTGGGTTTTATGTTCCAGCAGGTCGAGCAGGCCGCGTTTGGAAATGTATTCCGTTCCGTTGTAGCGGATGCTCAGGCCGGCGTTCAGGTAGGTGTAATTCCTGATTTGCTCTTCCAGGTATTCGGGAATGAAGCGGTAGTTGCGAAAGATGCTCTCGTCAGGTACGAAGCTCACGAAGGTGCCGTTGGGTTCTTTAGATGTGCCTTCAGGCACGTCCAGAACGAGTTCTCCCCTGCT
>JBDKIU010000096.1:0-3935 GCA_039796915.1 Bacteroidota bacterium | reverse complement strand
TCAGGACGTGTTCTGGCCAGCTACAACGCCGGCCAGCAGCAGGTGAACATCAGCAAACTCAGCGAAGGCATGTACCTCATCAGCACCGAAATCAACGGCAAGAAGTACACCGTGCGTTTTGTGAAAGAGTAAATAAATCCAGTTTCACACTGTTTCAGCAAGGCCGCCTTCGGGCGGCTTTGCTGTTTATTGGCCTTCCAGGTGGCTGAGGCGCTCGCTTGTCCCGATCCCAGCCTCGGGGATGCCACCAACACATAAATTCCCATTTCATTTGGCTTCGAGCGCCTCAGCCACCAACCTGTCATGATGCCTGCCCCCACCGAATTGCGTTAGCAATGAGCTGTGGGGGAGCTTGCCGAAGGACGACACATCCATGAATGGTACACAACAAAACCCTTCGATAAACTCAGGGTGACATGCTGCTCCATCCAGACTCCCGCGCATCGCTTCGTTCAAAAACGGGGCAAGCTGCACCGCTGGCTTCCCCGGGACTCACTACGTTCCCCCGGGACAGGCGGGTGCCTCAGCCACCGATCAAACCGCGCAAATCGTCCAGCGTATTGATTTCTGCAAGGGTTTTATCCCTGCGCCAGCGCACCATCCGCGGAAACCGAACCGCCACACCCGATTTATGGCGTTTGCTCGCGCCAATGCCTTCAAAGGCAATTTCAAAAACCAGTTGTGCTTCCACAGAACAAACCGGGCCAAAGCGTTCAATGGTATGGTCTTTAATCCAGCGATTGATCGTAGCAAATTCATCATCGCTCAGACCTGAATAAGCCTTGGTGAACGGAACCAGATTCCTTTGTGCATCATATACAGCAAAGGTGAAATCGGTGTATAATCCCGCACGCCGGCCATGTCCGCGCTGGGCATAAATCATCACCGCGTCCACCGTGTAAGGATCGGTTTTCCATTTCCACCAGGAACCCTTCCTCCGTCCGGTTTGGTAAGGCGCATTGCGTTCCTTCAGCATCAATCCTTCCGCCATCTGTGCGCGTGATTGGGTATGCAGCGCCTTCAGTTCCTGCCAGCTTTCAAAGGCAAGCAGCGGCGACAGCTGCAGCGCAGGATGCTGAACCTTCTGCACCAGCGCTTCCAGCAAGTTCCGGCGTTCATGATGCGGCCGGTTCCGGATGTCTGCGCCCTCCCATTCCAACAGGTCATACGCCAGCAACACCACAGGCGCTTTTTTCATGGCCGAAGCTGAAACCTGTTTCCTGCCCAGCCTCGTTTGCAAGGCCTGAAAGGGCAGGGGTTTGCCGTCGCTCCATGCCAGAATTTCTCCGTCTAAAACCGCTTCCAGTCCTGCGAGCGCAGCTTCTTGCGACAATTCAGGAAACTGCGCGCTGATCAGCTCTTCCCCACGCGACCAAAGATGTACCTGGGTTCCGCGCGATACCAGCTGACCGCGTATGCCATCCCATTTCCATTCGG
Source organism: Bacteroidota bacterium (assembly GCA_039796915.1). Classification (GTDB taxonomy): domain Bacteria; phylum Bacteroidota; class Bacteroidia; order NS11-12g; family UBA955; genus REEB481. The sequence goes on along the minus strand of JBDKIU010000096.1, from coordinate 2,498 downwards.
CAAACCAGTCGGAGGCGGCGCCCAGCTGTTCAAGCTTCTGCTCCAGCGGATAGGACAGATAGAACGGATACAGTCGGGCATCATCGCTGCGTTCGTCGTGCAGCAGTTCCTGCCAGCTGGTACTTTGCGGACTCCAGTTTCCGGCAAGGCGCAAGGACACCACTGCTTCTTCCAGGTTCAACAGCCTGGCCAGCGACTGCACCAGCAATTGCTGGGAAACGCCCACGCGAAATCCGCCGGTAATCAACTTGTTGAACACAAAACGTTCATGCCGTCCCAGTTCGCGCCAGATGCCCAACACTGCTTCCCTTACTTCTTCTGTATCGCGCGATTTCCAGGATCCGATTTCATCCATGCATTCCGCCAGACTCATCGAGCAGGTATTCGTTCCTGCGGGCAGCAGGGCCGCCAGACATTCACTCATATCGCCGGCGATATGCCAGCATTCATCCACCAGCCACGCAGGAATGCCCGCCTCCGCTCCGGCCCAGGCCCTGAGCAGCGTGGTATTCACACTGCGTCGCGGACGACGGTGCGTAAACAGCGCGATGGTCCATACGCGGTCGGCTTCCGGCGCTTCGCGGAAATACTGAACCAGCGCATCCTTTTTCTTCGTGGTGGACGTGGTTTGGTCCAATGTCGCAATCAGCCCGGCAAATTGTTTCATAAGGCTTCCTCCTCCCGCATATCGGCCGATTCGCCGGTGAATTGGGCACGCACCACCTGCGCATTCAGGCCATGCTCTTCCTGCAGGTAGCGTGAAAAGAGCGCTGCATAGCCATGGGTTACAAATACGTTGGTGGCGCCGGTTGCCAATACCGCTGCACGCAGTCCATCCCAGTCGGCATGGTCGCTCAGGGCAAACCCGCGTTCGGCATTCATCCAGCGACGGGTTCCGCGCAAAGCCATCCAGCCGCTGGCCGCAGCTTCACCAAAAGGTTCAAAGCGCTTGGTCCAGCTGCTTTCAGCAGCAGAGGCCGGGGCAATGATGACGGTGCCAGGCGCAATGTGCTGTTGTGCGGTAACCATCGGCGGATCGGGAATATTCAGGCCGGCTTCGAGCAGCGCTTTGTTGGTATTGCGCACCGAACCATGCACCAATATGGGAACACCGGCCTGATGTAAACCACGGATGAGGCGCTGCGCCTTCCCCAAAGAATACGCATGAATAAAGGCATTGCGACCTTCCTGAGCCAGCGACTGAATCCACTGCAGCACTTCCGCCATCACTTCTTGCTGCGGACGCCAGCGAAACAAAGGCAGTCCGAAGGTGCTTTCCGTGACAAAATGTGTGCAGCGTATGGGTTCAAATGGCGTGCTGAGGCCGTCGTCTTCAGTTTTATAATCACCGGAAATCACCCAAACTTCATCTTTATAGGCCAGACGCACCTGCGCAGAGCCAGGGATGTGTCCTGCAGGATGCAGGCTCAGTTCCACACCGTTGATGTAGCGTTTTTCGCCGTATTCCAGGGTTTCCAGACTGATGTCGGCGCCCAGGCGCAAGCGCATCACCGGACCTGACACGTGGTGCGCGAGGTAATGACCATGACCACGGTAGGCATGATCGGCATGGGCATGCGTGATGACGGCACGCGACACCGGTTTCCAGGGATCGATGTAGAAATCACCCTGCGCACAATAAAATCCTCGTTCCGTGAAGCTGACCAGCACGATGCGCAAACTTCGCCATTGCGCGGCAGCTTTGGGCCATTTCTGCGGAAGTGATGCAGATATTCGGGCAGGATGATAGATTTGTCGTCACGGCCCGGCATGCGTTTCTTTCCTCACATCACGAGCACCGTTTGGGTATTGGGTTTGGTGAGTCTGTTTACAGACATGGCCAGCGAAATGCTGTATCCGGTGATGCCGCTTTACCTGAAGCAAATCGGATTTTCCGTGCTGCTGATTGGCATCCTCGAAGGCCTGGCAGAAGCTACGGCAGGATTGAGCAAAGGCTACTTCGGCAGGCAATCAGACCTTTCCGGCAAACGCGTTCCTTTTGTGCAGTGGGGTTATGCGCTGAGCGCCATTGCCAAACCGCTGCTCGCCCTGGGAAGCCATGTGGTGTGGGTTTTTGGCGTTCGCACCCTGGACAGGCTGGGAAAGGGAATCCGCAGCGGCGCCCGCGATGCTTTGCTTTCTGATGAAGCCGCAGCCGGGAAAAAGGGAACAGTATTCGGTTTTCACCGCGCCCTGGATACGTTTGGAGCCGCACTCGGTCCGGCTTTGGCACTGATTTTCCTCAGCTTCCATCCGGAAGAATACAAAACGTTGTTTCTGCTGGCGATGATTCCGGGATTTCTGGCCTTGCTGAGCGCGTTCCTGCTGCGCAGCAGCCGGCAACAACCCAAAACCGTCAACGCCAAACCTTCCTTTTTCAGTTCGATGGGTTTCTGGAAAGAAAGTCCGGCGGCATACCGGAAGCTCTGTATAGGCCTGCTGGGCTTTGCGCTGTTCAACAGCTCGGATGTGTTTTTGCTGCTGCGTGCCAAAGAAAG
>JBDKIU010000095.1:0-12795 GCA_039796915.1 Bacteroidota bacterium | reverse complement strand
ATTGAAGGAAATGAAACACGCGGCAGCGGAATCCCCGAACACTGTCCGCCCATGATTGGCCGTTGGAGCGGCTACCGCATCGTGGAAGCCTTCATGCGTAAAAATAGAAACATGAGTCTGAAAGACCTGATGATGCTGAATGACCCTGAACGCATCCTTCGGGAATCTGCCTATAAACCCAAATGAAGCCTCCATTTACACCGCCCACGTTCGAGCCCAGGAATCCGGATTTCCGGGAAGACCTTCAGCTGATTATGCCCGGTCAGCATTTCATGAAACATATTGGCTTTGAACTGGATCATGTAGCGCCCGGAATTGCCGAAGGTCATATCCAGCTTGGGCAACAACACCTGCAACAACACGGATTTTTACACGGTGGCGTAAGTGCTACGGTGTGCGACCTTGTGATGGGTTTCGCTGCTTGGACGCTGGTTCCCAAAGGTGCCGGTGTGGTTACTGCCGACCTGAAAACAGATTACCACCTTCCCGGAACCGGCGCTGTTTTATATGGCCGGGGAAGGGTTGTGAAAACAGGCAACATGCTGCATTTCTGTGAAGCAGAACTCTGGCTTGACGATGGCCCGGTGGTAGTGCGTGCCACATCCATCATGTGCACAGTGGTTAAAGCGCTGAAATAAGCTTAACGCCGCCTGGTTTTATACTTTTTGAACAACTGCTTCAACGCTTCATTGGATGTGCGTTTCACCTGCATTTTGAGTTGCTTTTGTTCCGCCGTGGTTAATGCATCCCAGCCGGCATGGGCAAGCAATAACCTGCTTAGTTCCAAAGAACCGAGACCAACTGCTTCAACCAGCAATGGTTCGCCGTTTTGATGATGCACCCGCACAGATGCTCCTCGCTGAAGCAGCATGGAAACCATGATCGTATTTCCTTGCTGCACCGCATACTGCAGCGCCGTTTTTCCACTTCCATCCGGAAGATCTACCTGTAATTGCGCACACCGCAACAATTGCTGCAACTGCGGAGTCAACAGCTGGCGCCGCACCAGAATATGCAACAACGCAGACTGGGATGCATCGCGCCTGTTCACGTCAAAACAGCCCCGACTGCAAGCCATCTGCAGGAAAGTATCCAATAAAAAATCCTGTCCGTTTCGCGCGGCGGCACACAATAAATCCTCGTCAGAACCACACAACAGGTTCAGGTAAGGTAAATACGACGCTGTTTCCTGTTTGGTGCCCTGCTGCAGTACATGGTATTGGATATTCTGGGCGAGCATGGACTGTAACACCTTTCCGGGCAAGGAGCTGAAACGCTGAATGGCATTTCCGTACATGGGCAAAGGGTTGAACGCTGCATCGTTTTGTGTTGCCGCATGAGGGCCAGGAATCAGAATGCCCACAACTTTACCCTGCGCATTCACCACCGCAGATCCCGAAGCTGCCACTGAAAACTGTTCTTCAAGAAAAACAGATTTTTCACCTTCATCTGCCTTAATGGTCACGGGCTGAAGGGTGCCATTGTCCATGCAAACCTGCAACACATCACCCATTTTAATGGGCGCCAATGCCATGCTGAACACGGACAAAGCAGCGGTTCGTTTCAGTTTCCACATGGCATAATTTTCGTCAATGCCGCGAGAACCCGAATATGCCTGAGCCACAGGCAGCACTTCGTACATAAACGTATCGAACACTTCTGCGGACAGACGTTGTGCCGGAATCCAGAAACAACGCTCCTGCTGTATTTCGGTGACATTCATTCCGGCGCCCATAAGCAGATTGGGTGCAATCAGAAAAGCTGCGCCCAAAGGTCGATATGGAAAATCAGGTGCGTTACCGAAATCGGCTGCTGCCGTTCCTTTGCTTTTGCGCATCAGCGCAATCGCCTGTTCGGTAAAAATATAGCCCGTGGTTCCGGTGAATTGAGCAACCGAATTGGAGCGCTGCGGCTGAGCACCAGATTGCGCAAAGCCCGAAAAGGGCAGCAACAACATCACACCAAAGCCAGACAGCAACATCCTGAGAAGCTTGTTTGCCGGCATATTCTGCAGCAACTTCAATCCAGCAAAATATTCAGGATGTTTTGTACCGCAGGTGCCGATTGTGCTTCCAGTTTCCAGGCTGCACGGGTAACCGTTTCAGGGTTCAGGGTCAGGGTGCGGATCATTCCCGAGCGGCTCACCAGCACCTGAATCTGCTGGTTTGCGGTGAGCAAACGGTTTACTTCATCCAAGGAGTTTCCGGTACGGCGGCCATCCACGGCAATGAGTTCATCGTTCACGTTCAGTCCGCCTTTCCATCCGGGAAGGTCGCGTTCCACATATTTTACCAGCAGTCTGCCGTTTTCCAAAGCGGTACTTATTCCCAAGGTGGTTTCCGTTTTGCCCGGATTGGTTGCGTCCATGCCTGCTTTGGCAAGAATGGCCTTGTAATCGGGTGTTTCAGTGCTTTCTACCAAACTGCGGATTTCCGCGCCCAGGCCGGCACCGCCCACAGCGTCGAGCATGGCGTAAAACTCAGCATTGCTGAACCCGCGTTCGGGTCTGTTCAGGTATAAGTTCCAAAGACCTTTCATCACATCATCCAGGTTGCGGGCTCCTGAAGTTCTTGAGGTAATCATGGCATCCAGCAAAAAAGCCAGCACTTGTCCTTTTCCATAATAGCTGATGGTGGTATTGCGGCTGTTTTCATTGGGCCGATACTCACGTATCCAGGCATCATGACTGCTTTCTGCAAGGGTTTGGTAAAACCGTCCCGGACGTTGTTCCAGATCATTGATGGCGGCAGCCATTTTGTCCAGATACACTTCACGGGTATAGAATCCGGCACGGCGCAGGATGAGCTCATCGTAGTAGCTGGTGATTCCCTCAGCAACCCAAAGCATATCGGTATGATTCTCTTTGCTGTAATCAAAAGGCCCCAGGGCTTCCGGCCTGATGCGCTTTACATTCCACAAATGCAGGTATTCATGTCCGCATAAGCCCAAAAACTGCTTGTATCGCGTGGGATTGTTCCATTGCCAGCGCGGCATCATTACAGTGCAGCTGTTGGCATGTTCCAGTCCGCCGCCGCCGGCTTCGGTATTCAGCACAATGAAGAGGTAACTTTTGCTTGGATGTTGTCCGAAAATGCCGGTTGTGGTATCGCAAATGGCTTTTAAATCTCGCACAAAAGCGGGCATATCCTGATTTCCCGGACCAACCACCGCAACCGTATGCGGAATGCCCTGAACCTGAAAATCGGCTGATTGATAATTGCCGGCAATCAGCGGTGCATCTGCCAGCGCATCATAGTTTTCAAAGGAAAATACATGACTGTTGGCTGTTGTTTCTGCATTGCCTCTGGCTTGCGGAAGCGCCACATGAACCTGCTTCCAGTTCTTGGGAAGCTGCACTTCCAGGGTTCCCGGAGCATTTTTTAATTGTTCGGCCATCATAAACACCGAGGTTTGGTGCAGAAAGGCCATATCGGCGTCGATGAACGACGTGCGTACGGACCATTCAAACGCATAAACCTTATAAGAAACCGTAAGCGATTTCACTCCTTTCACCGGAAACTGCCAGGTGTTTTTATCGTTGCGTACATAGGCTACTTTTTTACCATCAGCCATCGCACTTACCTGTTCCACACTTTTCGCGAATTCGCGCAAGAGGTAACTTCCGGGTGTCCAGGAAGGCATGCGGATGTCAAGCACTTGTTCCCTGAATCCGGTGATGTGCATGAGTACTTCTGCATAATGCGTGTGAGGCTCCGGAAAGGATACGCGGTAGTTTATCTGTGGTGTGGAAAGAAGTTCCATCATGGTCAGTGTGGTGATGAATAGCGACAAAATGGTACGGCGCATGAGCGCAAAATTAAGTAGCTTGCCTGCAATTCAGTGACGTATGAACTTTCGCCTGCTCAGCAGTTTTCTGTGCTTCTTCCTGTTTTCATGTACCCGTTCCGACCATGCGCTTACAGACTGTGAGCTGGCGCTTGATTCTCTGGAAAACATGCTGACCGAACGGCCAGATTATGCTGCAACTCAACACGCAGATTTTATGCGGTTCAGAAGAAACATCACTGAAAAGCTGAACGCCCTGGAACACAATACTTCCCTTTCTGAAGCTGATTGCGAACAAAGAGATTTACTCATCCTGCGCAGCAGCCTGTTGTTTACCGAAGCCCTTGAAGCCGCCTTAAAAAGTACCCGGGCTCAGGCCGACAGTTTGAATCAATTGAAGTTGAAGCAGGAAGCAAAATAAGCGCCCACAGCTGTTCAATCGCCGTATTCCAGTTCCAGTTTGGCACTTTGAAGTTCAGCCCTGGCATGCTGTTCGCCAAGTTTTCCGGCAATGGAAATCCCTGTGTCATAAACTTCCAGGGCCGCCTCTTTTTGTCCTTCCTTTTCCAATAACTTTCCCAGATGGTAATAGCTTGCCACATAATCCGGATGGGTTTCCAGCAGCCATTCCAGCAGGCGTTTCGCTTCTTCCCTGTTGCCCAGCGACACATGTTCCTGTGCCAGGGCATAATTCAGAAACGGATCATCCGGTGATTCCTTCAGAAATTCCAACAGTTGGCTCATGCGCGGATTCATGCGGCAAAACTAAGTCCTTTCCACACTTGGCGCTGCGCCGCACCCTGAAAAGCAGCCATGCCAGAATCAGTGTCAGCAGCAGCGCCGTGTACAGCAATCGCTGATGGCGCAGCAGCATGGCTTCCGTTTTCAGCAAATTCATTTGGTACTTTTTTAACGACTGTTCGTGGCGGCTGTGCTGCCCGTTCATCTGCGCCAGATGCAACTGTTTCAGGGAATCTACCACACGTTTCAGACTGTCAACCTGGCGGTGCGGCGTAGAATCCACCGTAACAAATAGATACGAAGTGGGAAGCGACATCAAGGGTTCGGAATACGACCAGGGCTGCGGCAGACAAACCCTGGTAAGTTCCATAGGCTGTGCCTGAAAGCCGCGCTGCAGCAGTGAATCAGAAATATGTATGGGCCCGGGCTGCGCAACCATGTTGTTACACACAGCCAACATCAGCATCAGCAAGCAGCGCTTCATTTCCCTGCTTTATAGTAATTGATGTGCAACTTGCTGTTGCCTGATTTCAGCATAGTTCCGTTTTCCTGAATGCGCTGTTCCTGCTTCTGCTCCTCGTGCAGCAGTTCATCCAGAAAAGCCAGCACTTTACTTGCAGCGATGCTTACCACCGCACCGGAAGTGATGGCTTCCACGGCCGCTGATTTCAAGAGGTTTGGCGATTGTTGCCTGAACAACTGATTGTTGGCAAACAGGTCGCAGGAAATGATGCTGTCGCCGGTAACAGCCACGAAACCAATATAGCCTGAATCCTGAGCCATCAGTTTTTCAAAGTGTTTCAGGTATGCGGGCAGCTCTTTGTTGATTTTCTCGGATTGAGCTATGGCAGTATAAGTTCCGGAGCTGGATGAGGTTCCGGCTGCCTGGTTCTTCTGGGCAACCTTGTTCCAGACTTCTCCCTGATTCTTTTCCACTACCGCAGCCTTACGCACCGACGGCGAGGTTACACCAAACGTATTGTTGAACGTGTAACCGCTGCCATTGGGCGTCCATCGGCCACGTTCCACACAAAAAACCGGAACCTGCACCGGGCCTGAATTGGGGGGCAGAAGCACATCTTTTCCAACCACGCGATCCTGTTTGCCACCCGTAACCACTTCCCCGGCCAGCACCAAGACTGTATCCGCGCCAGTATTCAAAAAAACCAGCGTATTCACTGTTCCACCCTGCAGTTCAGTAACCTTGATTGACCCTTTGGCCAGGGCATCTTTGAAACTGGTATAGTTGCCCAGCCCACGATGTGCCTTTACAAATTCAGGTTCAGAAGAAATCATGTACAAACGGAGGTTGCCAAAGGTGAACCGCTGCTCTTCAATACTCAGCTCCTGTTTCATTTTCTGGCCTTTATCGCCAAAAGCCCAGCTGTAGGATGTATTTGTTGTGCCTGCTTGTTCATTGCTGATGCGGTATAAGGTATCGGCATAAGAGACCTTGTTGCTGAACAGCTTCAGGTTTTCTTTATTGTACTGGGCTTGCAGCCGGCCTGCACAGGCAAGACCGAGGAAAAGCACGATGTGGGCAATGATGCGGTGTTTCATGATGTGTTGAATGTTTCTTCAAAGCTGAAACTTCTTTTCTGCCACCTGAACCGCAATGAGTGAATGCCTCGGTTCAATGAGTGAATGGGCGCATCCTGCAGGTGAAGTTGCCGAAACGGCCTTGGTGGACGAGGAATTCAGGGATGTCACTTCGATCCGGTGCCTTAGATTTGTGCGTTGCCCTGTCGAAAACTCTTGCTCTTGGCTTTATGTATTCAGGCCTTTGCTGCTGAAGGCCAGACTATTCCCGTGCAAAGGAGTGGGAACTTCATCATGGCTGAAGCCGAACGCATCGAACAGAGCCAGCCGGCGCGCAGCATGGAACTGGCCGCCGAGGCGCTCGCCCTTGCCATCAAGGAACAAAACGAAGTTGAAATGGCGCGCTGTTACCTGCTTTTGGGGCGGCTGCACCTGAATAATGGCAACAAGGAACGTGCAGCAGAATTGCTCGAAAAGGCTTCCCTGAGCTATGGAAAACTTCAAAATGCAGCAGCGAAGGCGGAGTCAGACAGGCTGCTGGCTTTGGCTTTAGAAGGTTCGGGCAAACTGGAGAAAGCCGCGGTGGTTCAGAAGAACTACATGAACTCTTCGGCCATCAGCAAAAAAGACAAAGCAAAAGCCATCAACAAAAACGCTGAAATCCTTTTCAAGAAAGGGCTTAAGGAGCAAGCCCGCAAAGAACTTGAAGGAAACCTGAATGTTGTTCAGCGCGATACCGTAACCAAACTTGAACTGATGAATCAGCTTCAGGGCATTTACGGTCAATCGGGCGACACCACGGCCACACTGAAGCTGGCTCAGGAAAACATCGGTTTTTTGTCGCAGTCCAAGTCGGTCGATGCGGCCACCTATGCCTGGAAATTCGGCGATGCCCTGCTCAGCTCCGGAAACCTGAACACCAGTCTGAACGTTAACGAGCAGCTGCTTTGGGGCGCACTGAACAACAACAACCATCTTGTGGCGCGGCAAGCCTACTTAAACCTGGGATCTACGTACAACCAAACCGCCAATTATCCGCGTGCCCTGAGCATGTTCACCGCTGGTTATGAAACGGCGGTACAACATCGTGACGACCTCGGGGCGCAGGAAGCCTTGCTGCATATTGCCGAAACCAAAGAAAAAACAGGCGACTGGGCCGGCGCCTTGCAGGCATATCGAAACTATACCGCTTACAGAGATTCATTTCGCCATCTGGAAGTGCTGGTTGAGGTGCGCAAGCTGGGCCTGAATGAACAATTTGCCAAACAGGAACAGCGCATCAAAACATTGGAAACCGACCAAATCAGGCGTGACTGGGAACTTCAAAAGCAAAAACAGGCCATCATCATTTTGGGTATTGCACTCTTGCTCTTTCTCATCCTGTTGTTTCTGCTGTTCCGCACCTTAAGAGCCAAACAGCGGGCCAACCTCAGAAACCGGCTGCAGTCGCTGCGCAACCAAATGAACCCGCATTTCATTTTCAATTCCCTGAACTCGGTCAATCATTACATCAGCCTGCACCAGGAACGCGAGGCCAACCGATACCTGAGCACCTTCAGTACCCTGATGCGAAATGTGATGGGCAATTCAGGAAAAGATTTTATCAGCCTTCGGGAAGAACTGGACATGCTGCACATCTATACCGACCTGGAACAGGCAAGGTTTGCCGACAAATTCGACATCGTGTGGAATATGGAAGATTCCTTACCGCTGGATGAATTACAAGTACCGCCGCTGTTGCTTCAGCCTTATGTTGAAAATGCCGTTTGGCATGGCTTGCGTTACAAGGAAGAAAAAGGTTTACTGAGCATCGAAGTCGGCACCGATGAGGGCTTTTTGTGCTGCACGATTACCGACAATGGCATCGGACGAACACGCAGCAAGGAACTGAAAACCGACAACCAAAAACGCAGCACCGGAACAGGCTTGAAAAACACGGAAGAACGCATTGACATTCTGAATAAACTTTATAAAACCGGAGTGCAGGTGGTTATTGAAGACGTACTTCCGGATTCAGGCACACGGGTACGCATTCAGATTCCATTAAGCACCAAAGCATCCTGATGAACAACAAAATCCGCGCATTGATTGCCGATGACGAACAGTCCTCACGAGAAACGCTCAGGCATTATGTGCAGCGTTATTGTCCGCAATTGGAACTCATTGGCGAAGCGAAAGATGTGCGCGATTGCATCCAACAGATTCGCGAACTCAAACCGGATTTGGTATTTCTGGATGTAGAAATGCCGTTTGGCAACGCTTTCGACGTGCTCGAACAAACCTCAGAACTTCCCTACAAAACCATTTTTGTAACCGCCTACAGCGAATACGCCATGCGCGCGCTGAATGCCAGTGCCTCTTATTACCTGCTCAAACCGTTGAACATTGATGAACTGGTGCGTGCCGTGGAAAAGGTGGCCGAACAAGAACAAAACCCCATGGCTTTGCAAAGCGGAGTCATCAGGGAAAATCTGAACAGCGGTAAAATCCGGAAAATACTCATCCCTACTTTGAGCGGTTTTGAAGTGTTGAAGGTGGATGAAATCATGCGCATCAGCGGAAACGGAAACTATACCGACTTGTATCTGAGCGGACAAAGACGAAAAACCGTGAGCCGCGTGCTGAAGCATTTTGAAAGCCTGTTGCAGGGCGACGGCTTCCTGCGCGTGCACAAAAGCCACCTTGTAAACATGGAATACGCCATTGCCTGGCACCGCGGCAAAGGCGGATTTTTGCAGCTGAGCGACGGCAGCGAAGTGGAAGTTTCTCCGCAAAAAAAGGAAGAAGTGCTGCGCTACCTTGGAAATGGTTCAGCGTTCAGCTGAACATGCCAATCAGCAAATCGATATCCTGGTAGCGAATGGCATAGTGTTCGGCCAGGGTTTTATTGGTCAGCAGGCCTTTCAGCAAATATGTTCCTTTTCTGGCACCCGCCCGAAAGCGCAGGTATTCATGAAATCCACCGGTTTCAGCCATGTCCATCAGCAAGGGTGTGAAAATATTACTCAGGGCATAACTCGCAGTTCTGCTCACCCTGGAAGCAATATTTGGCACACAATAATGAATCACATCATGCCGACGGTAAATGGGTTTTTCATGATTGGTAACTTCACTGGTTTCAAAGTTTCCCCCACGGTCAATGCTTACGTCAATCATCACGCTGCGGGGCCTCATCTGCATCACCATTTGTTCGGTGACCACCACCGGGCTGCGGCCTGATTTCCCGCGAAGCGCGCCAATCACCACATCGCTTGCAGAAAGTGCATGCGACAAAACATTGGGATGGATGGTGCTGGTATAGATGCTCCGTCCGAGCAGATTCTGCAACCGACGCAACCGATACACATTGTTGTCGAAAACCTTCACGTTGGCGCCCAGGGCCAGTGCGGTTCTTGCCGCGTATTCACCTACAGCACCGGCGCCAATGATCACCACCTGCGTGGGCGGAATTCCGGCGAAACCTCCCAAAAGTTCACCCTTGCCCACCTGACTGTTGGTAAGCAATTCGGCGGCAATCATAATGCTGGCAGTTCCGGCCATTTCGCTCATGGCCCGAATGATGGGCAAGGCGCCGGAATCGTCCTCGAGGAACTCGTACGCCAGGGCATTCACCCGCTTGTCCATCATCTTGCGCAGCAATACTTCATCCAGCTGATCCAGCTGCAACGCGCTGATGATGAGCTGACCGGGATGCATCAGGTCAACTTCTCTGGAAGTAGGTGGATCTATTTTCAGAATGATGTCACTTTTATATACTTCTTCCTTTACAGAAACAATTTCCGCACCTGCTTCGCTGTAATACTGATCGGTAAAATGCGATGCTTTCCCGGCTTCAGTTTCCACCACAACCCGGTGTCCGTTGGCGGTAAGGTAAGAAACCGAACTTGGGGTAAGGGCTACCCTGTTTTCCTGGAAGGTAATTTCTCGTGGAATGCCAATATATAAACCACCGCTTTTCTGCTTGATTCCGATTGCCTTTGGCTGCGCTTCGAGCGCTGCGCGCTCCTCAGGAGCGGTAAATTCTGGTAAGTTTACGGACATGTTTCGGGGATTGTATTTTTAAAAGTACAGCCCTCATTCTCCTGCCACTGGCCTGCAAAGCCGGCACCATTTGCCTTGAACCGGGGGCGTTTTTCGTTCAAATTTACAAAATATGTGCAGTTAGCCGGACGTTTTATGCACAGCCGGTTTCATTTTGGACCATATGAGGCTTAATTTTGCAAGAAGTAGTGAAGAACTGGAAGCACAAATTCAAACAGGCAAGCATCATTTCGGGAATTGTTTCCTGTTTATTTCTGCTGATGCCTGAACTCAGGGCGCAGGTTCCTGTGGTTATACCCGAAACAGAAAACAGCCTGAACAGGATTGACAGCCTGACCTGTTTGTTTCTTGAAAACATTCCAAATCACGATGCCTTTCGCTGCGAGCGCGATTGGTTCAGCCAGCTGAGCGCCACAGACTTTGATGCACAGATGCTGATGCTGGGCAGTGCCATTCCCTTTCAATACAACGTTTTTGTCAGGCAGCATTTGTCTTCCCTGAATATTGCATCTCCAGCCTACTTCGACCGGCTGCACCAGCGCAAGCTGCTGTACTTCCCCATGTTTGAGCAGGTGCTTGACCGTTACAATCTTCCTCAGGAACTGAAATACGTTTCCATCATTGAGTCAAGCCTAAATCCTAATGCAGTTTCCTGGTGCGGCGCCACGGGTTTGTGGCAATTCATGCCCTATACCGGAAAGATGTACGATATGCGCATCGACCAATATGTGGACGAACGCAAAAGCATTATTCAGAGCACTGAAAAAGCCTGTGAGTTTTTCAAATCCAGTTACGATTTATTTGGCGACTGGCTGTTGGCCATTGCTTCATACAACTGCGGTCCGGGCAACGTAAAAAAAGCCATAGCACGCAGCGGTGGCAAGAAAACATTCTGGGAAATCAAACCCTTCCTTCCGAAAGAAACCCAAAACTACATCCCGCGCTTTCTGGCGATGGCCTACGTGATGAACTTCACACACCTTGGCGACGACGGACAGAACGGGCGTTCCCTGCTCACCGCAAGGGTTGCCGTAGATTCTTTGGTTCATCTGGAGCACATTGCCAAAATCCTCGATGTTCCCGTTCAGGACATCAAATCATACAATGAGCACTATATCAAACAGGTTGTTCCCAATTCGGGCAAAAATGAAATCGTGCTTCCATACCATCTGGCCATGAGCTACCTGGAGCGTGAACAGGAAATCTTCACCTATGCCAGAGAACAAATAGCCATCGCCAAAGCCGCCGAACCGGTTTACGAAAAGCAAACCACCACGTTGTATCACAAAGTGCGTAAGGGCGAATCAGTTTACAGTATTGCCACAAAACACAAAGTGACCGTTGCGCAAGTGCGGTCTTGGAACAAACTGGGCAAGACTCCGTTGAAAACCGGACAAACACTGGTCATCAAGAAATCTACATGGGTGAAAAAAAGCGCCGACCTGTCCGCTCTTTAATCTTCACCAGAAAAGCCCGGGTACGTTCCTAGTTTTGCCATGTCTATGCTTCGCGTACTGTCATTAAACATGCTTGTTTTGTTTCTCTTTTCCTGCGGGAATCCAGGGAAACAGAAAATACTGATGCAGGCCCAGGGAATGCCTGCCGAAGTGCTGATTGTCGCTGCTTCAGGCTCGGATTCCTGGTTGAATCTGGCTTTGGATTCCGGCATTGGCGGGCCCAACAAAGGTTTAATTCCGGCAGAACCCATGTACCGCTGCGCGCTGCTGGATGCCGATCAGGCCGCGGGCGATGCCTTGGGCGCTTCTCTGCTTATTTTGGTGAAGCAGTCTGATAAGTCAAACAAGAAACTCAACAAACTCTGGGAAGAAGCCGCCGAAAAAGCAGAAAAAAAATCGGGTGTACTAATGGCCAAAAATGTCTGGGCAAAAAATCAAACCGTTTTTCTGCTGAATGCACCGCAGGAGCTGCATGCCGCTGCATTGCCAGGCCTCATCCATGCATCGGAATGTGCCCAGGGATTGATGGGCGGATTGATACCCAACCAATATTCAGACAGTGTGATGAACAGGGTTGCCGGCGACTTCGGTTTCAGGTTTCCCCTGCCGCCGCAGTTTCGTCTGGTTCAATCGAATAAAGAAATGCTCTGGTTTATTTGGGAAGGAAGAGACTTTCGGGCGAACTTATGGATAAACATCACGCCTGAAGCCGACAGTGCGACCAGCCTGGCACAGATGATTCAGATCAGAGACACTTTCGCCCATCGTTATGTGCGCGGCAATCAGGGCTGGCCTATGATGACCAGCAAAAGCAGCGAATTCCCAAGTTTTGCACTGCCACTAAATCAAACTTCCGGCTGGTGCGGCTGGTGGACCATCAACGGACAATGGCAACGTGGTCCGTTCCGCAGGTTTCAGTTTCCTGACCAGGCAGGGCAAAGAACTGTTTGGCTTGAAGGATTTCTGGAGGCCCCTGAAATTCCGCAAAGCCCCTATTACCGAATGTTTGACATCATTGCTGCGGGATTCCAATGGACCAGCAGCCAACATACGGCCGGAAATCCATGAAACACATTGTGGTTTTTGCCTCCGGAAACGGCAGCAATGCCATGAACCTGATTCATCATTTCAGTACAGGCAACAAAGCCCGTGTAGTAGCCGTGTTCTGCAATAATCCTGAAGCCGGCATCATTGAAAAAGCAAAAGCAGCAGGCGTTCCTGTAGTACTCTT
>JBDKIU010000094.1:0-7394 GCA_039796915.1 Bacteroidota bacterium | reverse complement strand
AACTTTTGCACTTCGTGACGGCTGATTTTACCGCTGTCTGTTCGGGGCAGTTTGGGGATGAATCGGATGCTTTTGGGAGCGCCATACGGAATGCGTTCGTTGACTGCTTCTTTCAGCTGTTCCGGCCTGAGGGGAAATGGCTCACCTTCCACCAGCAAAACGACGGCTTCGCCCCAGGTGGCATCCGGCGCTCCGGCCACCACAAAAGCCCGGTTGTGCAGCAGTTGCAGCGCGTCGATGATTTGCTCCACGGCTTCTGCCTGTATTTTCATGCCGCCGCTGTTGATGACTGTATCGAGCCGGCCCAGAATCCGAAAGCTGCCGTCGGTTTCCAGCATGGCCACGTCGCGGGTATGCAGGGGCTGTTCGAGGATTCCCGGAATGTCAATAATCAGGTGGCCGTCGCGGGCGTCGCGTTCCAGCGCTACACCGGGGAAAGGGATAAATCCCTTCGTCCCCGCCCTGCGCAAGGCGATATGCGACGCCGTTTCGGTCATGCCGTAGGTATGCCACAGCTGAATACCTTCATCCATTGCTGTTTGTTCTGTGGCTGCGGAAAGTGCTTCGCCACCGGCCAGCACCACGCGGAAGCGGCGCAGCTTTGCGATTTCTGCCGCATCACCCAGACTGGCATTCAGCTGACTTCCCGTGAGCGAAGTGATGCTGAAAGGATGATGCGCTTCCAGGTATTTCATGGGATGCAGTGCCGGCTGGATTGCCAGCAACGGGATGTTCCATGATTCACTTCTGATGACCTGCATCAGGCCGCCGACCTTGTCTAATGGCAAACAGCAAAAAATGCGGTCGGAGGCCTGAACCTTCAGGGCTGCGCCCGTTTGTGCCGCACTCCATTCCATCAGCCGGCGGCTCAGCGTGTATGCGGAAGGTGCGCCGGTGCTTCCGGAGCTGAACAGCACAAAAGACGGCTTGCCCGAACGCCATTGCGCGCGGATGTCGGCTTCTTGCGCAGCAGGAAGCATCAGCCGATGTAGCGTTTAACTTCCTCAGCCAATAAATTGGCTTCGTCATGGAAATTGTACACGTGCGTTGATATCCGCAGGCAGTCGAGGCCATTTTCCGGAACATGGCGGATGATGATGTTCTTTTTCGCCAGCTGCTCATAAAACTGCCTGTTGTCTTTTCCGCGGAAGCGAAAAGCGATTTGCGCGCCCCGCGAAGCCGCTTCCAACGGCGTGAGCATGTCGATGCCGTCGCCCAGCGCCAGCAGCTGTTCCTGCAGGTAGGCGGCGAGGCTGCGCACCCTTCGTTCGATGTTGGCCCTGCCGATGTTGTTTTGAAAAGCGATGGCCGCCACAATGCCGTGGTACAAGGCTGCGCTTTGCGTTCCGTAGTAATAGCGATGAGCCGACGCAGCGTATCCTTTCATGGAAGGCGGTTGGGAAAGCATATCCCATCCGGTATCGCTGCCGCCGCCCACGCCGCGCGTTTGCAGCAGATCCAGTTTATCTTTTTTCACATACAGAAAGCCGGTGCCTTGCGGACCGAGCATCCATTTATGGCAGCAGGAAGCGTAAAAGTCGCAGCCGATGTCGTGCAGGTTCAGCTCCAGCATCCCCGGAGGATGTGCGCCGTCGATGAAGCTCCACAAACCTTTCGAGGCGGCCAGGGCGCAGATTTCCTTTGCCGGCAGCACCTGTCCGATGGTACACGGAATGTGCGGCAAGGCTAAAGCCTTGCTCTTCCGCGTGATGGCAGCGTTCACATTGTTCAGGGTTTCGGCTGCCGTTTTCCCCAGCGGCACCACCTTCAGCACGATACCATCCAGGCGTGCGCGGTTCAGCCAGGGCAGCGCATTGCCCACATGTTCGTGGCCTGTAATCAGCACTTCATCACCTTTGCTGAAGGGAAGACCGTGGGCCACGATGTTGATGGCTTCAGAAACGTTGTGCACCAGCGCGAGCTCTTCTTTGGCTGTGCCGAGGAAAGCTGCCAGAGCCTCCAGCGCTTCAGCTTCACCGCCACCGTACTGCGCATCGCGCGAAGTTTTGTCGAGGCCTGATTTCACGGCTTCCAGCACCGGATAGGGCGAAGGGCCCATCGTGCCGTTGTTGAGGAATGTTTTTTTGCTGTCCAGCGGAAATTGCGCGCGTACCAACCGCCAGTAAGATTCATCGGCCGGATCGCCGGAAACCAGGTTGGGCGCGTGTTCCAGGGCCTGCAGGTGATTGCCTGTGGCCAGTGCGGTGAACAGCAGGGCATTGTTTCTGATGAAGCTTCTGCGGTTGCTCATGCCCCAAAAATACACCGTGGACGTATTTTTGCCCACTTTAAAGGCTTATGGAACGAACCTTTCGCGTTGTAGGCATCATGAGTGGAACCTCGATGGACGGTGTGGACCTTGCGCTGTGCCGCCTGGTCGGAACCTCTGAGGGCTGGACGTATCATATTGAAGCGGCAGAAACCATTCCCTATGAAGAAAAGTGGCGCGTGCGCCTGTCGCAGCTGCAATACCAAAGTTCGCTGCTTTATGCCAAAACCGACATTTTTTACGGACGTTACCTGGGCGAGCTGGTGAAGGCGTTTCTGCTGAAGCACGGCGCCCAGGCCGATTTGGTGGCCAGCCATGGCCATACGCTGTTTCACGATCCCGATGGCTGGCTCACCGCGCAGGTCGGTTGCGGTCAGACACTGTCGGCGTTTTGCGGACTTCCGGTGGTGAATGATTTCCGGCGCATGGACGTAGCTTCCGGCGGACAAGGTGCGCCGCTGGCGGGCATCGGAGATGCCCTGCTGTTCAGCGACTACGATTTCTGCCTGAACCTGGGCGGCATCAGCAACATCTCCGGCAGCGACGGCAGCAGCCGCTTCGCTTACGACATCGCTCCCTGCAATATTGTGCTGAACCGGCTGGCGCGCGAAGCCGGACAGAAATACGACGAAGGCGGAGCCATTGCTGCGGCGGGTTCCATCCATTACGAATTGCAGAACCGCCTCGAAGACATCGAATACTACCACCGGCCCTTCCCAAAAAGCCTGAGCCGTGAGTGGATCAATAAAGAATTCTGGCACATCGTGCGCGATTACGACGGACTGCCGCTGGCTGACCGCATGAAAACACTGGTCAACCATATTGCCGGACAAATCGGCCGGAACATCGACGCCCTGTGTGGTGGCGCTTCCGAAGGCAAGCGCGTGCTGGTGACCGGCGGCGGCGCCTTCAACCAAACACTCATCGAGTTCATCCAAAGCGAAACCGATGCCAGCATAGTGGTTCCGGACAGCCATCTGGTGAACTTCAAGGAAGCACTCATCTTTGCCCTGCTTTGCGCCCTGCGCGTTTGCAACCTGAGCACCACCCGCGGCGAGTTCACCGGCGCAAGCCACGACAATTGCACCGGCGCCCTGCACGGTGACTTTTCCAACATCATCTAAAAACATAAGCATACCCATACAACATGAACCGACTGCAGCAACTGGTAGAGCGTTTTGAGCACAAGAGGCCCGAGATTGTATTTGAATGGAAAGACACAGAAACCGAAGCCGAAGGCTGGGTGGTCATCAACAGCCTGCGCAATGGCGCTGCCGGCGGAGGAACCCGCATGCGCAAAGGTTTGGATCGCCGTGAGGTGGAAAGCCTGGCAAAAACCATGGAAGTAAAATTCACCATCAGCGGACCGGCCATTGGCGGCGCAAAATCAGGCATCAACTTCGACCCTGCCGATCCGCGCAAGAAAGGCGTGCTGGAGCGCTGGTATAAAGCCGTTTATCCGCTGCTGAAAAACTACTACGGCACCGGTGGCGACCTGAACGTGGATGAAATCCACGAAGTAATTCCCATGACCGCCAGTCTGGGATTGCTGCATCCGCAGGAAGGCGTGGTGAACGGCCATCATAAGTCGTACAACAACGAAGAAAAGCTGCGCGCCATCAGCCAGTTGCAGCAAGGCGTTTCCAAAGTGCTGGAAGACGCCCGTTTTTCTCCCGAACTGGCGCGTAAATACACCGTGGCCGACATGATCACTGGCTGGGGCGTGGCCGAGGCTGTGCGTCATTATTACAACGTGTATGGCGGATTTATGAACGGCAAATACGCCATCATCCAGGGCTGGGGCAACGTGGCGGCGGCTGCGGCCTGGTTCCTGACCCGCGAAGGCGTGCGCATTGTGGGCATCATTGACCGCGACGGCGGACTCATCAACGAAAAAGGCTTCGACCAGGACGACATCACCCGCTTGTTCAACGACCGCGACGGCAACAAGCTGCGCGCCGAAGGCATGCTTTCTTTTGAAGAAGTGAACGCCCGCATCTGGGATTTGCCACACGAGATTTTCATCCCTGCCGCGGCCAGCCGCCTGATTACCCAGGAACAGGCCGAGCGTTTGGTAGCTGCCGGCGTAGAAGTGGTAAGCTGCGGCGCCAACGTGCCCTTCGCCGATAAAGAAATCTTCATGGGTCCGATTTCCACCTATATGGATCAGCATACCAGCGTCATTCCCGACTTCATTGCCAACTGCGGCATGGCGCGCGTGTTCGGCTACCTGATGGGCAAGGAAGTGAAGATTGACGACTATGAAATCTTCAAAGACGTTTCCCTCACCATCGAGAAAGCCCTGGTGCGCATCCAGCAGTTCAACCAGAAGCCCGTGGGCATTTCCGGCAAAGGACTGGAGATGAGCCTGGCAGAATTGCTGCGCTAAACATCCGGTAGCTGAGGCACTCGAAGCGCCCAGTTGGTACTCGGTCGCTGAGGCCCACGCTTGTCCCGGGCGAGCAACGCGAGTCCCGGGGAAGTGCCGTTTTACCCTTTTTTCATGGGCATCGGTGAACGCGGTTTAACGAAGCATCAGCCCATCGGGATAGCGCTCTGGCTTTTCATGTCGCAGCCGCTTTGCGATGCCTGCGCTGTCTTCCAGGTATTTCCGCCAGCGGATCTCATGGAAATACACCAATACCGCTTTCCGCTGTTGCACTTCCGCCATCATGGCTTTGCTTTCCCGCTCAAATCCCGGATTGGGAATGCCTGAAGTGGGATAAAACTTCAGCGGCATCGGGTGAATCCGAAAGCGGCCAGCGGGATTCCAGTAGTAGTTCAGCACATCGGCGCCGTTGGAATACACCGCTTTCCCGGATTGTACCGCAGCAGCGGCGGCACGCAGCGTGGGCGATGTTCGCCAGGTTCGGGCGCTCAGTCCCTCGCCATTTTTGCGGAAGTTGTTCCACTGCGCGGCGGAAGGAACCAGATTCCACAGCAACAAAAACAGCGGCAGGCCCAGACGCAGCAGGGAAGGCGCCTGCTGCAGCATCAGAAACAAAAGGAGTAAGAGGAGCGGCGCCACCGGCGACCAGATCCGGGCATCCAGCGGCGTATGCGCATCCAGAAACAAGCAGGTGAGCAGCAGCAAAGCCAGGAATGCACACACCGAGAGCCAGATGAAGCCGAACTGTTTGGTTTCTGTGCGTTGCCTCCAGCGGAACATCCACCAGCCGCTGAGCAGCAGAAACAGCCCCAGCATCAGCAAACCCGAAAACGGCCAAATCCATTGCAGCGGCGGAAACAGCTGCGCATTCACCAGTCCCGACAGCGACTGCAGCTGTTGCTCGGGGATGGGATGAAACGTGGCCTTTCTGTTGAAGTGACCCGCGTGCATCCACTGTTCCAGCAGCATCCAGCCGCCCATGGCCGTGGCCGGGCCTATTCCGAAGAGGAAAAAGTGCCGCAGCATGCGCTTCCAATCCGGAAGAGCCAAGAACATCAGAAAAGCAGCACATCCTGCCATAAAAGCCATGCCGGCGTAGCGCGTAAGGAACAGCAAACCGACCAGCACGCCCAGCAGCAGGGGCTTGGGTTGTTTGGCAGCATCCAGCCCTACGCTCACCAGCGCCAGCAGCAAGGTGTTGAACAGGCCTTCACTCATCTGTCGTGAAAAGTTGAACATGCCCGGAAGCAGACAGCAAACCAGCACCAGAAACAGGCTGAGCGCGGGCGAAAAGCAGCACTGCCGGCTGATGCGGAACAGCAGCCATACATACGCAAAGAACAGCAAACCCTGCAGCAGCATGGCCGCAGAAGAAATGTCGAGGCCGCTGAGCAAGGCACAGAGCGCAAGCATGGCGGGATACAGCGGAGGCCAGTGGTTCACGAAATGACCCTGATGGTTCACCGGGCCGCGGCCCTGCATGATGTTCAGCGCCACTTCCCGATACGCCACACTGTCGGGCGTGATGCCCGGTCCCATCGGCAGCAGGAAGACCAGGAACAAACCCGTGAGCAGCAGCGCCACGAACAGATGCATCCGCTGCGGCGCCACAGTCTGGAAGAAGGAAACGCGCTGCACGGGCGCAATTTAAACAGGCATGCCCGGAATTCTGCTGCACCACACATTCCCAGCCGGCGGATTACCTTTGGAAACCGGGCCGTGCCATGAAGACAAACCCAGACAGGCAGCACCTGCAGATTCGGGAAGTACAGCCCGAAGAAATCACGCAGCTGGCGGCGCTGAGTGCGGCCACGTTTTACGAAACCTTTGCGGCGCAGAACAACGAACACCACATGCGCACCTACTTGCAGGAAGCCTTCAGCGAAGCGCGCCTCACGCAAGAACTACAGCAGGCAGGCAGCACTTTTTATTTCGCGTGGCGGCCGGACGAACCGCAGCCGCTGGGCTACCTGAAACTCAATACCGGCGCGGCGCAGTCGGAAGATATGGGCAACGACAGCCTGGAAATTGAGCGCCTGTACGTGCGTGCTGCATTTCACGGAACCGGCACCGGCGCGGCGCTGATGGAACGGGCGCTGGAGGAAGCGGCGAAGAAGGAAAAAAGCATGGTCTGGCTGGGCGTTTGGGAACAGAACCACCGGGCCGTGGCCTTTTACCGTCGCAGCGGATTTGAGGTGACAGGCACGCATATTTTCCAATTCGGCGAGGAGGCGCAAACGGATTGGATTATGAAACGTTCGGTATAAATCCTGGAACTTTCTTCAATCTGTCAACCTTGATATTTCAAAGGCTTGGGCGCTTTTCTGGTGGAATTTTGCACCGGGATTCAACTTAAAACAAGAACAGAAATTATGTGCGAACTACTCGGATTTCACTTCAACAAGCCGGTACGACCGAATGTGTCGTTTGGCAACTTCAGACAGCATGCCCATCATCACAGAAACGGCTGGGGCATGGCCTGGTACCCGGATGCGGCGCAGCGGGATTTCACCGCGCAGCTGATTAAAACTTCGGCATCGGCCATGCGCGATGCGCTGGCAGCATTTTTAGCGCAGGAACAGGTGGTGCAGAGCGCCAACATCATCGCCCACATCCGCTACATGACCCATGGCGACGCCACGCATGCCAATACGCATCCATTTGCGCGGAATTACCGCAAGCGGGAACTGGTATTTGCCCACAACGGCGTGCTGGAAAACGAGCACCTCAGCTTCA
>JBDKIU010000093.1:0-3820 GCA_039796915.1 Bacteroidota bacterium | reverse complement strand
ATCCCGGTAGTCATTCAGGTATCGGTTGAATTCCCGGATGGAGCCATCGTAATCTTTACGTTCCCAGAGGTTGTAGGCAGAAGTGTAAACAATGGAATCGCGGCGCGAAGCGCTCACGGATATGTTCGGCACGGTGGCAATCCAGCTGAGGTATTCAGCGCCGCGCCCGTTTTCTCTGTAAATCTTTTCAATTTTTTCAATCGCCTTTTGTGCTTCAGGTGTACCCGGATATTCCAGGGCCAGCTTCTTGTACATGTCGATGGCCTTCTCATCTTTTTCCTGTTTGTAGTAAAGCTGTCCGAGGGTTTGGTAGGCTTTTTTCACAATCAGGCGACCCTGGAAATCCTGAACCAGATACATCAGGTTGCGTTCCGCATCCTTGGCCTGGCCGATATTCAGCTGTTCGCTGGCCATCTCGAAAATGGCATCGGGCACAAATGGTGATTCAGGAAATTCGTTGGGAATGCGTTTCATCGTGGCAATTTTCTGCTGCGATTCTCTGGTGAAACCGTAAATCATGCCTTTCTGAAAAAGGGCATAATCTGCAGCAGGCCCTTTCTTGCCAGAAACATAAGCATAGCTTTCCAGTGCTTCGGGAAGCTTGCGAATCATGAAATAGCTGTCGCCGAGGCGCGCCATGGCATCTGTGTAAATATCCTCACGGTAATCTCCACTGCGTGCCGCATTCCGGTACTGATTGAAAAAAACGGAAGCTTCTGCAAACCTGCGCTCGCGGAAGCGACAGTAGCCCATTCCGTAGTAAACCATTGGAAAATAGCTCAGATTTCTGCATTCGGGTGTTTCGGCAAAGCGCTGATACGAGGCCAGTGCATCGGCATAAGCGCCCCGGGCATGCAGGATTTCAGCCTTCCAGAAAGAGGCTTCTCCTTGGATTTTACGGTCGTTGCCGCCAAGCAGGGATTTATTGAACATCTGCAATGCCGCTTCAAAATCCCGGTCTCGGAAATATTTCTGGCCCTGGTACAGCGTTACCTTCTGGTAGGTTTCGCGGGCCGTTTCATCCATTTCTCCAATGGATTCCAAAATGTTGATGGCCGTTCGGTAATCGTCGGAGCTGAGGAAGAGTGTAGCCAGAATTTTTTGTGCTTCCCTGCGGTCTGGCGATTGCGGGAACTGGGCGGTGAACTTCTGCAAATAATTGATGGCAACCTTTGAGAAACCCAGTTCTACCGCAAGCTTTGCGTAGTTCAGCATGGCATTTTCCTGAACCTTTTTGTTGAAATCGCTGCGTTGGGCTTCGAAGAATGCATTGTAGGCATCCTGTTTTCTGCCCAGTTTCAAGAAGGCTTCGGCAAGGTTGTGACTGGCAGTTTGGGCCAGCGAATCACCGTTATTGGCGATCAGTTGCAGCCACTGCACGGCATCGTTGTATTGACGTACCTTGAAAAAAGTATAGCCAACCTCGTACGTTTCCTGACGTTCGATGCTGTCAGGCGTAAATCCACTTCGGTTAAACGCGTCTGCGGCCAGTTCAAATTCATTGATGCGGTAATGGCATTTTCCTTTCAGAAACAGGGAGCGACTGCGAAAGCTTGACGATGTTGACTTTTCCAGATAGCCAATCGCCTTTTGGTAATCGCCCTTGAGGTAATAAATCTGTGCCATGAAAAACCGCAGGCTCTGAGGGCCTGAATCTTCAATACTCCGAAACGATTCCAGAGCCTTTTGATAATCGCCGGTATAATAGCAAGCGTAACCGTAATAGTAGGTTGCGCGCATTTCGTATTCAGAATTGCTTTTCACCAGGGGCTCAAGTGTGGCCTTGGCGTCATCATAACGGCGGCCCATCACCTGACAATAGCCCATGTGAAAGCGCAGCCGGTCGCGTTCGCTGCCGGCAATGGCTGATGGGTCGGTTTGTTTGTAATAGGGCAGGGCTCTGCTGAATTTCCCCTGCATGAAATAATAATCACCCAAAGCCAGGTTGGCATTGTTGTTTTTGTAAGAACCCGGATTATTGCGCAGGTATTCCAAAACGCTGGCCTCGCCATCACTGTGTGCTGCACGCAATTTGGCAATAGCTACGTAATACTGAGCGTCGGCGCGCATCTGAACATCGGTTCCATGTTCCAGATACTGTACGAATTCCGTAACCGAAGCATTCCATTTGCCGTTGTTGAATAGTTCTTCTCCAAGCCTGTAGTGTACTGCTGCTCCGGAAAACAATTCCGTTTTCTGGGCCTGGACTGCAACCGCTCCCATAAACAGGACGCAGGTGATTAGGTTTCGGAAAGGCATGTGCACAAAAATATAACGACAAAGGCCCCTTCCTATTTTGGAGTTTTGAACAATTCAGGGTTTGCTGTTAAAACTGATATGGATAGAAAGCATCTTTGAAGTGGTTGATAATGAACATGTTACCTGATTTTTCTACAGAAATAACATCGAAGCGCAGGGACGCCTGTGGACAATGATGCAGCAGGTACTGTTCGGCAGCCCGAACCATGCGTTGCTGCTTGGCCGCATCCACGAAGGCTTCAGGATGTCCGTGGCTGTTGCTGCTGCGCGTTTTTACTTCAAAAACCACCAGCATTTCCGCATCGCGGGCTATGATGTCCAATTCATCGCGGCCGGCCCGATAATTTCGTTCCAGCACTTCGTAGCCCCGTTGTGCCAAGTATGCACAGGCTTCCTGTTCACCCTGCCGGCCCAGATTCATCTGCACGCTGCATTTAGCTCTGGAAATATACGAACTTTGACGCATGGAGGCAGCGCTTTACAATTTAGGATTACAGCCCTACGGCAAGGTGCTGAACCTGCAAAGGGCCTGGTTTGAAGAAGCTATGGATCTGCGCAGCCGCGGCTTGTCGCCTGAAAACAGATTGATTGTAGTGGAACATCAGCCGGTGTACACCTTCGGCAAGCATGCCCAGCAAAGCAATATGCTCGCCACTCCGGAAATGCTGCGCAGTATGGGCGCCGATGTTTTTGAAATAGAACGTGGCGGCGACGTTACCTTCCACGGTCCCGGGCAGCTGGTGGTTTATCCCATGTTCGATCTTGAATTGCTCCACATGGGCGTGAAGCGTTTTGTGGAAGCGCTGGAGCAAAGCATCATCGACTGCGTGGCGCGTTTTGGCATCAGCGCCGGACTGGTGGCCGGAAGAACCGGAGTCTGGGTAGAAGCCGGCACGCCGGAGGAACGAAAAATTGCCGCCATTGGCATCAGGTGCAGCAGGCATTATACCATGCACGGACTGGCTTTGAATGTGCATACCGACCTGAACTGGTTTGGTCATATCGTTCCCTGTGGTATTCCAGATCGCGGGGTTACAGGAATCAGCAATGAGGTAGGAAAGCACGTTTCGATGAATGAAGCCGCTGATGCGATGCTGCAATGCCTACAGGCTAATTTCCCCTATAACTTTGTACAACAACAAATTGAATTGAACCCATGAAAAATAAATCACTCCTGATCATCGTCGGACTGGCCCTCCTGTTGATTGTTCCCGCTGCCTGTAACTATAACCGCTTCGTGAATCGCGAAGAATCGGTAAGCACTGCCTGGGGTTATGTGCAGTCTGCCTACCAGCGTCGTGCCGATTTGATTCCCAACCTGGTGAGCACGGTTCAGGGTGCTGCCAACTTTGAGAAATCAACCCTTACACAGGTCATGGATGCCCGTGCAGAAGCTTCGAAAATCACGCTTTCCGCAGACCAGCTTTCAGAAGAAAACCTTGCAAAATTTCAGGCGGCTCAAAGTCAAATTTCTTCAGGAATTGGTCGTTTGCTTGCCGTGGCCGAGAGCTATCCAACACTACAGGCCGTTCAGGGATATCGCGACCTGATGGTTTCGCTG
>JBDKIU010000092.1:0-4098 GCA_039796915.1 Bacteroidota bacterium | reverse complement strand
CTGGAGAAATTGCGCGGCAGCGTATCAATAGGATTGGCCCTGGAAATATTGGCTCCACCGGTGATGCCTACACGAAAGCCCTGTTGGGCTGATGCGGCTTCCATCAAGAACAAGGCCGCGCCTGCAAAAAGTAATTTTTTAAACATTCCCGCTTCAAAGTTAAGCGTGTAACGCGGAAAGCTACTTTTGCGTTACCGATGGATGCAGAATTTTTCACCGCGCTTGGCCGTCATTTTCAAAACCTAAAAACTACCGATGCCGGACAGCAACTCTTGCAGGAAGCAGAAATACGCAATCCCTGGTTTACCCGCGCCGAACTGGATTATTGTTTGGATACATGGGTGAATGCCTTGCAGCCGCAAGCCGTTGAAGCCTGGCTGAAGACAACGAAACCGACCCGGTCACCCAAAAAAGTTGGCATCCTGATGGCCGGAAATATTCCGCTGGTTGGGCTGCACGATTTGTTGTGTGTGCTTGCCTCCGGACATCATGCGCTGGTGAAGTTGTCGTCGGATGACCAGGTGTTGATGCGTGAAGTGTTGCGCTTTGCCCGTGAATACGGATTGCCCGAATCACAATCACTCACAGAAGTGGAACAGCTGAAAGGCGTGGAAGCCGCCATTGCCACAGGCAGCAACAATGCAGCCCGCTATTTCAAACAATACTTCGGACATCTGCCGCACATCATCCGAAAGAACCGAAATTCTGTGGCATACATTGCTCCGAATGAGCCTGAGCACACTTTCCCATTGCTGGCCGATGATGTTTTTCACTACTTCGGCCTGGGTTGCCGGAATGTAACGCACCTGCTGCTTCCCGAAGGCTTCGATCCGCGCCACCTGTTCCCATATTTTGAATCCTGGGCACACATCATCAACCACAACAAATACGCAAACAATTACCATTACCATAAAGCCATTTTGCTGATGAACCTGGATGTGCATCTGGATAATGGTTTTGTGCTTCTGAAGGAAGACGAGAAATTATACAGTCCGGTAGGGATTTTACATTATTCGTTTTATACCGATGAAGAAAGTGCAGCAGCTTATGTTCAAAAGCATCGCGAAGAAATTCAATGTATGGTGGGCCATGCCAATTTTTGCGATACACTGCCCGGTACTACACAGCGTCCCGGATTGCAGGATTATGCCGATGGCGTGAATACGATGGATTGGCTGATGCGGCTGGGCTGAACCCTGAATCAGTTATAAAACCTCACGAAGCAGCTGAACCACGGCGGCAGCCATGCTGTTTTTCTGATCCAGGAGCGGATTGATTTCTGTGATTTCAAACGTGGCTGTTTTGGGATGTGGAAACAATGTTCGAAACAGCAAAGAGGCATGTACCATGGTTAAACCGCCATCTACTGGAGTTCCGGTGCCTTTCGATACAGAGGTATCCAAAGAGTCCACATCAAACGAAACATACCATTGTTCACACGAGGATAATTGCGCCATGGCATCATTTAACACAGCCTCTATGCCGCGTTTCAGCACTTCTTCAGCATAAAAAATACGGATGCCAAGTTGCGCGGCCAGTTGATGTTCTTCCGTTTCATAGTCGCGGATGCCAATAAACACCACATCTTGCGGAAGCACTTTTCCTTCTACCTGGTGACTTCCCAGGGTGCGCAATTGATTCCACAGCATGAGCGTTTCTTCATCCGGACTGTTTTTTCGGGGAATGGTAAACGTTTCCGGAATATGTAGCAATGCATGCACCGCCATGCCGTGGATATTTCCTGAAGGCGTTGTGCAGGGATTGTGCAAATCGAGGTGCGCATCAACCCAGATTAAACCGATGCGTTTCTCTGGGTTTAAATTCTTCAACCCTGAAAAAGCACCAACAGCATTGCTGTGGTCGCCGGTAAACAACAGCGGGAAATCATCGTCTTTTAATACATCTTCCACATATGAGGCCAGTATTCCCTGGGCCACGGTGAGGTGGTCAATGTTGCGCGCAAAAGGGAAGGGACTGTTCGATTGAAACTGGTGATTCAGGTCGGGAACCAGAACCCGGCTCAGGTCTTCCAAAAGAGAAAATCCCTCTTGACGTGCCTGTAACATCACAGCCTGTGGACCCAGCGATGCGCCCCGTTTTCCGGCTCCGTTTTCAGATGGTGCTTCAACGATTTTGATGGTACGCATAGTTCGGAGGATTTAAGGCAAAGATATCAAACTTCAGGAAGTAGGCTCGAAATCGGAGGATGATGCTCTGGGGAAAACCACCTTTTAAGGCTGCTTGGTAAGAGTTTGTTTTTAGTTATTTTCGCGACCTTATCCGTAAAGGTACTTAACTGAAATGAAGAATAAAGGAACCGTCATTGGCATCTCCGTCATCCTGGCCCTGGCCTGTGTGTACCAGCTGTCGTTCACCTGGGTGGTGCGCAGATTTGAGGACAAGGCGAAGCGGGCTGCCACCACGAATGGAGTTTACAATCCAAAGGTGTACAACAACTACCTGGATTCTGTTGGCAGAACCAACATCTACAACCTTGGCTTCGCGAAATTCGACTACTTCGAATGCAAGCAGCGTGAAATCAACCTCGGCCTTGACCTCCGTGGTGGAATGAACGTAATCCTGGAAGTGGAAAAAAGCGAAATCATCCGCGGACTTGCCAACAACAAAGAAGACGCTGAGTTGCTGAAATCCCTGAAAGCCGCTCAGGTCGAAATGGAAAAGCAAAGCGGCGATTTCGTAGAGTTGTTCGCCAGGGAATACAGCAAAACCACCAATGGCAAGAAGTTGGCAAACCTGTTCGCCAATACCGATAACAGACAATACATTACCTTCACCAGCAGCGATGCAGAAGTAGTAAACTACATCAAGCGTGAAGCTTCAAGCGCTGTTGACCGTGTGTACAGCGTTATTGAAAAGCGTATCAACCAGAGCAATGTAACGCAACCCACCATCCAGCAACTGGACGGAGGACGTATCTCTGTGGAATTGCCCGGTGTGGATAACCCCAAAAGGATGGAAGACTTGCTGGAAAAATCAGCGCGTCTGGAATTCTGGGAAACCTATGACAACAGCGAAAAGAATGGTTATCAGGCCCTTAAATACCTGAAAGCGGCTTACGAGGCTTCGGCAGATCTGGGCATGCCCAAAGACACGACGGCCAAAAAGGACAGTGCTGCACTTGCTGCCAAAAAAGATACCGCAGCTGCTGTGGCTTCCAACGCTGCTGATTCAGCATCAAAGAAACGCAGTGATTCACTGGCGAAAGCAAAACAGCAGAAAGAACAAAAGGCTGCAGACAGCAAAATTTCCAACAGCCCGCTGATGAAGATTCTGCAACCCAATTCAGACCAGCAGGGTCGGGTGTATCCTGGTGCGCGCCTGGCTTTGGCCACCAAAGAAAACCAGGCCAAAGTAATCGCCATGCTGGAGCATCCCCTGGTGAAAAAGGCGCTTCCTTTTGATGTGAAGCTGGCCTGGGACGCAAAACCCATC
The DNA here is from genome assembly GCA_039796915.1 of Bacteroidota bacterium. Classification (GTDB taxonomy): domain Bacteria; phylum Bacteroidota; class Bacteroidia; order NS11-12g; family UBA955; genus REEB481. Next base: position 645 of record JBDKIU010000092.1, on the reverse strand, counting down.
GCAGAAGGTACCAACGTTTATGGTCTGTACTTCCTGAAATACAACAAACTGGGTAAACCAGCGATTTCCGGTGATCAGAACCTTATCAGCGACGCGTTCGCCAGCACCAGCCAAACTGGAGAAATCGAAATCAACATGCGCATGTATCCTGCTGCTGCCAACGAATGGGCACAGGTTACCGGCGACAACAAAGACCGTTGCGTGGCCATCGTACTCGACGATAAAGTGTATTCTGCACCAACCGTTCAGGCCAAAATCACCGGCGGTCAAAGCCAGATTTCAGGTAGCTTCGACGTAAAAGAAGCAGAAGACCTTGCCAACGTATTGAAAGCCGGTAAGCTGCCAGCTCCTGCCCGCATTATTGCCAGCGACGTTGTTGGACCTTCTTTAGGTAAAGAAGCCATTTCAAGCGGCATGATGTCGTTGGTTATGGGAACCATTGCAGTAATCCTGTTCATGATTCTTTATTACAACAGGGCTGGTTTGATTGCCATTATTGCGGTATTTGCAAACATCTTCCTGATTTTGGGAATTTTGTCTTCTTATGGTGCGGCGCTTACGTTGCCAGGACTTGCGGGTATTGTATTGACCATTGGTATGGCGGTAGATGCGAACGTACTTATTTATGAACGTGTTAAAGATGAA
>JBDKIU010000091.1:0-5399 GCA_039796915.1 Bacteroidota bacterium | reverse complement strand
CCGGAGAATTCAGATTTTATAGCTTCCCGGAGTTCCTGCTTTTCCTTTTTCGCAGACTCCTGAATTTGTTCCTTCACCTTCTGTCGGTTGTAGGAAAATTTCAACTGATCCGGGTATCCTTCCATCTTCACAAAAACGCTCATACCCTTGGAACCATTGTCTTCGTAACGACCTTCGGCATTGTTCTTACGCCAGCCATATTTTGCAGCAACCACATCGCTCACCCGCACACGAAAGCCATAATCCATGTAATTATCAAATCGATGGGTTCCGGTGATTTCAATATTGAGTGCACTGTTGTTGATGCTCATGGAAGGAATTCTGATTTGCTCGTCGGCGATTTCAATATTGTTCTTAAGGTTGGAGAACTTGATCTCCTTCAACTCGTCCACTTTCACATAAGAAGACAAAGACATCAGGGGTTCGTAATTTTTAAGCACCCCGCCTTTCAGCTCCAGATCTGCATAGGTATATAGTTCCTTTTGAATCACATTCAGCGCGCGGTCAAAAGGAATCATGGCTTCTCCACTGATGTTGGCGCGCCCTTCCAGGTGTTTATCCGTCAGATCTTGCTGCCCGAAATTATCCAATGCATAGAACAGCTTCGAAATATTCAAGTCTGTACCCTTGAATGCGGTCTTGCAGATGTAGCCTTTTTCGTCTTTGTTGAAGGTTCCGCTCAGTTGCAATGTTCCATCGAGGGTTTGCATGTTCAGATTGCTGAGCCGTAGCCTTCCCCGATGAAAGGTGGCCACGCCGGTAATGGATTGGGCATCGAATTTTTTATAATGAAGCTTTCCGAGCCGCACCGAAACATCCAGATCCATATCGTCCGGAAGGATATAGGAATTTGCTGCTGCCGGTTTTGCCGACGATTCGGCAACAATGAATGGCTCGAGGTTAAACTGATCAGATTCGAGGTTGCCGTGCAACTCAAGATGTCCGGAGTCACGAAAGACATAAGGCCAGAAGCCGGGCATGCTTCCACTGAACCGAACGTTTTGTCCGGAAATCGACGCTTCGCAATGGTGCAGGGAAAGGTTTGATGGGTCGATATCACAAGTTCCAATGGCTTGTTGAATGTCAATGTTTTTGGCCGGTTGTTTCCACATGGCCTGATGTAATTGCACCGTACCGCCGGCTTCCACTGCGCCAATATTGCTTCCAAAATCGGCGATTTTCCCTTTCAGGTTCAGGTTCACCATGAGCGAACCGCCAGCGGTAACACCTTCCATGGCAGCAAGTGCCGGAACATCCGACAAGTCCAGACTGCCTTTCAAATGTGACTCGAGCATGGGATCACTCAAATCCAACATCAACAAATCACCTTCAAAACTGCCCTTGCCAGGTTTAAACGACAAAGGCTTCACACTCAAATCGAACGTTCCCGGATCATCATCGCGGTTTTCCACCAAAGCATTACCCTGAATGTCACTGATTTGCACGGCTGAACCTGGAGGAATCAGCGCGGCTTTATTCAGCTGCACGTGTGCGGCAATCTTGGGAATGGCACCAGCACCCGCGGCACCAACCACGGAACCATCGAAACTGATTTCGCCTTTGCTTTGAAAATCGCGTACAGCGGCCGTCCATGACAAAGGAAGCACGCCCAGCAAATCTGCGATGGTCATTTTTTGACCTTTAATCCGCAGGTCAAGCATGGATTGATCTTTTCCTGAGATGATGGAACCATTCACCAGGAAACCAGCCTGATCAAACTTCAGGGCGGCATTGCTGAACCGAAATCGGTTTCCTGATTCCACATTCAGTTTTGCGTTCAGACTTAAAGCCTTCGATTTCAAGTATTGCAGCCCGGAAATTTCCACCGATTCACAACGACCAAGCGTTTGAACCTCTGCGGTAAAATTCTCTGACATGAATGCACCTTTACCCAGAAACTCCTTCAGGTTCAGGTCTATGGTCGTTTCACCTGCAAGTTCCTGATAACGCACCCTCACATCTTCCAGGCTTACCTGCTGAAGGTCGAGGTTGGCGCTTCCACCGCCGCTGCTGCCAGAATCTGTTTTCAGGATGTCGTAATTGACCGCAGAACCACGCTCGGCAACATTCAGAAAACCCTTTTGCATGTGCAGCGCCCGAATTCGATAGCGCCCCTGTAACAACTCAATCGGATGAAAGGCTACCATCAGCGACTGACAACGAAGCAAGGGCGCACCCGTTACGGGTTCGCTTTCGCCCACAACCACCTGATCCAGCTTCAGCGAAACCCTTGGGAAAGAACTCCAAAACACCAAATCCACGTTTTGCACGGTCACCTTGGATTTCAGGAAACGGTTCAAACGTTCAATGGCGATTGCCTCGATTTTTTCACCATAAAAAAACAGACCGGCATTCAGGATGGTAACCAAAACCAGAAGGGTCATAAACAAAACCAATGATACCCGAGCAAAAAAACGCCTAAACCGTGCAGCCTTATCCATAGCTATTCTTACGCAAAATAGCATCCTAAAACAGCATCATTCCACCCTTGAAATTCCGGCTGTCTGAAAAAATGAGCAAAAAAGATTTGCATATGTAGTTGGCTTTTGTATTTTTGCACTCCCGTTCGACACCTAAACGACAGTGAGGGTAACCAAATGGGAGCTTAGCTCAGCTGGTTCAGAGCATCTGCCTTACAAGCAGAGGGTCGGGGGTTCGAATCCCTCAGCTCCCACAAAAAACCATCACAATGTGATGGTTTTTTTTTGACCGAACCTCACGGAAACAAGCCAAGTTGCAGGCTACTTATGAAACCTCCTCACGCCCTGTGCAGTGAGAAACCAGAACTTCGGTTGACACTTGTTCAGGCATGCACATGCACGCAGGGAAACAAAGCCTTGACAGCGCAGCCCAAGCGCACACAACGTCCACAAAACAAAACACACGGAGCTCCAGGGGCTGGCGACACCCATAAAAACGACTGTTGATTGAAGATAAATGCATGCAACCATTCAACTCATGTTCATAAAAAAAACAACAGGAACACAAAAGAACAACGCTGCATAAACCAAAAACAAACACGAATCCTGTAGCTACAATTTCTATTTTTTCGACTGCTAAGGAAACCAATGTTTACGCACGACAACAATTCATCTTTTGGCTTTTTTTAAGTTAATCTCCAAAAAGTGCTATGTCACTTGTTCACATGTTACCAACATTGGATATATTTGCCGCCAACAACCATCAAAATCAGTTTATGAAAAAACTCTTATTCTCATGTGCGGGCCTGCTCCTCGGGGCTCAGCTCAGCTTTGCGGCACCTCCTCCAAGCTGCGGAGACGGAATTGCCACCACCAAAACCTGGAACAACAGTACCAGGGACTTCAAATGGGAAACCGCAAACAACTGGTCTCCTTCAGGTGTTCCAGATTGCGACGACAACGTAGTAATGGGCAATGCATTCGATTGCGACATCAACTCTACAGTAAAAGTCAACAACCTCACATGCCCTCAAACCTATACCAAGCGTATTTCTATTAAAGGCACCGCTTCACTGCGTGCCAACGACATCACGCTGAGCGGTGGCTCCATCCTCGGTGCCGTGACCAACGACACTTTTGTAGCACGCAACGTAACCATGGGTTTTGGCGCAGTATTGATTACCAATCATGCCATCATCAGAGGCACTTTGTCTATGGGTAACAGTCAGTTCAACCCATTCAGCAATGCAACGATTGACATCATGAACCTTTCGCTGCGGAACTTCTCTCGCTTCAATGCGCCTGACGGATACAGCAAAAACCCTCAAGCCATTGTAAGCATCCGTGGAGATTTCTACCGTGAATCAGTGGGAACATTCAGCCACAACAACGGCTTGGTGCGTTTCAGCGGAAACACTCAGGGAACCATCAACACCAACAACACCGAAATGAACTTCCACATCATTGAAGTGGACAAGAAAGCTGACGGTGCCGGTGACATCACCACTCCTGCTTACCTGCGGGTAAACAAAACCCTCGGTGCCGGCAAAGGATCCAGGATCATTGCCCTGCAGCGTCTTTCTTTAATGGAAGCCAGCTTCAACGAGTGGAGCAACAATAGCCAAATAGACATGATTGGTTCACGCGACTCTGTGGTTATTCACAGCAGCATGGCCAACAACGTTTCTACAAACTATGTAGGTGTAAACGGTGCTCCAAACATTGGATTCACCGGATCTTCCAATGGTGTGTACATTGTAAACACCCCGCTGAAAGGTGCACACAACGTGGTGATTGAAAAGAACAGCAACAGCAACATTGTAACTGTAGTAAATAAGCAGGAAATCGGATGGCCCGGATACGTTACCCGTGTAACTCGTGGCATCCTTACGTTCGACGGTTCTACCAGCGCACGTATCAACGGTGGCAACCAGGGTCTGGTAGTTACTGCCAACGGCAAGCTGATCGCTCCTGATGACGACACCCTGTATTATAACGGAAGCTGGAACTTCGCCAACGAAACATCTTTTGATGCGCAGAACGGCGTGGTATGTCTGGACAACAATGGCAGCATGAACGGCTTTACCCACAACAACGACACTATTTACTTCAACCATTTCCTGGTGAACATGCCGAATACCGCAAACCCAAGCAACGGTATCGCTGCTAACTGGGCTTCTGGTTCAGACGTTATTGCCGTTCGTGGAAACCTGACCTACGCTGCAACTTCTAAATCTTACATTGGAAATGCGCAGTTCTTGCTTTACGGCAATGCGAACATCCTCACTTCCGTGAACAATACATCAAGCTCATTGCCCGGTAAAATTGTATTCGTAGGCACCGGCGACCAGACCATCACCCTGAGCAGCAATGCCCGTGCGCAATTTGGTGAGTTTGTTCAGTTCAACAAGCCTTCAGGTAAAGTAATCCTGGGCAGCAACTGGGACATCAAGAAGCCTGACTTCGACAATGGAATCATTCAGACCGGATCATACGACCTGACTATTACCAATTCCTACGAAATGGTTACAGGTAATGGCAGCTCAAGCTGCTATGTTGATGGCGCACTGACCGTTAACAGAACAAACGGCACAACCTGGAGACTTTACACGTTCTACCCAATCGGAAAAGGAAGCACTTATGCACCTGCCCGTATTGACGGCATTACTGGCTCCAGCTCAGCTTTCAAAGTTGAATACTTTGCATCCGGATACACAGGAAACAATACCGTAAACAGCCCGCTGGATACTGTTGTCAATACTGAATACTGGAAGTTCGACCGTACCTCTGGAACTTCTTCTTACAAAGTTCAGATCCACAACACCAGAATCCCAAGTGCCTGGGCAGCTTCAAAACAGCGTATTGCCTACAACAGTGCAACCAGCAACGGCTGGATTGACGGTGGCAAAAGTGCCTCTGACGTTGCAACCTTCCTGCGCGCTGCGAACAACGCTGATGGCAATACCGTGTATGCTACCG
>JBDKIU010000090.1:0-4807 GCA_039796915.1 Bacteroidota bacterium | reverse complement strand
GAGCCTGTGCAGACGCAGGTCTGTAACCGCTTTTGACTGAATTTCTGACAAGCCAAAACGCTCCATCAGTTTTGCTTCTGCCTGTTCTCGGTTGGGCGCCAACTTGATGATTTCAATCACTTCATCAATATTGTCGATGGCAATCAACAACCCTTCCAGGATATGGATTCGCTTTTTCGCTTCAGCAAGAAGGTACTGGGTGCGACGAACTACAACTTCATGGCGATGATGCACGAAGTGTTTAATCAACCCTCTCAGGTTGAGCAGTTCAGGTTTTCCATTCACCAAGGCAATATTGTTGACGGAAAAACTGCTCTGCAGCGGTGTGAACTTGAATAATTGGTTCAAGACGATGTTCGGGATCGCATCGCGTTTGAGTTCAAACACAATGCGCATTCCCTGCCGACCGCTTTCATCGCGAAGGGCAGAAATTCCTTCGATCACCTTTTCGTTGATGAGTTCAACGGTCTTCACAATGATTTGGGACGGAGTAACCTGATAAGGGACTTCATGAACCACAATCATGTCCTTGCCTGTGGCGGTGGTTTCAAATTCAGCCTTTCCCCTGATAACCACACGTCCACGGCCGGTATTGATCGCGTCACGGATGCCTTCCATTCCATAAATAACACCGCCGGTTGGAAAATCCGGACCCTTGATGTACTGCATCAACTCAGTCTCGGTAATTTCCTGATTATCAACGTATGCAATGATGCCTTCGCATACTTCTCTTAAGTTGTGTGGCGGCATGTTCGTGGCCATACCAACCGCAATACCGGCGGCCCCGTTAACCAGCAAATTCGGAATTTTTGCAGGCATAACTGAGGGTTCTTCAAGACTGTCATCGAAGTTGGGCCGGAAGTCAACGGTATCTTTTTCCAAATCCACCATCATGTCTTCGGCAAGCCGCTTAAGACGCGCTTCCGTATATCGCATGGCCGCAGGTGGATCACCATCAATGGAACCAAAGTTTCCTTGTCCGTCAACCATGGTGTAACGCAAACTCCAATCCTGAGCCATACGCACCATGGTATCGTACACTGAGGAATCACCATGAGGATGGTATTTACCCAACACTTCACCTACAATACGTGCCGATTTTTTGTATGGTCTGTTTGGCGCGAGTCCTAATTCACTCATTCCATAGAGCACCCTTCTATGTACGGGTTTCAGGCCATCACGGACATCCGGAAGCGCCCTGCTCACAATCACCGACATTGAATAATCAATGTAGGCGGTCTTCATCTCATCTTCAATGTTGATGGGAATGATTTTTTCGTTCAATGCGTCACTCATGGAGTACTTCGTTCAATATTTCCGCAAGATAAGCATGGTTTTCCCCAGTGCTGACAGGGCATTACGCACAGAATGTGGACATTTAGATGAAGGGAACCAAGCCCCTCCTCCCGACTTGAATATGCTTCTAAGAAAAAAGGTGAAACAACCTATTCTAAATCATTGTTTATCAACCATTTGCTTAATTTCATTAAGCTTGAAAAGTGCTTCAACCGGCGACAATGTGTTGATATCCAAAATGCGCAGCTTTTCACGAACGTCCATTAGTACCGGATCATCGATACTGAACATCTGCAGCTGGGATATACTCTTGGGCGTCAAACTTTTTGCTGTTTCCCTGCCTGTAGCCGTACTCCTGTCTTGTTCCAAACGCACAAGAACTTCCTCTGCTCTTTGGGTGACTTCGGCCGGGATACCCGCCATTTTCGCCACATGTATCCCGAAGCTGTGTTCGCTTCCCCCGGGTTTCATTTTCCTCAGGAAAACTACATGCTGGTCGTATTCTTTAATGCTGATGTGAAAATTACGCACCCCGGAAATTTTTGATTCAAGCTCATTCAGTTCATGGTAATGTGTGGCGAATAAGGTTTTAGGTTTTTCAGGGTGTTGTGCTAAAAATTCAGCAATGCTCCAGGCCAGTGAAATTCCGTCGTACGTGCTTGTTCCACGGCCTATTTCATCTAAGATGACCAGACTTCTGCTGCTGATATTGTTCAGGATGCTCGCTGTTTCAATCATTTCAACCATGAAGGTGCTTTCTCCAAGACTGATATTATCGCTGGCTCCAACGCGCGTGTAAACCTTATCGATCAATCCAATGTGCGCACTCCTGCAAGGAACAAAACAGCCTATTTGCGCCATGAGTACGGCAAGGGCTGTTTGCCTCAGCACCGCGCTTTTACCGCTCATGTTGGGTCCGGTAAGGATAATCATGCGCTGCGTATCGCTGTCCAAAAGAATATCATTGGGAATGTAATCTGTTCCAGCAGGCAATTGCTTCTCGATAACAGGATGCCTTAAGTCTTTGATTTCCAATACTTTATCATCCGTCATCTGAGGTCTTACATAGGAATTTACATTGCTTACAAATGCAAAGGTTGACAGGCAATCCAGTTTTGCAAGAATGGCTGCATTCACCTGCATGGGTGCCACATATTCAGACATGCGCTGCACAAATTCCAGCCAATACTGCATTTCCAATTCGAAAATGCGATCTTCAGCATTCAGAATTTTTTCCTCATAAACTTTGAGTTCAGGAGTGATGTAGCGCTCTGCATTGGTGAGTGTTTGCTTGCGAATCCAGGTATCCGGAACTTTATCCTTGTGCGCATGGGTGACTTCAATATAGTACCCAAATACATTGTTGAAGGCCACCTTTAGTGAGGTAATGCCCGTTTCAGCAGCTTCTCGACGTTGCAATGCTGCCAAGTATTCCTTGCCGCTGCTGGCAAGTTGCCTCAGTTCATCCAATTCCGGCAGCACTCCATCTTTGAGGATTCCACCTTTATTGGGCACCACTGGAGCGTCTTCGGAAATGGTTTGAGCTATGAGGTTACAGGCTGCTTCGCATGGATTGATCTGATCGGCCAGTTGCCTGATGGCTGTTTGATCGCTTTCCAGCAATAAATTCCTGAGCCTTGCCGAAATACGCAGTGAATGTGCCAATTGAACCAGTTCCCTCGGATTTACACGTGCCAGGGCAACTTTTCCGGTGAGACGTTGCAGGTCACCAACCTGAAACAACAATTCTCTGGCTTCACGCAGCGGCTCCTCTTGTGCGGCAAACCAGGAAACACATTCATGGCGCTCAACAATGGGACCTTGGGTTTTTAAGGGAAGAACGATCCAATTGCGCAACAGTCTTGCTCCCATGGGCGTTTTGGTATGGTCCAGGATATCCAGCAGACTTTTGGCACCTGGAACCAAGGGTTGGATTAATTCCAGGTTTCTGATGGTAAATCCGTCCAGCCACAAATACTTTTCCTGATCTATCCTGCTGATGGAACGAATATGCCCGGGTTGCTGATGCCTGGTTTGTTCCAGATAATGCAAAACCGCGCCCGAGGCAATGCAGCCCAGCTTCCAGTCTGATATACCAAACCCTTTTAAGGAGCTTACCTGGAATTGACGCATCAGTTTTTCTTCTGCGTAAGAAGATGCAAATACCCAGTCATCTATCAGCTGGGTCAGCCATTTATCGCCAAAAAACGTTTGAAAAGCACCTGACTGATTTCTGGACACTAAAACCTCACTTGGCCTGAAACTTTGCAGCAATTTGAGGATGTAATCCAGCTCGCCTTCAGCTGTTAAGAACTCGCCGGTACTGATGTCCAGAAAAGACAATCCGTGCGATTGTTCCTGATGAAACCAGGACGCGAGATAATTGCTGCTCCTGGATTCCAGAACCTTATCGTTGAGCGATACCCCGGGCGTAACAAGCTCTGTAACGCCTCTTTTTACGATGGTTTTGGTTTGTTTTGGATCTTCCAGCTGATCGCAAATGGCTACACGGTATCCGGCGCGTACCAGTTTTGGAAGATAATTGTCCAGAGAGTGATGCGGAAACCCGGCCAGTTCCATTTCGGAAGCTGCACCGTTGGCTCTTTTGGTAAGTACAATTCCCAGAACACTGCTGGCTATACGTGCATCTTCACCGAATGTTTCGTAAAAATCCCCAACCCTGAACAGCAAAACAGCACCCGGATATTCGGCCTTGATGCTGTTGTATTGCTTCATAAGTGGGGTTTCTTTATCAGTCCCCTTGGCCATTTTCACGCAATTTAACTTTAGAAACAGGGTTTAAATGAACATCTTTTCCCATGTGCCGTATAGGTTGATGGGTGCTGGCTTTGGGCGAATGAGTAGATTTGCAACATGCGTGAAAAGCTGCACGTTTCCGAATTGAACCGACTGAGCATCAACTCGTTTAAAGAGGCCGAGAAAAGACCTGTTGACCTCATTCTGAACAATATCCGAAGCGCCGCCAATGTTGGCTCTATGTTTCGTTCAGCAGACGCCTTCAGAATTCGTAAAATCTGGCTTTGCGGCATTACACCACAGCCACCCGACAGGGCACTGGCAAAAACCGCACTGGGCGCTGATAAAAGCATGGATTGGGAATATCGTCAGGATGCCCTTGCACTGCTCGCCGAACTGAAAACCGGTAATTACCGAATTGCAGCTGTAGAACATACCACTGAATCAATCCCGCTACATCAGCTTAAGCATAATGATGAACACATTGCTTTCATCATGGGAAATGAAGTTTTTGGTGTTGAAGATGCGCTGCTGCAGCACGCCGATGTGTGCGTAGAAATTCCACAATTTGGCACCAAGCACTCCCTGAATGTGTCTGTATGCGCAGGCATTGTGCTCTGGCATTACACACATCACTGGCTCTGAATGAAAAACGGAATGAACCTTGGTACAACTCCATGCATCTGAATATGAATAAACGCTTTTGGCTGACCTTATTCCTGCTGCCTTTGCTTCATACCAACGCAGCAATTCC
>JBDKIU010000089.1:0-11166 GCA_039796915.1 Bacteroidota bacterium | reverse complement strand
AACAGCTGAAAGAAGCAGTCAACGAACGCATTCCGTATGGCGCTCCCAAAAGCATCCGATTCATCCCCAAACTGCCCCGAACAGACAGCGGTAAAATCAGCCGTCACGAAGTGCAAAAGTTGCTGCATCATAAACACAGCGATGAATCCGTTTAAATTTGCATGCACAAACCCATGAAGAAATACTTAGGCGTTTTCAGTATCGTGTTGTTGCTGGCCGTAGCCTGCAATCCCAATGACACCAGCTATTCCGACAAAGAGCGCGACTCATTGAATAAGGTGGACAGCGATACTGCGCAGGATTTGTTTCAGATGATTGAAGCACAAGAGCAGAAATCCCGTGATTCCGGTCAGTCGGCGCCCGGTGCCAAGCCTGTGGAATTGTCGCCTATTCCGCAAACGGCAGAGCCAACCCGCCAGGACAATCATCCTGGACCCATCCAACCTCCGAAAGAAGGCAGACGATGAACGTAGCCATTGCCGGAGCCACCGGCCTGGTGGGCAGCACCATGCTGCGCGTGCTTGAAGAACATCAGTTTCCGGTAAGCAACTTGATTCCGGCAGCTTCCGAGCGTTCGGCAGGCAAACACGTTACGTTTCGCGGCGCGCAGCACGTAGTGCGCACCATGCAGGAAACCCTGGATGCCCGCCCTGATGTGGCTTTGTTCTCTGCCGGCGGCGAGGTGAGCCGTGAATGGGCGCCCAAATTCGCAGCCGCAGGCATCACGGTCATCGACAACTCTTCGGCCTTCCGCATGGATCCTGAAATTCCGCTGATTGTTCCGGAAGTGAATGCACATGCGCTGCGACCGGAACACCGCATCATCGCAAATCCCAACTGCAGCACCATTCAGATGGTGGTGGTTCTGCAGCCGCTGCACGCACAATTTTCGCTCCGCAGGGTGGTGGTGAGCACTTATCAGTCGGTATCCGGAACAGGCTATAAAGCACTGGATCAGCTGGAAGCCGAAACATGGAACCGCCTGCACCCGGAAGCGCCACGCGAGGTGCGCCGCGTGTATCCGCATCCCATCGACCTCAACGTTTTGCCGCATATCGATGTGTTTCTGGAAGACGGATATACCAAAGAAGAACAGAAAATGATGCAGGAAACCCGTAAAATCATGGGCCTTCCTGAATTGGCCATCACCGCAACCACCGTGAGGATTCCGGTGATTGGCGGACACAGCGAAAGCGTGAACGCCGAGTTTCATCATCCGTTAGCGCTGCATGCCGTGCGCGAAATTCTGCAAGCCGCCCCGGGTGTGGTGCTGCGCGATGAACCCGCACAAAACAGCTATCCAACGCCACTCGAAGCTCAGGGGAAAGACGAAGTTTTTGTGGGCAGGCTGCGCCTCGATGCTTCCCAGAGCAATGCGCTCAACCTTTGGATTGTTGCAGATAACCTGCGCAAAGGTGCAGCTACCAATGCGGTGCAAATAGCCACTTTGCTGCACCAAAATGGTTGGATTGGCGCCTGACGCCAACCTTTTTCAGCTGCAATTGTTCTTATCTGCGTGCCGGAACAGGAAGCCCAACCAGAACATAAAATGCCCGTTTACCGCGGGGAAGCCGCCCATGCCCCCTATGCACTGAGCGTAAGCAGTCCGAAAATTGAAGCCATCGACAAGCGATTGCTGAAGGCTACCGCGCATGAAAGCATGATGCATCAGGCGCAGCAACAGATGGATTTGCTGAAGAAGCAGGCCGCGCTGATCATGGAACAGGTGCGCAACATTGAACAGCGCCTGGAGCTGAGCCATAAAATTTATCAGGCCGATATGGGCTTTGAACCTGTAATCGGCGGAACCTATTTCTTCTACCTTAAAAAGAACGGCAGCTATGCACTGAGCATGGTAGCACCCCAGGAATGGGGAATGTCTATGCCTTATCAGTCTTGCGAAGCCTGTGTACGACTGCTCCCGGATAAAACCTGGGAAGTATTGGAATCATAACTGGAATGGCCGGAACCTCCGGCAATAATGTGTACCGCCATGAAACAAGCGCGGATAACTGTACAACAAGGTCCCACAGTGGACGTACCCTTCAGGGCACCTCAGGAAAAACTGGAACGCCGGATCTTACTCGATAATGGCAACCGGCTCTGGAAAATTGGTGCCATAACCGCAGCCTTCTCCCTGTTGTTGCTCCTGATGGACTATTTCCGCCTTCTGGAAGGAATGATTCATTCCGAAACCATCTATTTCTGGCTGTTCATCTCACATCTGGCCACCTTTTTCGGTGCCTTGGCTGCCGTTATTCTGTTTCGCAACAACGTGTACATCAACGATTTGGCCAACAAACCGCTGCGTATCATTCAGGTCATCTACCTCGTGCTGTTCTTCGGCCCCTTGTTCATGATGGGCACCCTGAGTTACATCGACCGTAACTCGTTGCTCATGTTTGGACTGCTGACCGTAGCCATGAACCTGTTGTTCACCATTCACCTCCGCGCACGCATCATCCTGAATTTTTTGTTATTCTTAGGCTTCAACGCCACCATCCTGCTCCATAACGGCCCCTTCGACATAAACCTGGCACCGCAAATACTGGAATGCACGGGTTGCGTCATTGCCGGTTTCTTTATGGGCCAGCTGCAATACCAAAAAAGCATCCGAGCCTTCAGCAATGAATTGCAGCACCAGATAAGCATGGAAGAAATTGCCCTGGGCAGGCGCACCCATGAAGAACTGCTGCTCAACCTTTTACCCAAAAGTGCGGTGCTGGAACTGAAAAAAAATGGCTACATCCAGGCGAAAACCTACGAACAGGTGACTGTTTGTATCGTGGAATTCAGCAATTTCAGAGACCTGAGCAACCGACTCAGTGCCGTGCGACTGGTGCGTGATTTGAATCGCTACTACCAAACCTTTGACCGCATTGTGGAGGAACACGGACTGGAACGCATGCGGGCACAAAGCATGAGCTACGTGTTTACCGCCGGTATTCCGGATTTCAAAGACGGATCAATCCAGCCGGCCTTGCATGCTGCCTCAGAAATCATGCGTTTTATGGATCAGGAAGCCAAACGTGCCAACAACGGCCACTTTCCGTTCACAGGGAAAATAGCGATTCATTGCGGTCCGGTTGGCGCCGGAGTGGTAGGCTATAAAAGGTTTTCTTATGAAATCTGGGGGGAAACCATGTTTATGGCTTCCCAAATCAAAAAGCTCGGTCAGGATGGCGGTATCTATATTTCATCTGCAATCAAAGAACAGCTGTTGAATTGTAAAGTATGTCGTTACATCGGCTCCCTTCATGAAGCAACAGGCACCGACATGGACGTATTTCACTTTCAGCACTGAGCTTTCCACGCTTGCAGGGCAGCGCGTACCGAACCATGCTGCAACAGCAGTTCCCTGGCTGCATCTTCCGTCAATCCGGTCAGTTCACAAAGCATCTGGGCGCCACGCGCCACCAGTTTATTGTTGCTCAGCTGCATATCTACCATTTTGGTTCCCTGAACCCGGCCCAATAAAATCATGGCTCCGGTGCTCACCATGTTGAGGATGTGTTTGGTGGCGGTTCCGGCTTTTAAACGGGTGCTTCCGGTTACGAACTCTGGTCCGGTTTCTACAGCCACCGCGATATCCGATGCCTCGGAAACCGGTCCGTTCAGGTTACAACAAATGCTTCCGGTGCTGATGCCATGTGCACGACAAGCCTGCAATGCACCAAGTACGTAAGGCGTTCTGCCGCTGGCGCTGATGCCCACCACCAAATCGCCCGTGTTGACGCCATGTTCCTGCAAATCACGGAAGCCTTGCTGGGTATCGTCTTCCGCAAATTCCACAGCCTTGCGGATGGCTGTATCACCACCGGCAATGATGCCCACAACCATTCCATGCGGAACGCCAAACGTGGGCGGACATTCGCTGGCGTCAAGAATGCCTAAGCGACCGCTGGTGCCCGCACCAAGGTAAAACAACCTTCCACCTTCGTTCAGGCGTTGGGCTGCCAGCTCCATAAGTGCGGTTATTTGTGGCAGCGCGGGGCGAATGGCTTTGGAAATGGATTCATCCATTTCCCACATACCCGAAGCAATCTGCGCGGCGCTATACTGCTCCAGCCGCACATCGCCCCTTCCCGATTCTGTATCTCTGGACTGGTTCATCCGTGCGACAGACTTTGGTTTTTTCGCGTGTCCAGAAACGAAAGCCAGTCAGCATAAACTGCATCTGACATCACACGGGGGAATTTTTGCTGTGCGCCCAGCTTGCCCCGACCTTCCATCCAGTCCATAAACCAGGAAGCCGGCAGCAATTCCACGGCAATGCCTTTTAAGGCATGCCTGCGTTCAATGGCGTAATCATCGTTGAGGTCGCACAGAATCTGATCAAGTTCCTGCGCCATCGCCTTTGCATCAATGGAAACATCATCACAGGCTACATACCACTGATGCGCAAAAAAACCCTGATAAGGCACGCCCTTTACCGTAAACTCAGGAAGCGAAACCTGATGCTTCTCGGCATATCTGGCAATAGCCTGATTCATATTATCAACCGAAAGATGCTCGCCGCAAATAGACAAAAAATGCTTCGTGCGCCCGGTAATTTTAACCTCACAGTGTTCCAGATTGGTGAACTTAACGGTATCACCGATTAGGTAACGCCAGGCGCCGGAACAGGTGCTGATTAAAATCGCATAATCCTGATCTTCCTTCACATCGGCCAGGTTTACCACCGTAGCATGCGGCAGCAATTCTCCCTGATCATTAAAGTGTTCTTTGTTGAAGGGAATAAATTCATAATACACGCCATTCCTGAAATTCAGTCGCATCCCATTGGCCCCGATCCGGTGCTGATAGGCCAGAAAACCTTCACTGGCCAGATAAGTTTCAAAATACATGATGGGTTTCCCCATCAGCGCATCCAGACTTTGCCGGTACGGCTCTATGGCCACGCCCCCGTAGATGTACACGGAAAAATTCGGCCAGATTTCATGGATATGCTTCACCTTGTAACGCTCAATAATCATTTCAAAGAGCATCTTGATCCAGGCCGGAACACCAGAAATGGTAGCTACATCCCATTTCGGTGCTTCTTCCACCATGGCATTCAGCTTGTCAAACCAGTCGCGCTGCTTCCTGATTTCCATGCCCGGCCGCGAAAAGCGCTGAAACCAGGATGGAATATGCGAGGTGGTGATGCCACTCAAATCGCCCGCATAGGAAGTGCCGTTGAAATTCAAATCCGTACTTCCGGAAATCATCAGGTGGTGCTTGGCCAGATAATCCTTGGGCAAATCACTGCGCACAATGCTCATCAGCTGCCGCACACTGGTTTTCCGTATCGAACGCAACATGTCCTTACTCACCGGAATGTATTTACTGGCCGCTTCGGTGGTTCCGGAACTCATGGCGAAGAAGTCCGTCTTACCGGGCCAAACCACATCGCGTTCCCCGGCATAGGCGCGTTGCCACCAGGGATACATGCTGCTGTAATCACCAGGCTGCACCCTGCGGATGAAAGCCTGATAAACATCAGGCGCAATCAACATCTCTTCAAAACCATGCTCCCTGCCAAAGGCGGTATGCTTCGCTTTAAACAACAGTTTTTTCAGCTGAGCTTCCTGGAACCTGAGCGCTTTTCGATGACTGAAACTGACCAGGTCCCTCAGTCCGGGTTGCACATATTGCGAAAGAATGTTAAACGCCATTGGTACAAAGTTAGGCAATGAAACCTTGGTGCCTGCGCTTGTGCGCACTCCATGTTTTCCCGTATTTTCCTGTGGCGGTTCCGGGCTGTACTTTTCCCTGAAAAAGGAGCAAGCATCACGCGAAACTGGCCAAGGGTTAATTCCTAAATTCGCGCTGTTGGAACAGTCAGAAATACAGGAACACTGGAAACGCATTTTGGAGCGACTGGAAAGCCAGTTCGGCCAGAAACCCGATTTAAATGGTGTTTTATTCATCATCGGAATCAGGGAACTCGGCATGTTGCCCGAAAAGAAGTTCACCAAAGAAGAAAAAGTAAGCCTCATGCATATTGCCGTTTGCAAGGTGCTGAGCTACAGCGGCTATTATGAACTCAACGGCATGGATCAGGATGGCTGGCCCATCTGGGAAAACCGGATTCCGCTGCCCTTTGTTTCTGTTTTTGAACAAGAAACCATGCTGCGCCGGCATGTCGTAGAATACTTTCTCAATGAACAAATCATCTGAACGCTGAATACATCATCACATGAAACACAACATCATACTTGGTTCCGCCATGCTGGGCATTGCCTGGATGGCCGCCCTGCCGCTCAGTTCCTGCGGTAAGAAGAAAAAACATTACGAAGAAGATGTGGTGGCCGACCAGGCTGCCGCTGCCCCCGCTCCGGCCTGGCCCGATTCCACACGCTTTAAAGGTTGTACCCGCGTGCAAATGGAAACCACCATGGGCAATATGGTGCTGGCCCTGTACAATGAAACACCCAAACACCGGGATAACTTTCTGAAACTGGTGAAGAACGATTTCTACAAAGACTTGCTGTTTCACCGCGTCATCCAGGGCTTCATGATTCAGGGCGGCGATCCGAACTCTAAAAATGCCCCGATGGGTGTTCCGCTGGGACAAGGCGGTCAGGTGGATGCTTCCGGCAAGGAAGTGCGCATCGATGCCGAATTCATCGATACGTTCTACCACCTGAAAGGTGCTTTGGCTGCTGCACGTCAGAGCGACCAGGTAAATCCGCTGAAGCAAAGCTCCGGCAGCCAGTTCTACATCGTTTCCGGCAAAGCGTCCAACCGCGAAGAACTGGAAGCCATGCGCAACAACATCGCCCAGCAACGATTTTTCGACGACCCCGCCAACGACGCCTACCGCGCGCGCCGCACCATGTTCCAGCAATCTGGTGATCAGGCCGGCTGGGCGCGCATGATGAACGATATTCAACCTGAAATCCTTCGCTACCGCGCCACCAAAAACCTCAACTATCCGGAATGGGTACAAAGACTCTATGAAACTTCAGGCGGCGCGCCCATGCTCGACGGTGAATACACGGTATTCGGACAACTGATTTCCGGCTTTGACGTGCTCGACAAAATTGCCGCTACGCCAACCAATCCCAACGACGACCGACCACAGCAGGATGTGAAAATCATCCGCTGCACCATACTTCCGTAAATGAGTTGAACCGTTTCAACGGTTCACGGAGAGAAAGCGCGAGGAAAGTTCCTTGCGCTTTTTTTATGCCCTGCTCCTGCCTTTGTCTTCCCTGTTCATCAAATCATTCCCGCACCTACACATCAATGAATACCCATAAATAAACGCCGTTTCAGCGCGTGTAAAGCTCCCAAATCACCCAGTGAGCCTTGCATGACTGGGAAAAGATTTGCGCGCCGAAAACGCTTCCTTTCAAATTAAATCTTCAGATTTGGTTTGAAAGCAGGGCCAGCCTTCTCCGA
This sequence comes from Bacteroidota bacterium, assembly GCA_039796915.1. Lineage (GTDB taxonomy): Bacteria > Bacteroidota > Bacteroidia > NS11-12g > UBA955 > REEB481. Next base: position 3,777 of record JBDKIU010000089.1, on the reverse strand, counting down.
ATGACAAGGCATTACTTCAGAATCTATAGACATCCACGCGCGCAACGTGCCGGCGTTAAAACAACAAAGGCGCCCACCAGGAGCGCCTTTGTTTAAGGGATGATCAAGAAGTTTTATTGTTTAATCAAGCGGAAGCGCTCATTGAGGGTTGCACCTTCCAGGCTGAGGATGTAGGCACCGGGCAACAATGTGTGGATGTCCAGGTCGCGGAAATTCACACCTGCCTTGCCTTCAAGGGTCAGCTCCTGAAGCTGAACACCGGAAACAGTCATCAGTTTCACGGTCACCGTGCCTGCTTCCTGCAGCTCATAGCGCAGCGTGGTCAGGTCAAGCGCAGGGTTCGGATACAACTGCACAGCATCGCTGCCTGCACCGGTAAACTGCGCGGCACATACCGGACTCCATTCCTGGTGGCCGTCCACATCGATGGCAAGCAACCTGTAGGCATTGGTTCCCAGCTGTGGCTTCTGATCCAGGAAACTGTAACGCAGCGACTGAGCCGTATTTCCGGCAGCCTTCACCGTTCCGAGCATTTCCCATTTCACACCATCGGTGCTGCGGTGAATCTCGAAACGATCGGTATTCAGTTCGCCGGCGGTTACCCATTGAACGCGCACCGCTGTTGATTCTTTCCGGCATCCGAAGGAAATCAGATGTACGGGCAGTGGCGCGGTGAAGTCAAGGGTATAAGTTCCCACAGAACCTTTCGTTCCGGATTCGTCAATGAACGCATAGCTGAACGAAGTTGAGCTGAGCGGTGTTTTGAGCAGGATGCGGAAGCTGTCCAGGTCGGCATTCGGAATGACGTATTTGCTGGTAGCGGCATCCCACAGGAAGAGGGCGTTGCCAACCATTGTTCCGGTTGGGTTCGGCCACAGGTTGTAAACCACACCGTTATACCTGTATTCCAGCAGTGCAATGGTGGTATCGGGCAAGGTTTCAAGCACCATGGTCAGGGTGTCGATACCGGTTGATCCACCAAGTCGTCCTTCTTCAGCGTCGAAGCCAGACAATGGTCCGGGCAGATTCGTGCTGCTTCCGGTATTGAAGGTGGTGTCGGAAGTTCCGCTCGCGCTGTTCAAGGAAATCCTGCGGTTAAACATGCCCTGGATGGCACCGGTTACCAGCAGAGAATCCACGTTCACCAGATAGGTTTTGCTGTGTGCTATAGGCGCATAGTTCACACCGTAATTCACACCGGTTATGCTGCTGAACTGTGTGGTCACCGTTACAGAACCGTTCACGGTTGCATCGGCGCCGGATCCGGCGGCATTGTTGCTTCCGTAAGTTTCACCGGTAAAGTTCCAGTTGCTTGGCAAAGTAGCAGCAGGTGCTGAGGTTCCGGTTGCTTTCGCCACCGTGGAAATACGCACTGTATAGGTGGTTTCCATCAGACCCTGATTGAAGGTATAAGTACCATCGCTGTTTACCCTTGCAGAATCCAGCACCAGGCCGTTTTCCATCAGGTAGGCAATCAGCTGCTGTCCGCTGAGCGAACCAATTCCGGTTCCATCTACCGTGCCGCCATTCTTGTCGTTGAACACGGTTCCGGAAATCAGCACAGTATCGGGTGCTACAAGCAGGTTGATGCTTGCTGAAGCACACAAAGGTTGCGGAGCTACTACGGTTTTGTCGCAAATTTCATACGTAGCCTGATCCGGACCGGTATAGTTCAGCGGAGGATTGTATAGGTATGTTCCGTCGTTGAAGAAGATTACAGTTCCTCCCTGTGTGGTGGTAACAGTATCTATCGGGGTTGGTGTGGCGAACAAGCCGCTCAACAACACATGGTTTCCGGTACCGTTCAGATTCACAGAGTCGCTGTTCAGCTCAATGTCGTTGGCAGCCCAATTGCCTGTTACGGGCGTATTGGTTCTGGCCACGGCAAAGTCGTCTCCGGCAAATGGCGGATCATTCTGCGCGCCATTGCTTCCCAGCACCGTGATGAACAATGAAGCCTGATCATCCGCAGGATTGGCTGCGCCGTCCTGGATGGTATAATCTATGGAAACAGTTCCTTCAAACCCTGAAGCAGGAGTAAAGGTGTAAGAGCCATCGGCATTCAGCGTCAGCGTGCCGGCATTTGCCCAGGCTACACCGTTGTTGTCTATTCCGCCAACTACGGTTGGTGTTCCCACCGTGCCCGCAGCGTCCACAATTCCGTCGCCATCGGTATCACGCTGGTAAGAAATAACGCTAAAGCTGTTGGCTTCCGGATCTTCATCGTTGGAAGCAACTGTGCTGCTCACCGCAGAACCATCGCTCAGCATGTAATCGTTGTTGGCAATCAGGTTGTTGCGCAAACCGGAAGGAAGCGAATCAACGCTGATGGTCAGCAGGGCGGTATCACAGGCTGAAGGTGAGCCGTTGTCGCAGATGTTGTAAGGAACCTGCACCGTACCGGTAAATCCTGCTGTCGGTGTGAAGGTATAGCTTCCGCCTGAGAAGGTAAGCGTTCCGGCGTTGGCCACTGGATTGCCATTCGCATCGGTTCCGCTGAGCGTTGCTCCGGTGCTGATGGTGCTGCCGCTTCCATTCTGATTCAGGAACGAACCGAAGGTTTGCGCGTTGGCTTCTGCATCCACATCGTTCAGCGTTACAGAACCGGTCACCGCTTCGCCCATCCAGGTATTGTTGAAGTCGTTCACCGCCAGGGTGCTGTTCTCCGAACTTACCAGGAAATAGATGGTGGCATCGGCACACAAGGGCTGTGGACCAACTGCGGTTACGTCGCAAATGGTATAAGTTACCTGATCCGGGCCGGTATAAGCAGCCGGAGGCGTATACGTATAAGTACCGTTGCTGAAGAAGATCACAGATCCGCCCTCGGCTGTAGTAACCGTATCAATCGGGGTTGCAGTTCCGGGCAGCGCTGTAAGTTTCAGGTTAACCACCACACCGTTCAGTCGGATGCTGTCGGCGTCTGGTTCTATATCGTTCGAAGCCCAATTGCCGCTTACAGGCATTTCAACTTTGGTGATGGCAAAATCATCTCCGGCAAACGGTGCAGCATTGTTCGGACCGGTGGTCTGAAGCACTGTAATGGTGAGCAATGCATGGTCTGTGGCTACCGGAGTTCCGTTATCAGAATTGGTATAATCTACGGTAATGGTTCCATAGAAGCCGGGCGTTGGAATGAAGGTATAAGTTCCGTCGGCGTTCAGGCGCAACTGACCGGCATTGGTCCAGCTGCTGCCATCATTGGCCACGCCACCTACATTCACAAAGCTTCCAACACTTCCGGAAGCATCCGGAGTGCCATCGCCATCGGAGTCATACAGGTACGCGCTCACGGTCATGGAGTTTCCTTCCGGATCGGCATCATTGGAAAGCACACTGGCACTGATGGTATCGCCATACGTAACGGCGTAATCATTGGTAGCAATCACGTTGTTGTATCCTGCGGTCGGAATCGAATCCACAGAAATGGTCAGCCAGGCGGTATCGCAGGCAGAAATAGAACCATTGTCGCATACATTGTACGGAACGCGCACGGTTCCGGTGAAGCCGGCTGCAGGCGTGAAGGTATAGCTGCTTCCGGTGAAGGTGAGCGTGCCTGCGTTGGCCACTGAACCGCCCGTCATGCTGGTACCGCTCAGGGTAGCACCGGAACTGATGGTGGCACCGCTGCCATTCTGATTCAGGAAAGAACCAAAAGTTTGGGTATGCTGTTCTGGATCGAAGTCGTTGGTGGAAACGTTTCCGCTCACCGCCGAATCTTTCCAGGTATTGTTTATGTCGTTGACTGCAACGGTAGCGTTTTCTGTTCCTACCAAC
>JBDKIU010000088.1:0-3870 GCA_039796915.1 Bacteroidota bacterium | reverse complement strand
TGATTCCCTGAATGGCTGGCGCTGGACGCTGGGTAAAACGCAATACGACTGGCTGAAAACCACCCTGGAACGCAGCGACAAAAAATTCAAGTTTGTATTTGCGCATCAATTGGTGGGCGGAGATCCTGATGGGCGGGGCGGTGTGGAGTTTGCCTCACGATATGAATGGGGCGGCTACAACCTCGACGGCACTTATGGCTTCGACATCAAAAGACCTGGCTGGTATAAACCCATCCGCGACCTGTTGCAGGAACACCGTGTAAACATCTTCTTCCACGGGCATGACCATTTCTTCGGAAAACAGCAACAATCCTGCCTCATCTATCAGGAAGTGCCTCAGCCCAGTCACCCGAACTACTCCAGCGCGGGTCAGGCTGATGATTACGGCTATTTTGAGGGGCAAATTCTACCCAACTCCGGGCACCTTCGCGTAAACGTAACGCCAAACGGTGTGAAGGTGGAATATGTGCGGGTATATCTTCCGCGTAACGAAACAGCCACCCGTAAAAACCGTGATGTATCGGCAAGCTACTACATTGGTGCCCGCAACTGTTATGATTCGCTGAGCACCAATATTCCCGTGCTATGGAACGATGCCTACAGTGATGAACTGGTTTATCCCAACCCTTTCAGTCGGGAAACGCAAATCAGGTTCAGTCTAGCCAATGATGCGCCATTTAGTTTGTCGATTTACAACGGGCAGGGACAAATGGTAAGATCGCTCTGGAACGGCCAAATCATGCGAAAAGGCAGTTACCTGATGGTATGGGATGGCCGGAATGATGCAGGAAGCGACCTTGCACCGGGTATTTATTACCTGCAGTTTCGGGAAACAGGTGGCGCAGTCAGAACACAGAAAATTACACTACAACCCTAATCGCTATGAAAAAGATACGTTACCTGCTCCTGGCTTTGTTCTCCGTTGCCACGCTGCACGCCCACGACATCAGAACCGGCCACAGCAAAGAAGGTCTGCGGGCCTGGCACCTGAAAAATGGTAAACATCTGCACGGTTATTTCTTACTCAGCCGGGAAAATCAGGTGGTGCTGGAACGACCCAACGGCCACACGGTGAATCTGAAGCTGGCCGAACTTTCGGAGAGCGACCGCAAATTTGTCCAACAAAAAGCTGCGGCTATCAGGCATATCAACCAACACGAGCAGGCGATGGTTAAGTCCCCGGCCATTTCCCAAACCGCATCGAAACAGGCGCATACCGGTTCACTGGCTTTCTGGCTATGGATTTGCCTGGCCGGCTCCTTGTTTGGCCTCGTACTGGGTATGGTTTTAAACCGTTTCCGAAACCGTGGCAAACATACCGCTCCTTCAAGTGTAAGGCTGCTCCCCGCGGGCCGTGCAGCCACACTTGCCCTTCTTGGTGTCTTCCTGGTTTCGGGCCTGTTGTTGTATGCAGAAAATATCCAAACGCGCAAAGCGACTTCAGCCGGAACCAATCCGGCATTCCTTGATTCAGCGTATGCACCATTTAAACCCTCGGTGGCCACACGTTGGGATACAAAGTATTTCTACGTTGAAAGCAATGGGATTCCAGCGCACAACATGATGGTGGGCATCACCTCCTGGCAACAGCAGGTGCCACTTCCACAATGCTATAACGGAACCAATGCCTGGAGCATACCGCTGAATCCGGTGATGGCAACCATGCCTGTTCCGGTGAACAATAAGCACTTCCTGCGTGGTGCTATTGCCCTTGCCGCCAATGGCATTCCCATCTTCAATCCTTATACCAATACCGGTGTAGATGCCTACCTTGACGGTCAACTTGACCAATGGGGCGGGCATTCCGGTCGGGCCGATGATTATCACTACCACAACGCCCCAATGTTTCTGGAAAACCAAAGTGGTCCGATTACGCCTATTGCCTTTGCGCTGGATGGATTTGCCATTTACGGAGCGAAGGAACCTGATGGCAGCGCCATGAAGGCTTTGGACGCCAATCATGGCCACTGGGGTCCTGATGGTCGTTATCATTACCACGGCACTGCCGCTGCACCGTATATGATCGGACAAATGGCCGGTGTGGTAACGGAAGACACAACCCTGCAGATTATTCCACAACCGGCTGCTAAAGGCGTTCGTCCTGCGCTCACACCACTGAAAGGGGCAGTAATCACCGGTTTTCATCCCAATGGCAGCAACGGATATACCCTTATTTACACGCTGAACGGCGCGACCGATTCGGTGGTGTATCGGTGGACTTCCTCAGGCGCCTATACCTACGATTTCTATACATCTTCCGGTAAAACCACTTCTAACTACCAAGGAAAAGCTCCATGCATCATGCCATCGGGAATCAGATACCTGAATCCGGGCAGTGTGTTTGAAGTATTTCCGAATCCAGCGACTCAAATACTGCATTTGTCACTCGGCAAAAGCATAAGAGAAGCGGATATCCTGAATACTGTGATTGTAGATTTTAACGGTCGCACAGTATGGCAACAGCATGGTTTTGTCGGGCATGTGAACCTGAAGGGATTTCGCAGCGGTTTATACCTGCTAAGTATGGAAACGACATCCGGCCGCGCTGTAAGAAGGGTTATCATACAGCCATAAGGATGAAATACATCTTCTACCTGCTTCTGGTCTGTAACGGCCAATGGCTGTCGGCGCAGCAAGTGGTCAGAACCATGAAACGCCTCCCCGATACGGGTCAGGAAACGAGTTATACCTCCACTCCGGGAGAAGATGCAGACTTCAAAATCAACCCCCCGGGATTCATCATTCACCCCGACAATACGGTGAGCGATACTGTAACCGGCCTGATGTGGCAGCGCTACGACGGACCGGAAATGACGGTGGAGCATGCGCGTATCTACTGCGATACGCTAACCCTTGGCGGATATTCTGACTGGCGGCTGCCGAGCCTCTCCGAAGCATACAGCATCCTGAACCACCAGAAAACAAACCCGGCTCTGGAGGTCACCGTTTTTCCAAAATCAGCTGCTGAATACTGGTGGACAGCAAACCGTCAGTCCAACGACAGCACACGCATCTGGGTCACCAATGCCGGCGGTGGAGCGGGCAATCATCCAAAAACTGAAACCATCAGTGCCGGTGGCAGCAAACGCTTTCAGGTCAGGGCTGTGAGGTCTGTGTTTACGCCGCAGGTTATTGCCAATCGGATTCAGGATAACGCCGATGGAACTGCAACAGACTTGCTCACAGGTTTAACCTGGCTCAAACAACTCTATCGCGACAGCATCACCTGGGAACAGGCCCTGGGTTATGCCGACACGTCAACAGCAGCAGGATATAACGACTGGCGATTGCCGAACATCAAGGAACTACAATCCATGAGCGACCAGAGCCTCGTGCTGCCCTGTATCAGCAGCAAGTTGCTCAGCTTCACGGGAAACCGGAAATTCTGGTCTTCCACTACACTTCCAAACCAAACGGGCAGTGCATGGTATATGGATAGCCGCTACGGCATTACTACCTACAACTCCAAAATGCGCCGCAACGATGTGCTGCTGGTAAGAGGCCATGATCCGCTACTTTCTACTTACAGAAGACCAGCGATAGCAGATGATATTGTTTGGCCAAATCCTTTTCAGGAAGCACTGTACATGAAACATCCGGAGCATTACCAACACTTCGTGCTTTTTGATGCCTCCGGTAAATCCATTTGGGAAGGAAACAGTTTAGACCAGCTTCCCTGCACACAATTGAAAAATGCGTGTTACATGCTATGGGCAGAAGGCAAGGGTTGCTCCACGTTATTTAAGGTATGCAAGGAGTGATGAATATCATCATTCAAATGGGCAACCTATTGATTGGATTGGCGTCTAAGACTTACACAACACAAACTCATGACCGCTAAAAATTACTTAATCGCAGGAGCATGCCTGC
>JBDKIU010000087.1:0-3376 GCA_039796915.1 Bacteroidota bacterium | reverse complement strand
GAATATCAGCCACCACGAAGCTTTTGAAGTCGCGGTACTGAACCACGCCCAGGTTGGGTTTGAGTGTGGTAAACGGATAATCGGCGATTTCGGGTTTTGCAGCGGTAATCACGGAAAGCAGGGTGCTTTTCCCGGCGTTTGGAAAGCCAACCAGTCCCACGTCAGCCAGGAGCTTCAGCTCCAGAATCATCCAGTCTTCGCGGCCCGGCTCTCCTGGTTGCGCATAGTCGGGAGCCTGATTGGTAGCGCTCACAAAATGGGCATTGCCCAAGCCGCCGCGACCGCCGGGAACCAACACTTTTTCTTCTCCGTCGTTGGTGATTTCGAATAAAAATTCACCCGTTTCGGCGTTGCGTGCCACCGTACCGAGGGGAACATCCAGGATTTCGTTGCGGCCGTCTGCGCCGGTCATCAGTGCGCGGCTTCCGTTCACGCCGTCGCCGGCCATGATGTGTTTGCGGTATTTCAGGTGCAACAGGGTCCAGAATTGCGCATTGCCGCGCAGAATGATGCTGCCGCCTTTTCCGCCATTGCCACCGTCCGGCCCGCCCTTGGGGTTCATTTTGGTGCGGTTGAAATGACGGCTTCCCGCTCCGCCTTTGCCACTGCGGCAGCAAATTTTTACATAATCAATGAAGTTGGAATCCGCCATTTTGGGCAAAGATACTTCCGGCAGACAGCTTCCATTTTCATTTCCAGACAAAAAATAATTGTACATACAATTAAAAACCACTTACCTTTGTACCGTGAAAATAGAAGACGAGGTTCAGACCAAGGTTTTCCAGAATGAGTTTCACAAGGCACAGGTGAACATCATCTTCAGCGCATGGTGGCTGAAGAATAAGATGTTGCCTTTTTTGCGGAAGCATGGTTTGTCGCATGAGCAGTTCAACGTAATGCGCATCATCCGCGGCCAGAAGAGCAACGAAGTATGCGTAAAGGACATCACGGCACGCATGCTGGAGCGCAGTAGCAATACCACCAGAATCATCGACAAGCTGGAGGCCAAAGGACTGGTGCAGCGCAAGCAAAGTCCCAACGATAAGCGCGAACTGCACATTGTGCTCACCGACAGCGGTTCTGCTTTGCTGAAAAAGATTGACCAGGAATGGATTACAGACGACCCGGTTCACATCGGCCTGAATGCCGAGGAGGCCGGAATGCTGAACAACCTGCTCGACAAACTAAGAATTCAGGAGTAAAAAATTTTAGACAAATAACTGTACCTACAACAAATGAAAACCATCTATCATCCTGCAGGCTTAAGGGGAGGAGCCAACCATGGTTGGCTCAAAACCTGGCATTCGTTCAGTTTTGGCGGCTGGTATGATCCATCGAGGATACATTTTGGCGCCCTGCGCGTACTGAACGATGATTATGTGGCACCGGGAATGGGTTTCGCCACGCATCCGCACGACAATATGGAAATCGTCACCATCATGATGGATGGAACGCTGGAACATCAGGACAGCATGGGTCATAAGGAACAGTTGCGCGCCGGAGAGGTTCAGGCCATGAGTGCCGGTACCGGAATTCAGCACAGCGAACGCAACGCCAGCCATACAGATCCGCTGCACTTGTTTCAGATCTGGATATTTCCCAGAGCCAAGAACACCACGCCCAGATATGCGCAGAAATCTTTTGCCGAGGCCATCAACAGCAACCATGACTGGTCCATACTGGTTTCTCCCGACGGGGCAAACGGCAGTTTGGAAATCGGGCAGGATGCCTGGTTTTCCATGGCCAAGATTCCTGCGGGGGCGCAGCGCAGCTATGAAGTGAAAAACAACGGCAATGGGGTTTATGCCTTCGTGGTCAGCGGCGCCATCGAAATTGCAGGAAATCAACTGATGCACCGCGACGCGCTTGGCATCACCGAAGCTTCTTCTATTGTAACCAAAGCAAACGAGGACGCACAGGTGTTATTCATTGAAGTGCCCATGCACTGGTAATTAAAGAAAAACCAATTTAAACCACATACACATTATGGAAACACAAGCAGTAAGCAACTGGGTTATTGACGTAGCCCACTCAGAAATTCAGTTCAAAGTGCGTCACATGGTGATCAGCACCGTTACCGGTTATTTCCGCAAGTTTGAAGGCGGATTTCAGATGAACGGTGAAGATTTCGCCACGGCCCGCATTTGGTTCAAGGCTGACATCAACAGCGTGGACACCAATTCAGAACAGCGCGACGGTCATTTGAAGAGTGCCGACTTCTTCGACGCAGCAAACCATCCGGAGTTGAACTTCCAAAGCACAGCAATCCACAGCAAAGGCGAGAACCAGTACGATGTTACCGGAAACCTGAGCCTGCGCGGCGTGACCAAAGAAGTAACCCTGCATGCGGAACACAACGGAACCCTCGTTGATCCCTGGGGCATGACCCGCAGCGGCTACCACATCACAGGCAGCATCAACCGCAAAGAGTTTGGCTTGGAGTGGAGCGCAGTAACCGAAGCCGGAGGCCTGGTGGTTTCTGATGATGTGAAACTGTACATCAACGCCGAGCTGACCAAGGCGTAAACAGCTTCAGCAAGAAAAAGCAACAGAGCAAGCCGTTCCCGAAAGGGGCGGCTTCTTTGTTTTAGGAGAAGGCCTGAATGACGATCTCTTCCTGCTCTTTGTCGTGTACTTTCTTGTAGCCTGTGGCCGGAGAAGCGCTGCTCTTGCGACTGATGCAACGCAGGGCACGGGGCCAGTCGTAGCGCATCAGGTGCATCCAGGCGCCCATGTTCTTCGGTTCTTCCTGCACCCAAACCAGTTCGGCTTTGGCGTATTTCGCAGCTATTTCGGCGATGGCTTCCTCAGGCAGCGGATACAATTGTTCAAGGCGCACCAAAGCCACATCGTTGTGTTGGTTGGCTTCCTGATACTGCAAGAGGTCGTAGTACACTTTTCCGGAGCAGAACACCACTCGGCGCACTTTGTCGGCTGCGGCGCTGGCGTCGTCAATAAGCGGACGGAAGCCGTCATTGCTCAGGTCGCCGAGGCTGCTCACGCAGCGCGGGTGGCGCAACAGGCTCTTGGGCGTGAACACAATCAGCGGCACGCGCACATCGCGGTGCAACTGGCGACGCAGCACATGGAACATGCTGGCCGGCGTGCTGGGCACTACCACCTGCATGTTGTTCATGGCGCAGAGCTGAAGGAAGCGCTCCGGACGGGCACTGCTGTGTTCCGGTCCCTGGCCTTCGTAACCATGAGGCAACAACAGTGTGAGTCCGCTGAACTTACCCCACTTCGCTTCTGCGCTGGCGATAAACTGGTCAATGATGATTTGTGCTCCGTTGCCAAAATCACCGAATTGCGCTTCCCAGATGGTGAGGCCGTTCGGGTTGTTCAGGCTGTAGCCATATTCAAAACCCAGCACGGC
>JBDKIU010000086.1:0-15738 GCA_039796915.1 Bacteroidota bacterium | reverse complement strand
TCGCGGCGCACTTTATTTCAACGCCAAAACCAACCCGGACAGCGTGGCACCTGTTTTGCAATTCCTCAGCGAAGACCTGAATCACATGATTCAGCGTTTCCGTTGGAAGAAGTAACTGATCATGAAATTCAACACCCTGAAAAAACTCTTTTTGTCCGTTGCTTTTGCCGGCATCGGATGGTCATCCTCGGCGCTGTCGGCACAGCACGATGGCGATACCAAAAATAAAAAAGCCAAAGCGCTGTTTGATGAAGGCTATGTGCAGTACACCCGAGGGTTGTATGACAAAACAATAGAATTGTGTACCAAAGCCATCCGCAGCGATTTATTCTATTTCGATGCATACGAGCTGAAAGCGGCTGCGCTCGAGGAATTGCAACGCAATGCAGAAGCTGTTCAGGCATACCTTGAAGTTGTGAAATTGGACAGCAATTACAGGCAGGTGTACTATTACTTGGGAAGTTTGGAGTACAGAACGGCATTGTACGAAGAAGCCACGCGTCACCTGAAGAAATTCCTGTCTTTTGAAGGCGATTTCCGCCGCCTGCGTGCGAAGGCAGAAGGCTTACTGGCCAACGCCGAGGCCGCGGCTGCCATCATGAAAGACCAACAGGTAAGCGGTATTCAAAATCTGGGGGCTTCCATCAACTCATCTTTAAATGAGTATTGGCCGGGAATGACCATCGACGGTCGCATGTTTGTGTTTACGCGCAGGGTGAATATGCAGGAAGACTTTTACATGGCCGAACGTTTACTTGATACCGGCTGGAAAAAAGCCCGTCCGATGTCGGGCTCCATCAATACCGAAGACAATGAGGGAACGGTTTCTATTCCTGCAGATGGTTCAAGGGTGTTCCATACTTATTGCGGACCGGGAACTATAGGCAGTTGCGATCTTGTGGTTAGTGAACTGCATGGAGGTTCCTGGTCGCCCAGGGAAAACCTCGGCCCCGGAATCAATACGCCATTTTGGGAATCAGGACCCGCTGTTTCCGCAGATGGAAGAACCCTGGTGTTTTCCAGTGCACGCCCGGGCGGTTACGGAGGAAAAGATTTGTGGATGAGCAGTTGGACCGGTACAGAATGGACTCCTGCAGTAAATCTGGGGTCGAAAATAAATACTTCAAAAGATGAGGAAGCTCCGTTTCTGCATTACGATGGCGTGACCCTGTACTTTGCATCAACCGGACATCCCGGCCTCGGAAACCATGATTTGTTCATGAGTAAACTCAATGATGAGGGAAATTGGACAACTCCGGTAAACCTTGGTGCACCGGTAAATACACAGGAAGATGAGATGGGCCTATACGTTGACCGTCTCGGAAATCTTGGATATTTCGCTTCAGATCGATCCAATGGATTCGGCGGACTTGATATTTACTCGTTTCAGATTCCCGGAAAGTTAAAGCCGGTGCAAACCAATTATGTGAAGGGAAAAGTGCTGGATGATGCCAATGGCAGTTCCATTCAAGGTTCCGTGGAAATCACCGATCTGAACACGGCTAAAGTGGTTTACGCTGCGCTGTGTTCCGACTTCATCATACCCTTGAAATTGGGCGGGAATTATGCCCTTTCCGTTCGTAGCAAAGGCTATGTGTATTATTCACAGAATTTCCAGCCTGATTCAGGCAGCATTGATAAACCTTACGAAATCACCGCCCGAATGAAACGTTACAAGGCCGGAGAGGTGATGGTGCTTCGGAATACATTCTTCGATTCCGACAAAACGGAACTGAATCCAGAATCACGTACCGAATTGGATAAGGTTGCGGAAATGCTCAACGAACAGGTCACCATGCGCATTGAAATCAGCGGACATACCGATAACACGGGTAAATCTGATTACAACCTTCGCCTGTCGCAGGGAAGGGCTGAATCTGTGAAAGCGTATTTACTGTCTAAAGGAATCAGTGCCGGTCGGGTGGAAACCCGCGGCTATGGTGATACCAAGCCCGTGGCAGGCAATGATACGCCAGAAGGGAAAGCCCTGAACAGACGCACAGAAATGAAAATTATCGGTCTGTAACCGAAATCAGGTTTGGATGACTCCGGGATTGAATGGTTTTACCGGAGCGTGGTTGGCAGCGGTAATTCCCATACTGATGACATTCCTGGTTTCAACCGGATCAATGATTCCATCAACCCACAGTCTTGCTGCAGCATAGTATGGACTCATTTGTTCCTGGTATCTTTTGGTGATGTCATCCAAAAGGGCCTGTTCAGCCGCAGGGTCAGAAGCTGCACCCTGGCTGCTCAGGCGCGCTTTCTCAATTTGCAGCAGTGTTTTTGCAGCTTGTTCGCCACCCATAACCGCTATTCTGGCCGTAGGCCAGGCAAAAATCAACCGCGGATCGTAGGCTTTACCGCACATGGCATAATTCCCGGCGCCATAGGAATTGCCAGTGATGATGGTGAACTTGGGTACCGTGCTGTTGGCCACGGCGTTAACCATTTTAGCTCCGTCTTTAATGATGCCACCATGTTCACTTCTGCTGCCAACCATAAATCCTGTTACATCCTGAAGGAATACCAGTGGTATTTTCTTTTGGTTGCAATTCATAATAAACCTTGCGGCCTTGTCGGCAGAGTCTGAGTAAATGACGCCACCCAGCTGCATTTCCCCTTTTTTACTGCGCACTACCTGACGGTTGTTTGCCACGATGCCAACAGCCCAGCCGTCTATTCGGGCATATCCGCACAGAATCGTTTTGCCATAACCTTCTTTGTACTGTTCAAATTCGCTGTTGTCCACCAGGCATTTGATGATTTCAAGCGTGTCGTAAGGTTTGCTGCGGTCTGCCGGTAAGATCTGATACATGCGTTCAGCAGGTTCTGAAGGAAGGACAGGGGTGATTCGGTCAAACCCGGCCTGTTCAAAGTGGCCGAGTTTATCCATGATGTACCGAATTCTGTTCAGGCAGGATGCGTCATCTGGGAATTTATCATCAATCACACCACTGATTTCGGATTGCGCGGTGGCACCTCCCAGTGTTTCGTTATCTACGTCTTCACCGATGGCCGCTTTCACCAGGTAGCTGCCTGCAAGAAAAATAGACCCGGTTCCTTCAACAATCAGCGCCTCGTCGCTCATGATGGGCAGATAGGCTCCGCCTGCAACACAACTGCCCATGACTGCGGCAATTTGTGTAATGCCCATACTGCTCATGACAGCATTGTTTCGAAACATCCTGCCGAAATGCTCTTTATCAGGGAAAATTTCATCCTGCATGGGTAGATAAACACCGGCACTATCCACCAGATAAATGATGGGCAATCGGTTTTCCATGGCAATTTCCTGTGCACGCAGGTTCTTTTTTGCTGTAATGGGAAACCAGGCTCCGGCCTTTACAGTGGCATCATTGGCCACAATAACACAGGCTCTTCCGCTTACATAGCCAATGCCTGCAACCACGCCACCGGCAGGACAGCCGCCTTGTTCATGATACATCTGATAGCCGGCAAAGGCGCCTATTTCCAACCATGAACTTCCTGGATCTCTGAGGAAATCGATGCGCTCGCGCGCAAGCATCTTTCCTTTTTCTTTTTGCTTGCCGGCGGCCTTAGCACCACCACCTTCACTGATTTTAGCAAGTTTCCTGCGCACCTCATCAATCATTTGTTTCATGAGGTCCTCATTGCGGTTTGCTTCAATGTCCATCTTGGCCATGATGCAAAAATAGGGATGGCAGTAAGGGGAATCTATCCACTTAGCCTCAGATGCAATGAAATTAATTATGGAGATAAAAAAAGGGCCGGTATCGCACCGCTACAACCTTCTACCCTTGCTTCCTTCCGGATCTGGGGGAGTTCAAAGGGAGCTGGTCGTACCGACCCGGTGCAAAGGTAGGAAAAAACAGTTCCGGCGAAAAAAAAAGCCACCCTTGGGTGGCTTTTTTTCTTGAATGCTTTTTGAATTATTTGGTCACCAGCAGTTTTCCGGTTTTCTGCTCTCCGGAACATTCCAGAACCGTCAGGTAATGACCAGCTTGGAACTGGCTCACGTCCAACGGAAGTTTCTGAGCACCTGCGTTGAGCTGAACTTCCTTGCGATAAACCACCTGACCATTCAGGTTGTACACCACCAGGGTGCCCTTTCCGGCGCGCAGTGTTTCAAATGAAAGCTGTGTCATGTGTTGTGCAGGGTTGGGGAATACAGTCAATGCAGCGGTGCGGATCAATTGCGCTGGGCTGCTGCTGCCGGTCATGAGCGAGCGACTGCGGTAGAATCCGCGGCCATGTGTACCCAGATAAATTTCGCTGCCCATCCAGGAATTCCATTCGTAACCTCTGATTTCAAAAACTGGAACCCTGGCCATGCCGCTGTTTTGTTCTTCCCAGGTGGTGCCACCGGTTTCAGAAGCGAAAACACCAAGGTCAGTGCCGAGTACAATGTAGTTAGGGTTTTTGAAATCGATGAATGCATCATATACCGGAATCGCAGGCAAATTGCCGGTGATGTTGGTGTATGAAGGAGTTGCAGCAAGAGCGTTTGTGGTAAGATAAACGAAGTTGGAGTTACCGTAGTTGCCTAAGGTTACCACAGCGCGGTTGCTGTTGTTGGGGTCAATGTTGATGGATGTAACGGAACGACCGCCGGGGAGGTTGCCAAATACATTGCTGGTAGAAATACCTGCGGGAATGTCGCGAACACCGGGATTGGCTGCTACGGTAAACTGAGCATTGTTCAGTCCATCTACGCGGAACATTCTTCCGTCTTTGGTGATGAATAAAGAGTTTCCATCGGGTGTATGTTCCAGGTCAATGATGCGGTCGTTACCCAAGCCACTGGCAATCAGGAACCAGGTAGGTGCCTGAGAGAAGTTGGTGGGATTCACACACATCCAGACTTCATTGTCTTTGGCCAGGAATAAGCGGCTGCTGTCGGCAATGCTTGGGTGTTCCCAAAGGGTGAAGATGGTGAAGAAGTTGGTTTGCGCAATGGTTGAACCCGTTGGTCCGCCAATACGCGTGTCCCAGAAGGTAGAACGGCTTTGACCGCCATTTGCGGAGCGGTAAACCGTTCCGAAGTAAATGCTGGAGAATACGATTTTGGGGTTGTAACGACTGAATTCAACATCAAATCCATCACCACCGCCGATGGATACGGCACCTTTGGAAGTTTCGCCGTTGGCATTGGTGTTTCCGGTAAAGTTGATCAATTGTGTTCCGTTATCCTGTGAGCCGCCTGTTACCCATCCCAGGTAGTTGGCTGCTACGTTATACAACTGGAAGCTGGTGAAACCGTGGTTGCGCTCAGTCCAGTTTACGAGGTCGCGGCTGTGGAACAGGCCACCGTCGGTGCCAACGATTATTTCAGGAGGATTGCTGTTAGGAATCCATTCAATCACGTGCTTGTCTGCGTGTACATAGGCGTCGTTCCAGCCGGCGCCAAACAGGCTCGCCATGAAGCGTGCGCCGTTTACGGGATCCCACTGAGCCAGTTCAACACCACCCATGATGATGTGATCTTTATTGCGTGGGTTTACACTGATTACGTTGTCGTACCAGCCCTGATTGGTTCCAAAGATGTTGAAATAGGCACTCTGGCTTGCAATTTTTGTCCATGTTTCACCTTTGTCGGTACTTCTGAATACGCCGTCCAGTGCACCGTTTGATGCTGCGGACATGCAATAAACATAGTTCGGATCCTGGGGGCTGATGGCAATCGCTACACGGCTGGAGCCTGTGCCGATAGCCATGTCGGTATAAGTGGTTCCGCCATCGGTAGAGCGAACCAGTTTGTTGCCGAGGTTGGCAAACAGGGTTCCATCGCTGGCGATTTTCAGTTCGCGGCAAGAGCCGGTGCGAATTCTGTTGAAGGTAGTTCCTCCGTCGGTGGTAACCCAAATGCCCGTGCTGGTGCCCACGTACAGCTTGTTTTCAGTGGGGTGAGAAGCCATGGAGTTTACCTGGAAGAAATTGCTGTTGTTAGTGTTGCTCAGGCGCTTGAATACGCGGCCGCCTGCGTCCTGATTTTTGAAAATCCCGCCACCAACAAACGCAGGTGAACCATTCCTGGTTCCGCTGAGGTTGGTAAATGAACCTTCTCCGGTTCCGTAGAAAATGTCACCGTTCAGGGTTTGACCGATGCAGTTTACGCTGAGGTTTTCCTGAAGGTCATTTACGGGTGTCCAGGAAGATCCACGGCTGCTGCTTCTGAACAAACCACCGCTAACGGAACCAACAAACCAGATGTTTTGGCTGTCTTTGTGGATCAGGAACGCGCGAGTTCTTCCGCCAACATTGTCAGGACCCATGTTCTCCCAAATCAGGTTCTTGTTCAATCGGAGTCTGGGCATGCGGTCGGCTTGTGCAACCGCGTCGGCCATCCATTGTGGATCCAGATCTCCTGTAACCTGGTTGTTCCTCAACGAATACTTGTACTCAATTGCTTCACGGATGCTCTGCGCGCCACCTCCAAAATCTGCTTTGGAAGGCGTCATGTTCAGCTGAGGCATGCCGGGTCGCAACGGTCTGTTCACATCGAAGGAAATTACCGCAGCAGTCAGGATAACTCCCGCCGAAATCAGTATAGAAATTTTCTTCATATCTGGATTTTTCTCAATCAAAGCGCAATTTACATCACAATAGTCAAATCTTACCTTATGGATGTAATAAACTAAGGAACGGGCGGTATCAGCCAACCAACGGCCCGCGGCGCCATTTTAGGTTACAGGATATGCTTTTCGGCATGGTAAGAAGAGCGAACCATAGGTCCGCTTTCCACATGCCTGAAACCAAGCTTCAGTCCTTCTTCTTTCCAATATGCGAACTGATCCGGATGTACAAAAGATTTCACTTCCAGATGCATTTTGGTTGGTTGAAGATATTGGCCCAGGGTTAACACATCGCAGCCGTGCTCCCGCAGGTCGTGCATGATCTGGCGGATTTCGTCATCGGTTTCGCCCAAGCCCAGCATCACGCCTGATTTGGTGCGCACGCCCATTTCTTTGGTGCGTTTGATTTGCTCCAGGCTGCGGGCATATTTCGCCTGCGGACGAACGATTCTGTACAGGCGCTCCACGGTTTCCATGTTGTGGCTCACCACTTCCGGTTGTTCGCGAACCACCATTTCCAGTAAATCCCATTGTGCCTTGAAATCGGGAATCAGCGTTTCCATGGTTGTTCCAGGATTCAGGTTTTTTACGGCTTTGATGGTAGCTGCCCAAACTCCGGCACCTTTATCTTTCAGTTCGTCACGGTTTACCGAGGTGATGACCGCGTGTTTCACGCCCATCAGCCGAATTGCTTCAGCTACGCGTTGTGGTTCGTCAAGGTCGTATTCGTTTGGCCTGCCGGTGGCAACGGCGCAAAAGGAACAGCTGCGTGTGCAAATGTTGCCCAGAATCATGAAGGTGGCGGTTCCTGCGCCCCAGCATTCACCCATGTTCGGACAGCGCCCGTCTTCACAGATGGTATGCAGCTTATGTTCGCGGACAATTTTTTTGACACGCGTATATTCAGCTCCGGTGGGAAGTTCAATTTTCAGCCACGAGGGTTTTACGATGCCTCGCTGCTTCTGATCGGGTTGAAGTGGTAATTCTATCACGGTTTACTGGGCGTATCCGAGTGCAAAACTAAGGTAAAAGGAAGAATAAACGCTTTTGGAAGCCTGCCCGTACATGATGGGTAAACTCTTGCTGAATGCGTCAATCATGATGCCACAACCCAGTTGTTTGTAGTCGTTTCTGAAATTGCCCCAGCGCGCTTCCAGTCCCATCCGAAGGTGTAATCCTGGAATCACGGTGCCTTCGCCCAGCCCGTAGTTAAAGGCAGAACGACCGCCAATCAGAAACTGTGGATTTAACTCCGGATTATACCGCGTAGGCCGATAATAGGCCGTGTTGTTGTCGATGTACAACAGGTCAACATATACCGGCGCCATGTACGCCAAATTCAGGCCGCCGGAAACATGCCCGTGCAGGCCGATGGATTTTCGGTCGCTGCGCGCCGCAATTTGCTTCCTCCAGCCAACGAGCCCGCGCAGCACGTAGGCCCGATTGATTTTCCCAAAAACGTAAGGCGAACTGTTAGGTATTGAAGTGTTTACCACGTCAATTTCCCTGGGATGGCGAAGGTTTCCCAACTCCAGGCTGCGTATCAGCGACTGCCCTTCGCGAATCTTGCGTGCGCTTCCAAAGAAAAAACCTACGCCCTTGCCGCTCGCAGCAATACCCAAGCTGATGTCTTTTGCAGATTGACTCCATGCCGGAACCACTGCACAGATTCCCATGATAAATGCCAGAATTCGTGTCAAGGTGAACAAATTTACAGAAATTTGCCTTCATGAAAACTGCTAAAGTGGTGTACAAGGGTGAGCTTCAGGCGGTCAGCACTCATCTGGCTTCCGGACAGGAATTAATTACCGACGCACCGGTGGACAATAAAGGCAAAGGGTCGGCATTCTCTCCAACTGATTTATGCGCTACCAGTCTGGCTTCTTGTATGATCACCACTTTGGGAATTTATGCTGAAAGCCACGGTTTAATCCTTGGAAACATGGAAGCCAGCGTTCAAAAAAATATGGCCTCAGATCCACGGCGCATTGCGGGCATTGATGTGGACTTGACCATTGGCCTGAGTCCGGAACAAATGAATGATGAAACCCTGAAAACTAAACTCATCAGGGTTGCCCATACCTGCCCGGTCGCGCGTTCCCTGCATCCAGACCTGATCCAGAATATCAACATTTCATTTCAGGAGGAAAAGGCCTGAAGTCAGCCTGTAAACGAAAAAACGGATATGTGTAGCCACATACCCGTTTTGAATCATGCATCAACTGCAGTGCAGCAAACCCTCGAACTTCACCAATCCAAAGGATTTGCCAATGAGGTTCAACGACCTTTTTGCGCGCTGTTTACGTATTTAGATCCGCTTACGCTTGGGCAGCCGCGGCCTTTTTTACGGGTGGAACAAGAAGTAGTTACAAGAACCACAAGGGCAGTTGCGATCAGAAGCAGCGATTTGTTTTTCATGTGGATGTTTTTGTTTTATGGGCAAAATTAGGGATATCCTCGCCTCTGAGGAACAAGTTCAAAAATTATACCAACACCTGTTGGCCCATGTACCTTTGTCTTCATTGAGTCCAGATGCAAGAGCATTCGCTTTGCTGCAGCTTGATTTACAGGCGAAAGCACAACACAAATTACCTTCCTGGCACGAAGCCGGCTGCCTGTTTACCCGTCAATCGCTGGAACAGTGCAGCTCTGAAATGCTGGCTCGTTATAAATCAAGTCTCGCACAAGGCAGGCTGTGTTTGGATTTAAGCGGAGGGCTGGGTGTGGATGCGGTGGCATTTTCCAGGGTTTTTGAAGATGTGATTTCGGCAGATCCTGATGAAGATCTTCATGCGCTGTTTCTTTGGAACGCCGCGCGATTGGGCGTTCAACGCGTGCAGCGTGTATGTGCAGATGCGCTGCAAGTGCTGAGTGAGTTCCGCGATGTAGCCGACTTGATCTATCTGGATCCCGACCGCAGGAACGCGCAGGGCCGACGACTAATCGGATTTAATAATTACAGTCCGGAGCCATTGGAATTATTCAGAAAATACGGGCCACGGGGTCGCGTCTGGATGATTAAATTGTCGCCTTTGGATGACTTGCACGCCATTTTGAATGCCTGTGCTGAAGTAAAATCTATTCGTGTGGTGAGCAAGGATGGCGAGGTGAAAGAGCTGTTGCTGGAACTCATTCCTGGTTACAGCGGTCCGGTTACGGTGATGGCGGTGTTCGCTGAAAACGGACAAACCTGGGCACATGCCTGGAATCCACATGTTCCTGCCCGGCCTTTGGCAGGTGAGGTGCAGGAATGGCTTTATGAACCGGCTTCTGCCCTGATAAAATCCGGATACATGAAACAGGAAGCACATGGTTTAGCGCCTTTGAATGTTTCCGGAACTTTATGGACGGCGCAACATCGCGAGTCTTTGCCGGGCCGGTGGATTCAGGTGCAGCATGTTTCCAGGGAACGTTCCCTGCGTCAGTGCAGTCGGATGTTGCAGGAATTAGGCATTGACGCAGCCCTTGTGAAGACAAGGTCATACCACCTGGGTTCTGAAGAAGTTCGGAAAATCTTAGGTTTGGCAGAAGGTCAGCTTGATGCCGTTTATTTCACCAGCCAGGGAAATAAACATCTGATGATTGTAGGGAAAATCCTCTGAGGCAGCAGCTGAGATCAGCCGTTCACGCGCTTGATATAGTGTTCCAGGGCGGTAACCATGCTTGGTGCTTCTGCCGTAGGCGCGGGAATATCAAGAATCAGCTGATGTTCCAGAATGGCCTTCTGCGTAGAATCTCCAAAGCCTGCAATGCGTGTTTGGTTTTGCAGGAAATCGGGGAAGTTGTCGTACAGCGATTTTATATCGGCAGGGCTGAAAAAAGCCAGAATGTCGTAGAACACTTCTTTCAGGTCAGAAAGGTCTGAACTTACGGTTCTGTAAATGGTGAATTCGGTAAGGTTCAGTTTATTGGCCTTGAAGAAATCCGGAATGCTTGGCTTTCTGATGTCGGAGCAGGGAAAAAGGAACTTCTCGGTTGGATGAGCCTTGCACAGGTTCAGAAATCCTGCCTCGCCGCCGGTTTTTCCGCAAAACATTTTCCTTTTCCTGAGTACGATATACTTCTGTACATAGTTGGAAATGTTTTCACTCAGGCTGAAGTACTTCATCTCCGGAGGCATTTCAATCTTCAGGGATTCGCATACCTTGAAGAAATTGTCTACAGCATTTTTGGAGTTGAAGATGATGGCCGTATGGTCCAGAATGTTCACCCTTTGCTGCCGCAGTTCTCTGGCTGTCAGGGGTTCGATGTGGATGAATGAACGGAAATCTATTTTCAGCTTGAACTTCTTGGCGATTTCTTCATAAACATTCTTGCCAGCCTCCGGTGGGGGTTGTGTGATGAGGATGCTTTTAACTTTAAGCTCTCTGGTCATTTAAGTAAGCGTCTGGCGGATAAATGTGAATAACAGGAGATGGGGAAGGATTTCGAGGGCGCAAAAATACAATATGCCGAAGAAATTAAAGAACCCATAACGAATTTGCATGAACACACTGATGATTACACGCAGTACAAGCAGCAACAGCAGCAGATACAGGATCAGATTCCCGGCTTCCGGATGCGTGAGCGGCTCCACATTGAAGTACAAAATCAGGCTTAAAGGCAGCAGCCCTAAAGCGGTGAACAGCTCGAAGTTGGTTTTGAACAGGGTGATGATTCTGTGCATGGCCGTCAGGTCAAGCAGGTAGCAATGCAGGCTCTGATTCAGAAATAAAATCAGTCGCCACAGCAGCAGCAGCGCCAGCAATACAATGAAAAACACGGGATTGTTTGCCAGTTGTATGTAGCCTGAATACATGCACCAAACCACAATCAACTGTGCATAAGCCGCCTGACCGATGAGCACAGATAAAATGCTGCTTGGGCCAATATTCGTTTTCATGTCCTCCAACAGGTCATTGAACTGTGAACGGCTGAACAGCGCGCGGAATCGTGCATAGAACAGCGAGGGGAAAAAGCTCCTGTTGGCAATCAGCATCAACAAAATCAACAGCGTGCTGTAAAAAAACCAGTTCCGGGAGATGCTTTGTCGTTTGTACACCAGATTGCGAAAGGGCGAAAGCGGATCGTCCTGGCGGGGAAGTGGTGTTTTGTTGAACTGTGGTGTGAAATGCGCCCGCAGGATTTTCCGGGTGCTGTCGGTGCGCATGCTGTCGGCGAAAGGATGCACGCGCCACACGCGATTGTAACTGGGGAAGCTGTCTGCAGAAGCTACAACCGTGGGCGCCTCCTGTGCCGGAAGGATGGCAAGGCTCATGAAGCATAGCAGGGACAGGATGGCGCGGCGCATGGTTAAAAATTGCTGACTAATCCTGCGTGAATTTTTGATTCCCGCCAACTGAGCGGATTCCCCGATTCTTGTCCCAATGCCCAGATGATCTGCAAAATGCCTGGTTTTGTTTCAAACCCAATGCTGCATCCAAATCCCTGGAACCTTCGCTGTTGATTCCTGATGGTGGATGTATTGAGCCAGGTTTGTGCTCCGTTCCAGAACAGGCCGGCATGGGTTCTTTCGGTAAGTAGGTAACGGAGTTCTAGGGTACTCATCAGCCAGCTGCTGGCAAAAATACGTTGTTCATTGAAACCGCGGAGGTTGGAAAATCCACCCAGCCTTGTGGCTTGTGCCACCGAACTGAGTTCATCGCCCAGCCATTGTCCCTGAACACCCGCCACCACGCTGAAGGCACCGCGCAATTTGATGACGCCCTGAAGGTTGCCCTGGATCTTCCAGGGATTGCTGTTCAGCTTTCCGGCTGCCTCCAGGGAATCGTAAAGGTTCAGGGGCAATTGTTCAATGGCCGGATTTCTTTTGATGCTTTTTGTACCTGTGGCCACATTCAGGTCCAGTGCCCAGCCTTTCGCGGGGTTGGTCGGGTGATCCAGATGGCGATACTGCAAACCAAGTTGGTACAGTTGAACCCTGCAGCCCAAATTGTCGGGAAGCGCGCGGTTCTTTAAGATAAACTGGCTGTCAATGGTTTGCTGTATGTGGTTCTGTTGTTCGATGCCGGCACGCAGTTCCAGTTTGCGCCACATCCAGGCGGCGTTGATGGCCGGATTTACCGTGGCGAAACTGCTGTCCATGCGCGTGGCGCGAAACGACATGCCGGCAGTAAATGGAAGTCCGGCAGGGAAGGGCGCCCGCAGCTCAAGGTGCATGTCCTGCGACAAACCGTTGAAGTTGCGCCAGGCTGCATGAATCATCCAGGCTCTGGAAAATAAATGTTCCAGATGCAGCCGGGCTTCTCCGGTGAGGATGGCTTTATTGCTCCCTTCGCGGTTTCCAACGCCGGCCAGCAACAACAATTGATTCGCGGCAATTTGTTCCGCAGGAAGATAAATACCCGCTTTGTTTCCGGCATACATCAACATGGGCGAACCTTTCCAGCGGTAAGGTGCGGTCATGTCCATGCGCGCCCTGATGGTTTCCGGTGCCACAGGTTTCCAAACAGAACCCGAAGTCAGCCCCAAAGCACGCATGGTCCAACGGGCATCAGGTGCCGGCGTTCCCGCAAAAATCAGGCTGTCCCAGAAAAACTGCGCGCCTGCGCGGAAGGTGATTTCGAGGTGATAACGGCCCGAATCTGGTTCTTTAATGCTGCGGGAAACCTGTGCAAAGGGATATCCTAAGTTGTTGGCGTCCTGAACGGCTTTCCTGCAAAGCAGGTCGATGTACGGAAGCGACATGCCCGGCTGGAACTGCGCCGGATACGTTTGCCAGCACGCCAGCTCCATCGCGCCTTGGGTTGAAATGCTGTCCGGAACATAATGGCTGCCGCGGGTGCAGCGATGCTGCCAGATTCCGCGTATGCGCACAGAATCTAGACACGCTGCTTCCAGATAACCTTGCTGGTGCTGTTGCTGCAACCAATGGCTTTTTTTGTCCGACTGAAGCTGAAACACCTTGCTGCTGTTTCCCGGCCTCATGCACGACAAGGCAAGCAGGGAAAAAAACAGAAGCAGTCGCCACATGCGTACAAATGTCAAACAGTCGCTGCAATTTTGAAAACGCAATGGCAGGCTTGTACATCCACATCCCATTTTGCAGGAAGGCCTGTTTTTATTGCAACTTCCATTTCAGCGTCCATACCGGTGCCTGGCAGGAAATGCTTCAGGCCATCCTTCGCGAAGCAGAAACAGAAGCGCCACATTGGTCGGATGTCCGGTTTGATTCCATCTATTTCGGGGGAGGAACGCCTTCCATCATTCCCGCGGAGGCACTGGCCGACTTCATCCGTGCGCTAAAATCGCGATTTCATCTGGCTGAAAACCTGGAGTTTACCCTGGAAGCCAATCCCGACGATGTGGATGTTCAACGCATCGCCCTTTGGCAGGAAGCCGGCGTGAACAGGGTCAGCCTGGGCTTGCAAAGTTTCTCGGATGCGGAATTAACCTGGATGAACCGGGCACATCATGCCGCGCAGTCGGAAGCAGCGCTGAACTTATTGCTGCGCGCAGGCATCCAGTCGGTGAACGTAGATTTGATTTACGGCGGTCCACTGCTTTCGGATGAAGACTGGGTTTCAGCCTTGCACAAGGTATTCAGCAGCGGCGCCGACCATCTGAGCGCCTACGCGTTGACACTGGAAGCCGATACGCCTTACAAGAAGCTGGTACGCCAGGGGAAATATGCGCCGCCCGACGAGGAACGACAGGCCCGCCAATTTGATTTGTTGATGGAAGCCGCCGCTGCAGCCGGCTGGGAACATTATGAAATTAGCAATTTGTGCAAACCGGGCAGCCGTGCAAAACACAATTCTGCGTATTGGTTCAATAAACCATATCTGGGCCTCGGACCTTCGGCACACAGCTACAGAAATCAACGCCGGATGTGGAACGTTTCCGACAATAAAAAATACATGCAGCAGGCGGAAGCGGGCCATTGGCAGCGCTCGGAAGAATTTTTGAACGAAACCACCATGCTCAACGAGCTGTTGATGACCCGCATCAGGCTTTCAGAAGGTTTACGCCTGGAAGAAGCAGAACAGTTGTTCCCCGGATTTTCTGCGCAGAATTTTCCCGCCATGCGTGGTTTCGTAGCGCGAGGATGGGCCGTTTTAGAATCCGACGTGTTTCGGCTCCAGGCTCCGGGCCGTCATTTTGCCGATGCCATTGCCGCTGCGCTGATGCAGGTTGAGGGCGATTAGGGTTTTACGCCGGCCGACTGCATAAACGCCACCAGTTCCTCTCGGCCAATGCCGTCTTCTGCAGAAGTAATGAACTGCATGGGCAACTCCTCCCAGTCCTGATGCAGCGCCTCACGAATCACCTGAAGTTTGGCTTCCAGTTCTTTCGTCCGCTTTTTGTCGGCTTTGGTGTAAATGATGGCCATTGGAATTCCGTTGGTGCCGAGCCATCGGATGAATTCAAGATCAATGGCCTGCGGCTGGATGCGGCTGTCCACCAGCACAAAAGCGCAGTACAGGTTTTTACGTTCCAGAAAATAGCGTCGGATCATGAGTTCAAAGGCGCCACGCTTTTCTTTGGAAACACGCGCATAGCCGTAGCCCGGCAAATCGGCGATGTTCCAGCTGGCGTTGATGTCGAACAGGTTGATGGTTTGCGTTTTTCCGGGGTTTGCCGAAGTGTGGGCAAGGTTTTTTCGCCCGCAAAGCATGTTGATGAGCGAAGATTTACCCACGTTGCTTCTGCCGATGAAGGCGAATTCCGGCATTTTTCCTTCCGGCATTTTGGCTACCTCCGGCCAGGATCCAATAAAACGTGCGTGCAGGGTAGTTCCGGACATGCCGCAAAGTTCCGACAGCGGCAGGAATTATTTACAGGTGCAGGGCTACTTATATTTGCAGCTCATTTTGCGTACCGTTAAACCCAATCCCCAGGCTGAAGCTTCTAAAAAGGAGCAGGTAGAACACATGTTCGATGCCATTTCCGGTCGTTACGACCTGCTGAACCGAATGTTGTCGTTCGGAATTGACATCAGCTGGCGGAAAAAGGTAAAAAAAGCCATAGCAGATGCCGGCGCCCGCACCGTACTTGACGTGGCCACAGGTACTGCTGATATGGCCATTGAACTGGCGGCGCTGCCTCAGGTGAACCACATCACCGGCGTTGATATTTCAGCCGGCATGTTGTCATTTGGCCAACAGAAAATTGACCGCAAAACCCTCGCCCAAAAAATCAAACTGCAACAGGCCGATTCCGAGCAGTTGCCCTTCCCGGA
>JBDKIU010000085.1:0-6351 GCA_039796915.1 Bacteroidota bacterium | reverse complement strand
AAGGTGCCCGGCTGAAACCTGTGCTGGATGATTTCCAGGCCTCCGCGGAATACAGACGTTCCAGAAGCGGTGTATTGGAAGTCGCTTCTCCATGCCAAATCGCGAATTCCTGCGCCATAAGAAACATTCAGATTCAAACGCTGGAAACTTGTATCGGTGCGAAAGGAGCCTTCATACTTCAAGCCATTTCTGTACCGATACGCTGTATAACTCAGGGTGTGGTTCACAAAACTGCGGGTTCCAATAACCCTGTTCCAGCGTAAGGCACCCAGCATATTTCCCCAGGAAAGAACGGCTTCTGTGCGTTCGCGCGATATGTTATTCCCACTGCCAGAGCTGTTTTCCATTCCGGTAAAAAACTTGTCGCGACCGGAATAGAATGATGCGTACACGCGATTGCGCTCGTCAATTCGGTGGCAAATTTTGCCGTTCAGATCGTAGAAATTGTACAGGAGCGTATTTCCATTGGCACCTGCCCCACGCAGCAGCAAATCAAACAGTGAACGGCGGTATGAAACAGCATAGGTTGTTTTTCCGTCGGCAGATAAGGGTCCGTTCAAAGACAACTTGGCCGCAATGACTGAAATGCTTCCTTCTCCCTGATGCTTCCTGGTATTGCCTTCTTTCATGGAAATATCCAGAACCGAGCTCAGTCGTCCGCCAAATCGCGCAGGGAATCCACCTTTGTACAGCTGAATGCTGTTGATGGCGTCGGCATTGAACACCGAAAAAAATCCGAACATGTGCTGGATGTTATACAGGGGCACACCATCAAGCAGGATGAGGTTTTGATCGGGGCCACCTCCGCGCACGTACAACCCTGAAGAGCCTTCATTCCCGCCTTTCACCCCGGGAAGCAGCTGTATGGCCTTCACTACATCTACTTCTCCCAGCAGGGCGGGTATTTTTTTGATTTGCTGCACCGGCATGTCGAGCATGCTCATTTGCACCTTCTGGCTTTCGGTATTTCTGGGTTTTGACTTGATGACCAACTGATCCATGGTGGCAATTGGACGCAGCTGCAGGTTCAGGGTTATAGATGTGTTCAGAAAGGTATCGATGACCAATTCTTCATATCCCGGAAAACTGAACAGCAGTTTATGTTGGCCCTGACTCAACGACAAAGCGTACAGCCCATAATTGTTGGAGCTGGTCCCGAAATTGCTTTTCAGGTCGATGATACCCGCACCAATTAAAACTTCTCCGTGATCGGCACCGGTAAGCCTGCCCTGCACCACTACCTGTGCCTGAAGATGGTTGAGGCAGCCCAGGACTGCGAGCAGCAATACGAACCTGAATTTCATGCGCTTCAAAAGTAAATAGCGCACAGGAATGCGCAGCAGAAGTAATTTTATTTTCATGGAGGCGTGACTTCAAGGGTTCAAAACTGCGGCGCTGCAAGCAACATCATCACAGGGCTGAAGGTGATTTGCCTTGCGCGCCTGAAATTCACGCGCAAACCTGAACTGTCGGAGGTCCTAATAAAAGCATGAATGGAAATACTCCAAGCGCAAAACTGCAACACGAGAAGGAGGAACAACTATTCTTTCTATTCACAGAAAAATGATTTTGAGGGTTCCAACGATGGTTCCGGAAGCAAAAAATACAAGAAGCCATAGTCTTCAGCAGCTGTAAAAAATCAGGCTGACCAACGCAGTTTTACACCCGCAGATCTGGCCTGAAAAGCGCTGATGGGCAGGTTGGGTTTTTCAATCAACACCTCTATCTGTTGCAGGTTGCCGGCAGCGGCTTCAGCCCGTACATCCGCTAAAATTTGCTGTGCCAGGGTTTCCAGCAGTTCGTGCGTCTGCGCAACATTTTTAAGGATTATCTGATGCAGCAATTCATAGTTCAGCCAGTGTTGTATTTCTTCATCATCGGGCTTGCTCATGGTCACAGAAACAGAGATGAGAATTTCGTTTCCACATAATTTTTCGCCGGCGTAAAGGCCCAACGGTAAATGGTATCTAACCTTGTCGAGAAATACGGTGGTGGACAGCATGATAGGAGTGCCGTCAAATTTATACTTTTGCAGCCGGATGATGCACGAACAAACACTAGAGGAACTGTACGCCGCAAACCGCGGCAAGGATCGTTACGAGCCAGCAGACTTTTATGGAATAGACGAGTTGTTGACCGAAGAACAAAAACTGGTCAGGGACAGCGTTCGGGACTGGGTAAAGCGCGATTTGTCGCCCATCATTGAATACTATGCCCAGAGGTCAGAGTTTCCACACAGCATCATCAAAGGATTGGCAGAAGCCGGAGCCTTTGGTCCGCAATTGCCTGCGGAATATGGCTGCGGCGGCATGGATTACACAACCTACGGACTGATCATGCAGGAGTTGGAGCGCTGCGACAGCGGCGTACGCAGCACTGCCAGCGTTCAGGGTTCATTGGTAATGTATCCGATTTATAAGTTCGGAAGTGAAGAACAGCGCAGGAAATACTTACCCGGACTGGCCAACGGAACCCTGATGGGTTGCTTTGGACTTACCGAACCCGACCACGGAAGTAATCCCGGTGGCATGGTTACCAACTACAAGGATGCCGGCGACCACGTGATCCTGAATGGTGCCAAAATGTGGATTTCCAACGCGCCGTTTGCAGATGTTGCCGTGGTTTGGGCCAAGAATGAAGAAGGCAAAATCAAAGGTTTGATAGTGGAACGTGGCATGGAAGGTTTCAGCACGCCCGAAACACATAACAAATGGAGTTTGCGTGCATCGGCTACCGGTGAACTGGTTTTCAATGATGTGCGTGTTCCCAAAGAAAATATCCTGCCCGGTGTGGAAGGTCTGAAAGGTCCCCTCACCTGCCTGAACTCCGCACGTTACGGCATCTCCTGGGGTGCCATCGGTGCTGCTTTGGATTGCTATGATACCGCACGCCGCTACAGCATGCAAAGAGAACAGTTCGGCAAACCCATCGGTGGTTTCCAGCTGCAGCAAAAGAAACTGGCTGAAATGCTCACTGAAATCACCAAAGCGCAGGTGCTGAACTGGCGCCTGGGACAATTGATGGATCAGGGAAAAGCAACACCGGCGCAAATCAGCCTGGCAAAAAGGAACAATGTGCAGATGGCTTTGGAAATCGCCCGTGAAGCACGTCAAATGTTGGGCGGAATGGGCATTACCGGAGAATATCCCATCATGCGCCACATGATGAATCTGGAAAGCGTGATTACTTATGAAGGCACGCACGACATCCACCTGTTGATTCTCGGTATGGAAATCACAGGGCTGAATGCTTTTGTATGATTGGCTTCCGCGGATTCCTGTTGATGCTTGCCCTGAGTTACGGGGCTGCGCTGCGCGCGTACACTGAAGTACCTGTGCTGCTGCACCTGGACATCAGCAAGCAACACGATACCTTCGGCTTCAACCTGACAGCAAAACTTCCGGCTTTTTTGTACAGCCTGATAGAACAGGAGCAAATCACGCTTTGGGACTCTCCAAAGAAAAAGGTTAAAATCACCAAGGAATCCCTCGCTGCCATTGAAAAAGGTTCAGGAACGGAAATGTCCAGAACACACCACTTGTTCCTGTATGAATTGTGGTCCACCTCCAGATCCAGAACCAGCTTTGTGGTGTTGGGTTTCGGCTTTGTGAATGAATCCAAGGGAGGTAAAATTTCCTACGGATTTGTGGATGCTCAGGAAGCCTTTCCCTTTCTGGTGAAGTCTATGATTGATGTAAATGTCAACGGTCCGGCAAAACTGAGTTTCTGGCAGGCCGTTACCAGCAGAAGGTATCATTACAATCTGGTGCAGTTTGGCAACAAGAACTTCGCTTCAGAGTCGGAAAAATCTTTTCAAATCCGCGATCGGGCATTTCATAAGAAAAAAGAAATCGTAGGTTCTTATCAGGTTCCCAACAACAAAAACATTCAGTACTTCATAGAACCCGACCCCAATGATTCGTTGGAAATCGGAAACATATTCTTTCAGGAAATCCAGCGATACCTGAACAGCAACCGCGAAATTCTGCTGAACATTGGAGGATCACGCTACTACGATTATCGCTACCGCAGCGAGGTGGTGGTTACCCGTATCGAAGTCAACGAAACCTGGACGAAAACGCCTTATGGCTTTGTTCAATACGATATTCAGGGCATCACCATTTTTGTGAACAATAAAAAACTGGATCCGATCAGCCTCGATTTATTGATGGGCTTTGGCATCCTGTATCAATACAAAACTGCGGAAGACGTGCTGAAAGACAAGAAGTTCAAATACGTTCTGAGCCGGATGAACAACACCCTGATTTCTGAACAGGATTCCGAAAAATACCTGAAAGCCCTGGCAAAGTACAGCTGGTCGCAGGTGAGCAACTATGTTAAATTCTTCAACTGAAACTACAGAGATGTATCAAATAAAATTTGGCACTGACGGCTGGCGTGACATCATCGCTGAAACCTTCACAACGGAAAATGTGATGCGTGTGGCCGAAGGCACAGCTTTGCACCTAAAGCAACTTCACGAGGCGCCCGTGTGCGTTGTTGGCTATGATTGCCGTTTTGGCGGGGCCATGTTTGCTTCGTTAACCGCACGGATATTCGCAGCACATGGCATCAAAACCTTTCTTTCTGATGGTTTTGTTTCTACGCCTATGGTCAGTTTGGCTACCAATAAGCGTTCTGCCCAGCTGGGCATCATCATTACGGCAAGTCACAACCCTCCATCGTATAATGGCTATAAAATTAAGGCAGCTTATGGCGGCCCTGCCATTCCCGACGACGTGGCTAAAGTGGAAGCCCTGATTCCCAATCATGTTCCTGCACAGCCGAAGCCGCTGGAAGAATATCTGGACAACGGACTCATCAGCTATCTGGACATGGAAGCCATGTATCTGGAACATGTTCGGGCGTCGTTCAACATGGGATTATTGTCATCCTTCGGGCCAAAGCTGGCCTACGATGCCATGTATGGCGCCGGGCAAAAGGTGATACAACATTTGATGCCGGAGGCTTCATTGCTGCACTGCGAATACAATCCAGGCTTCATGGGCCGCGCACCAGAACCTATTTTGAAGAATTTACCCGAATTGTCGGCCATGTTGCGTGACAACGAACAGCTTTCCTGTGGGCTGGCTACCGACGGTGATGCCGACCGCATTGGCTTCTTCGACGCCGATGGTTCGTTTGTGGACAGCCACCATATCATTTTGCTGCTCATTAAGTACCTCACCGAATACAAAGGACTGAGCGGAACTGTGGTGAAAAGCTTCAGCGTGAGCGATAAAGTGGATGTACTGTGTCGCTTGAAAGGCCTGGAAAGCATCACCACAAAAATTGGCTTCAAGTATATCTGTGAATATATGGTTCAGGGTGATGTGCTTATTGGTGCAGAAGAAAGCGGGGGAATTGCTGTGAAAGGCCATATTCCTGAACGCGACGGGGTCTGGATTGGATTGGTGCTGATGGAATACATGGCACTTACCGGAAAAAGCATCCGTGAACTGATTCAGGATGTTTATGCAGAAACCGGAAGTTTTGCTGTAGAACGCTACGATTTGCACCTGAACAATACACAGAAAAATACCATCGTAGCAGCATGTGCGCAGCGCACGTTCACACACTTTGGCAACTATGAAGTAACCGGCGTGGAAGACATGGACGGTTATAAGTTCAGGCTGAATACCGGTTCATGGGTGATGATTCGTCCTTCCGGCACAGAACCTGTGCTCCGTGTTTATGCCGAAGCTCCAGACAGCGCCGAAGCATTCAAAATCCTCGAAGCTACCAGAAGTCAGATTCTTCAATGAGGTACGCCTTGCTGTTGCTCCTGCTGAATGCACAATCTTTATTTTCAGCAAGCGTTGACAGCAGCGAGGTTTATCGTAAAAGAGCGCTGATTGTTCACAGCGCCGTCATCGGAGGAACGACCGCAGTTTATGGTGGTTTGTACGGGCTGTGGTATTCAGGTTATCCTGCACAAAAGTTTCATTGGCTGAACGACAGCCGTGAATGGAGGGGCATGGACAAATGCGGACATGCCTTTTCGGCATTTCAGCTGTCCAATCAAACCTATCGTTGGTTTCGATGGAGTGGTTATTCCCAAAAGAAAAGTGCCGGTTTGAGCGCCATCAGTGCCTTATGTTTTCAGAATCCTCTGGAAATATTCGACGGGTTCAGCAGTGGCTGGGGCGCAAGCAAAGCAGATTTAACGGCCAATGCATTCGGTGCTTTATGGTCTGCTGCGCAGCTGTACCGATGGGGAGAAAATAAAATCCTTTTGAAGTTCAGCTATGCGCCAAGCACCTATGCTGCGCTCAGGCCTGCCGTGCTTGGAGCAAATCCAGCCGAACGACTGATGAAGGATTACAACGGGCAAACGTACTGGCTATCGGC
>JBDKIU010000084.1:0-7791 GCA_039796915.1 Bacteroidota bacterium | reverse complement strand
CTATGTTTAGTTCTTTTTTAAGTTTGTTGATTTGGTTGTGAATGCTGGTGTCGTAAATCCGGTCTTTGAATCGGATAATCACACCCCCGATGATGGAAGGATCTTTCTTGACGATCAGTTCCACATTCTGCGCACCGGTTTGTTTCTTTACAAATGCAGTTACAGTTTGTACTGCATCTGCATCTAAATCAGCTGCTGCAGTTACTGTTGCCTCAACAATTCCTTTTTTCAGATTGTATTCGGCAAGAAAAGCAGCGGCTATTTCAGGCAACATCATTTCCCTGTTTTTAGCCAGGGCAAGTTGAAACACCTCTTTTGAATTGTTGTGAAAATCTTTGCATACGGCAGTCAATGCATTTGATTTCACGTCTTTGGGAATTACCGGGCTATTCAAAAATGCCCTGAATTCACGATTGGAATGGCTGAGAGACACCAATGTTTTCATGTCTCCGGCCACAGCTTCATCATGTCCACCTTCAACGGCTTTGAGATACAACGCGTGGGCGTACCTTGAAGCGATTCTGTAGTTTGACATAGCTATTAAGAAGCGCTAGATGAATCCTGTTTTCCGAGTTGGCTCAAGTGATCGTTGATGATGGCGCGCTGCTCTTCGTTGTCTTCCATGCGCTTACCAACGAGCTTGCCTGCGATTTCCAGGGAAAACCCTGCAACCTGCTGTTTAAGCTCATTGATGGCCGCGCCTTTCTGACGGTCAATTTCCAGCTGTGCTTTCTCAATCATCTTGCGCGCTTCGTCGTCTGCAATTTTCTTAGCATCGCTGATCATTTTTTCTTTAATGTCGCGGGCTTCACGCAAAATTTTGTCGCGCTCCAGCCTGGCTTCCGCCAGCAACATCTCGTTTTGATCTTTGAGTTCAGAAATCTCCAAACGCGCTTTTTCAGCGCTTTTCAACGCTGCATCGATAGATTCCTCCCGTTCCTTAATAAGGCTCAGGATTGGTTTCCAGGCAAGACGCCCAAGCAAAAACACCACAGCCAAAAAGGCTATTGATGTCCATATAATGGTTCCTAATCCGGCTGATAACATGTTTTTTCTTTTTCAATGGTTAAGAAAAGGAGCCGGTTGCAAGCACCGGCTCCTGAATTTTCATTAACCGAGTACAACGAGCAGACAAACGATTACTGCAAACAGGGCTACACCCTCGATCAACGCCGCGGCAACGATCATGTTGGCGCGAATGTCGCCTGTTGCTTCAGGCTGACGTGCGATGCTTTCGAGTGCTGAACCGCCGATACGGCCAATACCGATACCTGCGCCTACTGCTGCAATACCTGCTCCGATACCGGCCCAACCGGCTCCGGCAGCTTCAAGAAGAATGGTTAACATTTCCATGTTTTATAGTTGATGGTTTGGTTTTAATGATGATGAGGTTCTTCCACTGCGCTGCCAAAATAGATGGCGGCGAGCAATGTAAATACATAAGCCTGAAGGAAGGCTACC
This sequence comes from Bacteroidota bacterium, assembly GCA_039796915.1. Lineage (GTDB taxonomy): Bacteria > Bacteroidota > Bacteroidia > NS11-12g > UBA955 > REEB481. Next base: position 6,330 of record JBDKIU010000084.1, on the reverse strand, counting down.
AACAGTTCAATAACGTTCATGAACACCATGAACAACAATGAACCTACTCCTACTCCATAGCCTGCGCCGGCACTTTGCTGTCCGAAAATGAAGATCAGGCTGACGAAGGAAAGGATGATGATGTGCCCGGCAGTAATGTTCGCGGTCAAACGAATCATCAATACCGCCGGCTTAATGAAAATTCCTATGATTTCAATGGGAACCAGAATGAACTTGATGGGAACCGGAACACCGTGGGGCCAAAGAATATGCACCCAATAGTTCTTATTTCCGTTCAATGTGGTGATGATGAATACTACAGTGGCCAGAACCAGGGTTACGCCAAGCGTACCCATCACGTTAAAGCCTCCAAGGAATGGAATCAGTCCAAGAATGTTCGCCATCCAGATAAAGAAGAATGAACTCAGCAGGAAAGGCATGAATTTATCCGCCTTCTTTGCGCCAATGCTGGGAACAGCTACTTCATCACGGATAAACAGAATAAGCGGTTCCATCAGCGACTGTATTCCTTTGGGAGCCATACCCCTGCGCTTCTTATAGGATGAAGCAACAGACAGAAAGATGAAGATCACCAAAGCACCGGCAAGGAACAATCCTGCCACGCTTTTGGTGATAGACAAGTCCAAAGGTTTTGCATTGGTAGGATGACCGTGTTCGTCGAGGGTCAATCCACCTTTTGCGTTCGCTTCATAGATCTGTTCATGAAACAAGATGAAACCATCGTGTTCCATATAATGCTCATGACTGCTGTCAATCGTCTTTTGATTGTGGTAGAAATGTGAACTGTTGAACACCTTCCAGCCGGAAGACGTTTTCAGGATGATGGGAAGATAAATGCTGTAATGCTTTTCATCCGCGGTGCCTTCGTTCAGGGTGAAGAAATGGATTTCGTGTGCATCCGAAATGTGGTGCATGATCATTTCTCCCGCATTGAAGGATTTCTTCTCTGCGGCATGTGCGCTGTCTGAACCGGTTTCAGCGGAAGCCATCAGGCTGTTGAAACCAGCAAAAGCTGTCAAAAAAGCGCAAAATGCTGTTTTGACGATAAAATCTGAAAGAGACTTAGTTGCGGAAACCCTAGTTTTTTCGGCCATCTTCTGAAACGGGCGTTTCTTTTAAATCGGGGCGCAAGTTAGGAAGGATTGCCACAATTTCAAAAAAGGTGAACACGAAGTAACAAATAAAAAAAACGGCCACAAATGAGAAGTCGGGTTTTCCCTTTTTCAGCACCACAAGAACGATAAATACAATCGACATCATCATGCGGAACAAATTGTTCAGCATCAGGAAGCGTACATGATTTTTCGGGTCTTTCACAAACCGCATGTTGAGCCGGTATGTAAGGAGGGTAAGTGCCCAAAGGAAAATCACGGAAAGCCACCAGGCCGGATCGGGTGTCTGTTGCGCAAAAGCCGCGTATAAACCCAAACCGGATGCCAATACCAAAGCCAAAATGGTAATCTTCACAACAAATGGCAAGCGCTTCATGCTACAAGATTAAGGCTACAATTTGGAAATGAAGCGGTACAGGGCAAAAATCACTCCGCCTAATGAGCATATTAAGGTGTAGAGTGGAAAATCAGGCGGATAAGTACGGTCAAGCCAGCGCCCCAGAAAAACCGACAGCAGGATGATGACGGTCATTTCCACCGCCATTCCGGCAAATTCAAGAAAACGTTCAGGCTTCTGCAGCCGACGGTTGGGCCGATTTGACATGAGCGGCTTGTTTCACATGATCAGATTTTGCCACGCTCATGGAACACAAACCATTGAACTGGGCTCCACTTTCAATGATGATTTTCTCTGTGGTTATGTCACCGTCAATACGCGCTGATGCTTTAAGCAGCAATGTTTCAGCTACAATGATGTTGCCTTTCAGTTTTCCGGCAATGGTTGCATGCCTTGCCTGTATATTTCCTTCTACGGCACAGGCTTCGCCAATAACCAGCCTGGATTTAGCCTGAATATTTCCCTTGATGTTGCCGTCAATCCGGATGTCTCCCTCCGAAATCAGGTCTCCTGTCACTGAAGTTCCGGAGCCGATGATGTTCAGCAAACCCGGCGTTGACTGCTCGGTGTGTTCTTTATTCTTCTTGAACATAAGCGCGTGAAGTGTTCAAAGGTAGGAAAGAATGTTTATTAGTTGTGAATTACTTTTTTGCAGCTGGTGGCCTCATGCGGGAAGAATCCCAGATTTCTTCTCCCCCGTTGATGATGATTCTCAGGGCTTCCTGCTTTTCCATGCCGGCCTTTTGTTGCCTGGTAAGTTCTTCCACTTCTTGCGTGAGTTCTATAATGGCGGCATTGTCGCTCACCTTTCCATAACCGGGAACCAACTGTCGAACCGGCGTGTAGGCAATCAGGGAAAAAATGATAAAGGTGAACAACAGTAAAGAAGAACTAGCAAGCATCAACACGTTCATGGGCGTAAGGCGAATGGAGAACACTTCCGCAAAAGAACCGTCGTTAATGAGCACCAAACGGTATTTGTTCTTTAATTTCTTGAGTATTTTCTGTTTTTTTGAATCCATTTCCCTGAGGGGCAATAAAGAAAACCGTTCGAAGTTAAAGGATTTTACCACTATCCATGTCGCATTGTTCCCCAAGGGGTGTAATTTTTCTCCTGCTGCTGTTTCTGGCATCATGTAAAACCAGCGAAAGCTGGCTTCCCCGGCAATGGCACAATACCATAGCGCATTATAACACCTATTTCAACGCAAGGGAAAAGCTTCGTGCCACAGAGAAAACGTCCCGCGAGGGATTTACTGACCGGTTCGACAGGGTGCTGGAAATCTACAATTACGGCGATGAAACTTCCCTGCGGAACAACGGTGGCGCCATGGATGAAATCCTGAAAAAGACCAGCAATCTGGTAGATCGCCACCCGAAAAGTAAATGGGTGGATGATGCCTATATGCTCATGGCCGAATCCTATTTCCTAAGAGGTGATTTTCAGGCTTCAAGGGAATTGTATCAATACGTTTTTTCTCGATTTCAGGATCCGGTGGTGAAGGCTGCCAGCCAAATCGGGGTTTTTCGCTGCCTCTACATGAGCGGCAAACTTGGAGAAGCGGAAAGTTTGATCAGCCAGCTGCGCAACGACAAAAGCTTCCCGAAAGAGCTGCGCTACGAACTGGATGAAGCTTTGGCAGCCCTTTACATTCGTCAGGAAAAATATGCAGCCTCGGCGGAACCGCTGGGCCGCCTGGTGCAAGCTACCAGCAACAGAACCAGGAAGGCCAGGCTGTATTTCATTCTGGGTCAGGTATTGCAACGCAGCGAAAAATTCAATCAGGCTGCCGCGCACTACGCGCATGTGGTGAAGTTGAACCCGCCTTACGAAATGGCGTTCAACGCCAAAATCAATCAGGTGCTGGCCCTGAATTCCGGAACATCCGGCAACCTCAGACAGGCAAGAAGTCTCCTGAAACAGCTGCTGAAAGACGATAAAAACTTTGACTACCTGGATCAGATTTACTTCCGCCTGGCCGAAACAGAAGTAAAAGATAAAAACTTCCCGAAAGCCATTGAATACTACCAATTGTCCCTGCGCAACAACAAGGGCAACAAAGTACAAATGGCTACTTCATACCTGGCACTGGCGGATTACTTCTTCGACAAACAGGACTTTGAACGTTCCGGGTATTATTACGACAGCGCCGTGGCTTCCATTCCCAAGGAAAGCCCTGATTACAACAGGATTGCACAAAAAAGCATGATGCTGGGAGAACTGGTGCGCCATTTATCAACCATCCGCGAACAAGACAGCCTGCTGCAATTATCCGCGAACAAACAGTTGCTGGAACGCACCATTGACCGGCTGATTTCCGCTGAACAGGCACGCAAACAAAAGGAACAGCAACAACCTGTGGTTCCGGCACCACAGCCTCCGCCCGGATTTCAGCAGGATCCCGGTGCCGGTGCCAGCGCATTCCCTTTTTACAACGCCACGCTGCGTGCGCGAGGCTACAATGAATTCATCAGGCTTTGGGGACAACGCGACAACCGCGACTACTGGCGCATGAAGAACATGCGTGTGAATCCGGATCCTTCCCTGAGCAATAACCCGGATCCCGGAGCAGGCAGCGATTCTGCGAATGCGGCCTTCACTGAAAATGTGCCCGCAGATCGCAAAAAGTATTACGCAGCCATTCCATTCTCAGAAAAGGCGAAGAAAGATGCCGGTGAGAAAATTGCCCAGGCGTTATTCGGTGCCGGCAACGTGTACCGTGAAAAACTCCAGGATTGCCATCAGGCCAATAAAATGTACCTGAACTTGCTGGAACGATACCCAAAACATTCCTTAGAACCACAGGTGCTGTTTAATCTGGTGAAATGCTACCGGCTGATGGGCAACACGCAGGCTGCGGCCACGTATGAGGCCAAATTGGCGGCTGATTATCCAAACAGCACCTACCTGAACGTGCTTCGGCAACAAAGCGGTAAGGACAGCAGCAGCCCTGTGGCTTCTGCAAGAACAAACAGCGAAAGTGCCGAAGTGGAACAGTTGTATCGCAGCATGTATCAGCATTTCAAGGCGGGCAACTACCAGAAGGCCATGCAGGAAAAACTCAATGCCGACAAGCGGTTCAGTGGCAATTCACTACAGGCGCAGTTTGATTACCTCTACGCATTATGTACCGGCTATACCGGCCAGACAGATAAAGCCATCGTACTGATGCGGGCCATCACTTCTGATTATTCCGGAACGCCCATTGCAGCGCAGGCTTCGGAAGTGGTGCTTGCCTGGGAAAAGAAAAACGGCAGCGATGCCTCCACGCCAGCCACAGGCGAAAGCAATAATGTGTTTACCTGGAATCCAAAGGAAGAATTGTTCTTTCTGGTCATCTTCCAAAGAGGTACCGATGCCAATAAGGTGCGCGCGGCACTGGCCGATTACAACAACCGCAACCATCCGTTGAAAAAACTGGAAGTTGGCAAACCAAGCATCGCCGGCGACAGATACCTTATCAATGTTACCGGGTTTGAAAGCAAAGAAACACTGCGTTCTTACCTGCTTCAAACCAATTCGCAAACAGAATGGAAACAGAATGCCGGTGCCGACGGCGATTATTTCTGTTGTCTGATCAGCCAGAACAACTACCTGCTGCTGCTGAAAAACGGACAAACAGCTGCGTACCGGAAACTCTTCGAACAATCATTCAAATGAGGCACAGCATCTGCGGCCCTATATTTGAAACAGCTTTATGAACGCCAAGACTCAAGGATTGCTCATCCCGCGTTTCTGGAATTTTCTGTTTACGGGAGTTGGTTTTTCCATCCTCTTCTTCGTGATGGTAAACTTCGGTTTGTTCGGAACCCTTCCTGACATTAAAGAACTGGAAAATCCAAACAGCGCACTGGCCAGTGAAGTATTGAGTGAAGACGGGGTGGTTTTGGGAAAATATTACCGACAAAACCGAACCAACATCAGCTTCAACGAAATTTCACCCAATGTGCGTGAAGCCTTGATTGCCACCGAAGATGTTCGCTATTTCAAACATTCAGGCATAGATTTCCGAGGGCTGCTCCGTGCGGTGGTATTCCTGGGCCGCGAAGGTGGCGCCAGCACCATTTCCCAGCAGCTGGCCAAGAACCTTTTTTCAGACAAGCCCAAAATGAAAATCACCCGGGTGCTGCAAAAGTTCAAGGAATGGGTGATTGCTGTTCAGCTGGAACGCCGCTACACCAAAGAGGAAATCATGGCCATGTACCTCAACACGGTTCCTTTTTCCGGACATTCCTTCGGCATCAAAGCTGCCGCCAGTGAATTCTTTAATAAAACCCCGGCAGATCTGAACAAACAGGAAGCGGCTGTTTTGGTGGGCATGCTCAAAGCTCCAACAGCCTACAATCCGAAACGAAATCCGGAACGGGCGCAGAAAAGGCGGAATGTGGTGCTTTCCCAAATGGTCAAAGCAGGCTTCATCCGCGAAAGCCAATTTGATTCCCTGAAAACCCAAGCCATCAAACTCGATTACCAACCTGCCGGTGAAGAAGGAATGGCACCTTATTTCCGGGATGTGCTGGCCAAAGACCTCGAAGCCTGGTGCGAAGACCATGGCTACGACCTGTACAAAAGCGGGTTGCGTATTTATACCACCATCAACAGCAAAATGCAGCGCTATGCTGAAGAAGCAGCCATGCGGCACATGAAGGAAAATCAGGCAAACTTCAACAAAGGCTGGGGCAAAGACCAGCCCTGGCGATACATCGAAAACTACAAGGTTATTCCAGGATACATTGAGAAAGAACTGAAACGCACCGAACGCTATGCCTCGCTGAACAAAAGATTTGATGGTGACGAATCGGCCATCCTCAAAGAATTGA
>JBDKIU010000083.1:0-6596 GCA_039796915.1 Bacteroidota bacterium | reverse complement strand
GTTTGTTCGTGGTGGATGGCAGCGAAATCGACGACATCGATCCGGTGGATTTTAAACAAACCTTCATCAACCCAATCATCCTGGAAGAGTTTGACACGAAATGGAGTTTTGAGGAAGGATGCCTGAGCATTCCGCAGGTGCGGGAACATGTGAGCCGGCATGGCAAGCTGCGCATCCGCTATCAGGATGAGCAATTCCGTGAGCACGAAGCCGAATTCGACGGCATGGCCGCACGCATCATCCAGCATGAATACGACCACATCGAAGGCGTGCTGTTCACCGACCGTATTTCTCCTTTGAAGCGCAACCTGTTGAAAGGCAAGCTGAGCAACATCAGCGCAGGCCGGGTGAACGTTTCCTACCGCATGAAATTCCCGAAATCACGTTGAATGCGAAGTTCCGCGCCCTGATTGAACTTGTTCGGCCCCTGAACCTGTTGATCATCCTGCTCACACAGGCGTTGTTCATGGCGAAAGGTGCGGACTGGCTGAATTTTGGCGCGGCGGATTTCCTGAGCAGTTTCAATCCCAACCTGCTGCGCTGGCAGGATGCCTTTTTTCTGATGCTGGCTACGGCCGCGGCAGCAGCTGCCGGTAATGTAGTGAACGACATCGAAGGACAGGCCGCCGACGCGGTCAACAAACCCGATCGCCGCCGCGTGGGAACGGTACTCAGCGTAAGAACCGCGTGGATCTGGTACCTCAGCTTGCTGCTGCTTTCCGTGGGTGCCGCCTGGATGCTCGACGTCACCTTTTTCCTGTTTACCCTGGTGGTGAACCTCTTGCTGTTTTTCTACAGCAGCGATTTTAAGGGAATGCCTCCGGCGGGAAATGTGCTGGTGGCCATGCTCACCGCTTCGGTGGTGTTTGTGGCGCGGAAAGGTATTGAAGATGCTTCCGCCTTGCCGTTCAGCGAGTTTACCATGATTGCTTTTCTGCTGAATCTGGCCCGCGAATGGGTGAAGGATGTGGAAGACCTCGAAGGCGATGAACGCGCCGGCGTGCGCAGCATGGCGGTGGTTTATGGTTCGGTGCGTACCCTGAGGTTTACGGGCTGGGTTTTACTGCTGGCCGTGTTTCTCATTGCGGCAGTGGCGCTGTTTTATCCTGCGGAATTGGCATTTCGCATACATCTGATGCTGGCTGCAGCAGGCACCGCTTACATGTCGTTTTCTGTGTGGCGGGGAAGTGACGCAGGCTTGGCTTCCAACCGACTGAAATGGCTGATGCTGTTCGGCATGTTGGGCGTGCTTTGGGTATGAATCAGGTACGGAAGAGGGAAAGCACTTCAGCGCAGCTGTAACTTGGCAGGCACACGCAGAAGCAGCCGATTTTTTCCCGAACTTCGCAGCCCTTTTTAATACCGTGTTAGCGCTTACCGATTTCAGCTTCGAATTTGCCGGCAGATACCTCTACCGCAACGCATCATGGCACATCAAGCCGGGTGAAAAAATAGGACTGGTCGGCAAGAACGGTACGGGAAAATCAACGCTGCTGCGGTTGATCTCCGGTGAATACGACCTGCGTGAAGGCATCATGAACAAAACCGGTGGCCTGACCATCGGCTTCCTGAACCAGGACATGCTTTCGTATGAATCCTCGGAACCCATCCTTCAGGTGGCCCGGCAAGGCCTTGGGCGACTGGTTCAATTGGAGAAGGAAATCAACGAGCTGTTGGTGCAGATTGAAACCGACCACAGCGACAAAACGCTGAACCTGCTGGCCGAGAAGCAAGAAGAGTTCGGCACCCTGGGCGGTTATGAGCTGGACAATGAAGCCGAGAAAATCCTGGAAGGTCTGGGTTTTGAAACCTGGCAGCTCAATCAGCCGTTGCGCTCGTTCAGCGGTGGCTGGCGGATGCGCGTCATGCTGGCCAAGTTGCTGCTGCAACAGCCCGATCTGCTGCTGCTCGACGAACCCACCAACCACCTGGACATGCCCAGCATTGAGTGGCTGGAAGAATACCTCAGCGAATACCGCGGCACCTTCGTGATTGTATCGCACGACCGTTTTTTTATGGATCGTGTGGTTACCCGTGTGGTGGAAATTGCGCATCAGCAACTGTACCATTATACCGGCAACTATTTCGAATACCTGGAGCAGAAGCAGGAACGCGATGCCATGCAGCAACGCCGCTTCGAAAACCAGCAGCAGTACATCAAACAACAGCAGCGCTTTATTGAGCGTTTCCGCTACAAGGCTTCCAAAGCCACTGCCGTGCAATCCAGGGTGAAGCAGCTGGAGAAGCTGGAGCGCGTGGAAGAAGTGATTGAAGACGGTGTGGTGCTGAAGCTGGATTTCAAAACCAAGCGCACGCCCGGCAAGATGCTGATTCACCTGAAGGACATCACCAAGGCCTACGGCGATCATCAGGTGCTGAAAGGCGGCGAGGTGCAGGTGCTGCGCGGTGATAAGATTGCCTTCATTGGTGCCAACGGCATTGGTAAATCAACCTTGTTGCGCATCATCAATGGCACCGAAAGCCATGGTGGAACCGTGGAAACCGGCTATCAGGTGGATACCGCATTTTATGCCCAGCATCAGCTGGAAAGTTTGAATCTGAGCCGCAACCTGCTGGATGAGCTGGGACATGCTGCGCCGCTGCTCACAGAACGTGAAGTGCGCACGGTGCTTGGCTGTTTCCTCTTCACCGGAGATTCGGTGTTCAAGAAAATCAAGCTGCTCAGCGGTGGTGAAAAAGCCCGTGTGGCCCTGGCCAAAACCCTGGTGCAGGAAAGCAACCTGCTGCTGCTTGACGAACCTACCAACCACCTGGACATCCAAAGTTCCGGTTTGTTGGCAGAAGCACTGAAAAACTACAAAGGCAGCTTCGTACTCATCAGCCACGACCGCTATTTCGTTTCAGAAGTGGCCAATAAAATCTGGTATGTGGAAGATGGCCTCATCAAGGAATATCCAGGTACCTATCCGGAGTTTAACGAATGGTTTGCGCGCCGTCAGGAACAGATGGCCGCTCAGGAACCCAAGCCAAATAAGCAGGAAAAGCCGGCGCCCGCTCCGGTGAAAGCAACAGAAAATCCATCGCGCGTAAAGCAGCTGGAGAAAGAGCTTGAAGCCGTTCAGGCAAAACTGGATGCACAGAAGGCGCAGCGCGCCGATCTGGAAGCGCGGCTGGCCAATCCGGAAGTGGCCGCAGACCTTGCCCTGGTGGGCAAACTCGGAAAGGAACACGAAGCCTTGTGCCGGAGCATCGAACTGGTGCAGGGCGATTACGACCGCTTGCTGGAAGCCTGGATGGAAGGACAGTCCTGAGCCATACTTTTTGCTGGGCTACAACTTCCAGTGCATCATCAGCATGGGTCCGGTATTGTACTGAAATACATTTTTTCCGCCCACCGGACGGCCTTGTTGCAGGATTTGCTGAAAAATGCCCAGCTCCATTTTTACCTGTTTCCATCCATCCCAGCCAAGACCTGCGGCCTGCCGGTTCTGGTCGAATACATTCTGGCCTACGTTCTTGCCGAAACCCAGAAACACTTCATCCCAAACATACGCGTACCAGCGGTTTGCTTGCAGCGGAATGTTCAGGCGCTGCATCACCCTGATTCTGTTCATGAAGGTCCAGGGACCTGAAAATCCGCTTGCGTTCAGCCAGCGCTGCTCCAGCCTGATTCTTTGCTGCCATGTGGGTTGCCCGGGCTGGCTTGGCCAGAAACTCATCCATTGCTGGTGGATGCGGTGTTCGCTGAAGCTGCCACGGGAAGCAATGGGAATATCGCCGTAGGGATGCGTGCGCACCCAGGCATAACCCAGCTGGAACTGTTGCGTGGCGCTCAGCTTCACAGAAATCCCCGTGCGCCATAAATCCTGTTGTCTGCTGCTGCCCGTATTGTCTCTGCGCCACTGGTATTCGCCGTTCCAGCTCCATTGATCGTTCAGCCGGATGCTCAGGTTGAGGGGCAACCACAAGATGTCGTTGTGATCGCTGATGCGGCTTTGGGCCTGCAGACGCCAAGCGTTGGAACCTAAAAAGCAGCAGAACAAAGCTGCGCAGCACATCCGGAACGGCTTATTCCTGATACATCTGAATAACGGCATCATTCAGGTTTTTACGCTTCTTTTTGGGTTTGTTACGGGTGGCATGGGCATGGTTTCCCCGCGTGGCGGCGCGGAACTCTTCCAGCCCCACAATACTTAGGGAACCTCCGGCATGCGCAAAAGCGGCCTGAAGATGGTGAAGGTTGTTGATGACGGTGAAATCTACCAGGTTGCAGGCAGATAAGTCAATGCAGGCAGGTGTATGCGAAGGAATCTGATCCAGGTGGCGCCTGATGCCCAGCCAGTTGCTGAATACTGCGGCACCGGCCACCTTCAGCGTATTGCCCTTGCGGATGGTATGGGCCTTGAACATCGACCTCAACGGCGCGCCGAGGAATAACTGTGTGATGAGTTTTGTAACAATGCCTGCACCAATGCCAATCAGCAAGTCGGTGGCCAGGGTTACCAAGATGGTGACGCAAAATACCGTCAGCTGCTCACGTCCAATATTGGCCATGCGTCCAAATTCACGCGGGCTTGCCAGCTTGATGCCCACACCGATGAGCATGGCAGCCAGCGCCGGAATGGGAATCAAATCGTTGAACTGCAGGTCCAGCAGCAAAAAGCACATGATGAACAATCCGTGGAAGAAGTTTGCCCAGCGTGTTTTTGCGCCGTTGTGCACGTTGGCACTGCTGCGCGCCACTTCGCTGATCATGGGCAATCCGCCAAAAATTCCTGCCAGCATGTTGCCTGCACCAACGGCAATCAGGTCCAGGTTTGTTTTGCTTTTGCCGTGCATGGGGTCGATTTGGTCAATGGCTTTGACCGTGAGCAGCGACTCCAGACTTCCCACCAGGGCGAACATGAGCACAAATTTGAGGAAGACTCCGGTTTGGCTCATCCCGCCAAAATCGACGTTTACCGCCAGTATATCGGAAAGCGACTGGTCGAAGTGAACCAGCTGTTCGCGTTCCAGCTGTACCAGCTTAGCCAGGGGAATGGCAATGAGCAGCACCATGACAGGTGCCGGGATTTTCCGCACATAGGGAAACTTCAGCTTAGGCCAGATCAGCACAATGAGTAAACTTACCAGCCCAAGCAGCGCTGCCTTGTTGGTGGTGCCCAGGGGGCCAAAGAGGCTGGCCAAAGATTGCGGAAGTGCCGCCATCAGTTCAAAAGGTGAGGTGAGCGATTTCCCTGCCTCATTCACCGGATTCATGCCGAGCAGGATGTGGCTTTGCTTGCTGATGATGCTGATGCCAATTGCTGCGAGCATGCCGTGCACAGCGCTCAACGGGAAAAAGTCCACCAGCGAACCCAGCCTGATGAGGCCGAATAAAATCTGAATAAAGCCGGCTACAACCACTGCGCCCAACGCGTACTTCCAGCCCAGCTGCGCATCACCCTGACCCAATTCGGCAACCGCACCGGCCACAATCACAATCAATCCAGCGGCCGGACCTTTGATGGTTAAGGGTGAACCTGCAATCAGTGAAACAAACAAGCCACCTATCATGGCGGTAATCAAACCCATGACCGGAGGGAAATCACTGGCCCGTGCAATGCCTAAACTGAGCGGCAGCGCGAGCAGAAAAACCAAAAAGCCACTAACCGCGTCTTGTGTGATGAATCCCTGATTGCCGGGAAGGCGGTGTTTCCTGATGCCCATTGCGCGGTTGAACGCTGCAAAGTTATCGGAATGGTTTATTAATGCTCATCATATCGTTTGCTTATGCACAGCGTCAATGCAGGCCAGACAACGGGTTTTATGCGCTTTTTGCAGCATGTTCCGTGTTTCATGTTCCGGCGGTATTTTCGCAGGGCATGGATCAGCAACAGGAACCCACATATTTTGCCCATCCCACAGCTGTAGTTGACGCAGGTTGTCAGATTGGTGAAGGAACAAAAATCTGGCACTTCACACACATCATGAGCGGTTGTGTGATTGGCCGGAAGTGCAACTTTGGGCAGAATGTGGTGGTCAGCCCTGACGTGGTGCTTGGCGACAATGTGAAGGTGCAGAACAACGTGAGCATCTATACCGGCGTTACCTGCGGCGACGACGTGTTTCTTGGTCCCAGTTGTGTGTTTACCAACGTAATCAATCCGCGCAGCGCCGTAAACCGCCGCGATCAATACGCCAAAACGCATGTAGGCACCGGCGCCAGCATCGGGGCCAACGCCACCATCGTTTGTGGGCACGACATCGGGAAATATGCCTTCATCGGTGCCGGGGCCGTGGTTACGAAAAATGTTCCCGATTATGCGCTGGTGGTGGGAAATCCAGCCAGGCAAACCGGCTGGATGAGTGAATACGGACAAAAGCTGATGTTCAATGCCGAAGGGCTGGCAACCTGCCCGGAAAGCGGACAGCAATATCGTTTGGAACAAGGCCTGGTTAGCAGAATCTCCTGAATGAAGCAGGTTCTGGTAACAGGAGGAATGGGGTTTATCGGTTCCCACACCGTGGTGAGTCTGATGGAAGCCGGATTCCGACCTGTGATTTTTGACAACCTCTGCAATTCTTCGGAGCATGTGCTTGAAGGAATTGCCAGAATTACCGGCAAAACGCCTGATTTTGTATTAGGCGATGTT
>JBDKIU010000082.1:0-2801 GCA_039796915.1 Bacteroidota bacterium | reverse complement strand
AGCATGAACAGGATCAGAATGGCCACCACCAAAATGATGCGCCATGGTGTATTGTTGCTTTCCTGTTGAACGGGCTGCGCCTGTGTTTCCTGAGGTTTTTCGGTGATTTCCGCTGGCGAATCAGCTACAGGAAGAGGTTCCGGCATTGGCACATCTGCCGTTGATTCCGGCGCTGATGCTTCTCCCGGAAATGGAGGTGGCAAAGGCGTTAACACTGATTCCAATTCTGTAAGTAAGCCCGCCTTCACCCATTGATCCAGGCCTTCACGCCAAACAAAAGTTTCGGCGTTTAAGCCTTCAGCCAATAACTGATGTGCTTCAAAAGGGCCTTTTTGTTGCTTGCCGTCGTGAATGTAATAACGCATCGCGAAGAAGATGAATAAAGAATGCTGCGCAAAGGTATAAGTGTACCACTGAATGATTCGGCGCAGATTTAATACCGACTTATCTTCGCCCTGTGTTTGTATCCGGCTTTACCATTGCACGCAACGTTGTACAGGGTGATTATCCGCTGCGTGAGGCGGTAGATTCCATTTTGCCTCTGGTGGACGAACTGGTCATTGCTGTTGGTCAAAGTGAAGACCAAACCCTGGAGTATGTGCGCAGTTTCCCTTCTCCCAAAATTCGGATCATCGAAACCGTTTGGGATGATCGCCTTCGGAAGGGTGGCGCAGTGCTGGCAGTAGAAACCAACAAAGCACTGGATGCCTGCAATCCCAACGCCGACTGGTGCGCGTACATCCAGGCAGACGAATGTCTGCACGAAGCCGATTATCCGGCCATTAAAACGGCCATGCATAAGTACGTGCAGGACGCACGGGTTGAAGGTTTGCTGTTTGATTACAAACACTTTTACGGCAGCTACGACTTCCTTGCCGATTCTCGTCGTTGGTACAGGCACGAGGTGCGCATCATCCGCCGCAATCCTGCGATTCGTTCATACATGGACGCTCAGGGCTTCCGCAAAAACGGAAAAGAAAAGCTTCGTGTGGTGCACAGCGGCGGCACGGTATATCACTATGGCTGGGTGAAACATCCCGAAGCTCAGACACAGAAACTGGTGCAGAGCAGCCGCTTTTGGCATGCCGATGATTTTGTTCAGGAAATTGCCGACGCTGGCAGTTTTGATTACTCGAAGATTGATTCCTTAAAGCTGTTCGATGGACAGCATCCTGAAGTCATGAAGGATCGCATTGCCCGCATCAACTGGAGTTTCAATGCCGATCCCACGCGGAAGCGTTTTGGCTTCAAACAACGCATGTTGTATCTGTTGGAACGCCTGACCGGATGGCGCCCGGGTGAATTCAGAAATTACAGGACCATCAAACCATAACCATCGGTCATGACCACGGATATTCTGGTGATGGGCGGAGGCGCGGCGGGTTTTTTTGCCGCCATACATGCCGCGGCTTCCGGGAAGCAGGTTTTGCTGCTGGAGAAATCAGCCCGTACCCTGAATAAAGTTTTGATCAGCGGCGGTGGCCGTTGCAATGTGACGCATGATTGTCGTTCGCCCGCCGCATTGTCTGCGCATTATCCCCGCGGTGGTGCCTTCCTCAAACCCTGTTTTAAGATTTGGGGTGTACAGGAAACCATCACCTGGTTTGAAGAACAGGGCGTTTCCCTGAAAACAGAAGCCGATGGCCGCATGTTTCCGCAAAGCGATCAGTCGGAACACATCGCGCTGGCACTCGAGGAAGCAGCCCGCAGAAACGGTGTCCGCATCCGCACCAAAACCGGTGTGCAAAAGCTGGAACCTTCCGGCCACGGATTTCTGGTGCATACCGATGCGGGGGAGGTGATTCAGGCCGGCAGCGTTATCGTGGCGCCCGGCGGCTTGCCCAAACGCACGCAATATGATTTTCTTGATGCGCTGCAGCTACACATCGTTCCGCCGCTGCCTTCGATTTTTACCTTTCACACCGGAAATGCAGCGCTGCACGCCCTCAGCGGTTTGTCGCTGCCCGAAGTGAGCCTGCGCGCCGAAGGGCAGAAGCAAAGCTTCAGCGGCCCGATGCTCGTAACGCATTGGGGACTGAGCGGCCCGGCGGTGTTGCGTTGTTCTGCCTGGCTGGCCAGACACTTAGCGCAGTTGGATTATCGTTTTCCTTTGTACGCACGCCTGATTCCCTTCAGTGAAGCCGAGTTCCGCGCCTTGCTGGAACAATGGATGCGCGAACACCCTAAAAAGCGCCTGTATAACCAAACGCCTCCGGGCATGCCCGCGCGTTTCTGGTCGTACCTTTTGTCCGAATTGGGAATTCCGGAGGCTCTTTGTGTGGCTGAACTTGGAAAAAAAGACAAAAACCGCATTACGGAAACCGTTTTAAATCACCGTTTTGAAGTGCGGGGAAAAAGTCCTTTCAAAGAGGAGTTCGTCACTGCCGGTGGCGTTGCTTTGGAAGAAATCAACGCGGCGCGGATGGAAAGTAAAAACCATCCTGGGTTATTCTTTGCCGGAGAAGTGCTGGACATCGACGGCATTACGGGCGGTTTTAATTTCCAGGCAGCCTGGACTACAGGGTTCATTGCAGGAACTTCCGCAGCTGATGGTCGTGGTTCGACTAGCTTGGTTCCCGAGCAGAGCCGAGGGACACCATGACAAGCTTCCCCAAAGACTTTCAGCGACTGTCATCCTGAGCAAAGCCGAAGGACACACCACTGTCATCCTGAGCAAAGCCGAAGGACACACCCTGTCATCCTGAGCACTGTCGAAGGACCCACACCTGTCATCCTGAGCCCCGTCGACGGACACCCCCCGGTCATCCTGAGCCACGTCGACGGACCCACCGCCATAAGGT
>JBDKIU010000081.1:0-10092 GCA_039796915.1 Bacteroidota bacterium | reverse complement strand
AAGAAATTGCGCTTTATTGGAATTCCAGATGAAGATATAAAGAGGTTTTCCCCGCAGCCTGCGTATGGATTCTTTCCGTTGAATTAAGGCAGCGGTGCGGTACCTGAACCTTGGCAATTTCTTTCCGGCGTGCAATGTTTGCTCAAATGAACCTTGCTTCAGTTTTGTGAGGTATAAATGAAGCCCATCCGAAGAAATACGGTCTGCAACGTAGCGATTTAATTCCCAGTCAAGTTGGACGCTTCCATCGGTTTCAATCGTTTGTGCCTGATCCGAAACAAACGGTGAACCATAGCGTCCAATGAGGATTTGGTCTATGCCCGGCTCATGGTAATAGCCGTTGCAATTCACATCTTTCAAACCGATACGAAAAGAATCTGAAGTTCCGGCGATGTGCACATCGGCAGCCAAAATATTCAAACGTTGTTCACGGAAGCTGTGGTTGGCATCTGCAAACCTTTTCTTTCCTTTCGCGCTGCCGTAAAACGTGTTGATCATATTCTTGTAGCTGAAGAATGAATCAACGGGAAACCGCGACAAACGAGAAATATAGGCGCCTTGCCCCGGATGTGTACCGGGAATGGTAATGTCTAAAAAACGGCGGTAATAAATCGCCGTATCCGGAGCTCCGTCATCCGTAAAGTCGAGATTATTGTTGCGGTCAACCCAAATGGGGTGAGGCACTTCCAGATGTCTGTTGTTCCCAATCAGAAACAATAGATAGCCTGTGGAAAATGTATTTGTGGCACCACCGTAATAAAGGTAACCATAGGCGGTGTCTTTATATCGGCCAAAGTTATCAGGTATCTTGATATTGGCAGTGCGCAGCGGGCTGGACGGCTCACCGAAAGGTTCATAGGCTTCTATAGGATTGCTGAAATAAAAACAGGGCGCAATCATCATACTGCGCCCCATTCTATCATCAGTTGCCCTGATGGAAAGATCCACCTTCAGCGTTTGTTGCGCCTTAAGGGAAGGAACAGCAAACGTGCACAGGGCAAGGAAAATGCGTTTAATCGCGGTCACCAGCTCCAAGGAACTGCAACAGGAAATACAGGAACGTGAGCAAAGAACCGAAGGCCGCAACCAGATATGTCATGGCAGCCCATTTCAATGAGTCTTTAGCTCCGTCATATTCACGGCTATTCACGATTCCACGGTCTTGCATCCATGCGAGTGCCCTGCGGCTGGCATCAAATTCTACGGGTAATGTTACCAGTGAAAATGCCAGAATCACACCATAACAGGCAACAATAATTCCTAATACGGCCTGTGCGGTGAACATGGAAGAGAGAGCGCCGCCCAAAAACAGTGAGAAAATCATGACCATATTCAGAATGCGACCGCTTGCATTTTGCAGTGGAACGAGTTTGCTGCGCAGCTGCAACATGGAATAAGCCTGAGCATGCTGAACGGCATGTCCGCATTCGTGCGCTGCAACAGCCGCTGCAGCTGCATTGCGCTGGTGGTAAACCGACTCACTGAGGTTAACAGTTTTGTTCAAAGGGTTGTAATGGTCGGTAAGTTCACCTTCCACATGAACCACTTTGACGTCGTAAATCCCGTGGTCTTCAAGCATTTTTTTGGCTACTTCATAGCCACTCATGCCGTTTTCCAGAAATACTTCGCTGTAATGGCGAAACTTACTTTTCAATCGAGCCGATACCGCCAGGCTTAACACTACAATCAGGACGGTAAGGATGATGTATCCAATTCCCATATCTTCTTTATTTAGCTAATGTTTTTTTGATTGATGTTTCACTGGAAGTTTTCAAAATCGATGCCCAAATCGGACAGGCATCTTTTTAATACAACCTCAGTGATTTGTTTATCATGTACTTATCGAGTCCATTTATAAATCAATACCACAATACCTGCAAGGAACATCAAAATGCTGATTCTGTTGATTCCGTGCATGTAGCGCAAAAAAGGACTGTTCACCGAGCTTTCCTGCTTTTTGAAGGTGAGGTACGAAAGCATCTTTTTCAGTATCATAGATACAAGTATAACAATTTTGGATGCCGTCCGCTTAGGAATTCTTTGAATCGCCCTGCTTCTGGATAAATGCCTCCAGATTGACAGGATGCGACACTTTCATGTCAGTGAGTGCGATATGCAATACTTCTTCCATGGTTTTCACGTAATGGAAACGCAAATCGCGCACATAATCCGGGTTGATGTCTTCGATGTCTTTTCTGTTGCCATCGCACAGCAGTATATCGGTTATTCCAGCTCTTTTAGCCGCCAGAATTTTCTCTTTGATGCCACCTACAGGAAGCACTTTCCCGCGTAGTGTAATTTCTCCGGTCATGGCCAGCTTTGCCTTCACCTTTTTCTGGGTGAATAAGGAGGCTAGGGCTGTCAGGATGGTTACTCCGGCCGAAGGCCCGTCTTTGGGGATGGCTCCGGCAGGGAAGTGGATGTGTATGTCAACGGCATCAAACAAAGCGGGATTAATTCCCAGCTGATGTGCCTGAGATTTGATGAATGTGCGCGCCAGTGTGGCACTTTCTTTCATCACATCGCCCAGTTGGCCAGTTAAAACGAGGTTTCCTTTTCCAGGCGTAATGGCGCTTTCCACAAACAATACAGATCCACCACTCTGGCTCCAGGCCAAACCGGTAACCACGCCAGCATGGTTGTTGTCTTCGTATTGTTCCCGTTCAATTTTATCGGAACCCAGGATTTGCTGGATATCTGCCACATTCAGGGAAGGCTTGTATGTTTCCGCGCTGACCTTCTTTTTGGCCAGATTCCTGGCGATGGTGGCAATTCTTTTTTCAAGGCCGCGTACGCCGCTCTCCAGCGTGTATTGGTCAACGATGGTTTCAATTACCTTGTCGCTGAGTTTCATATCCGAAGCCTTGAGTCCGTGCGCTTCGCGTTGTTTTGGAATCAGGTATTTCTTGGCAATCTGGATTTTTTCTTCCACCGTGTAACCTGCAATTTCTATGACTTCCATACGGTCGAGCAGTGCCGGCTGAATGGAATCCAGGCTGTTGGCAGTGGCAATGAACATTACCTTACTCAGGTCGTAGTCCATTTCGATATAATTATCGTAGAAATGTGTGTTTTGTTCCGGATCCAGAACCTCCAACAGGGCGGAACTCGGGTCGCCCCTGAAATCCCTGCCCAGTTTGTCAACTTCATCCAGCACAAATACCGGATTGCTGGTGCCTGCTTTCTTGAGGTTCTGAATGATGCGTCCGGGCATCGCACCGATGTAAGTTTTTCGGTGCCCTCTGATTTCTGATTCATCATGCAATCCCCCCAAGCTCATCCTTACATATTTTCGGCCTACAGCTCGGGCAATACTTTTTCCCAGGCTGGTTTTACCAACACCCGGAGGGCCGTACAGGCAAATGATCGGACTTTTCATGTCGCCTTTCAGCTTGATTACTGCCAGGTATTCCAGAATCCGTTTCTTAACCTTTTCCAGTCCGAAATGATCTTCATCCAAAACTTTAGCGGCATAATTTACATCAAAGGAATCGGTGCTGTATTCGCCCCATGGAAGATCCAGCAACAGCTGCACGTAGTTCAAACCAACCGAATAGTCGGGAGATGCTGGGTTGATCCGCAGGATGCGGTCAAGTTCTCTGTTGAAATGGTCGTGAACTTCTCTGGACCATTGTTTCAGATTGCCTTTTTCCCTCAGCGACTGAATTTCTTTATCCGGGCTTTCCTGACCAAGTTCTTCCTGTATGGCGCGAATTTGCTGCTGCAGGAAATACTCTTTTTGTTGTTTGTCGATGTCGGTGCGGACCTTGTTTTGGATTTGGTCTTTTAATTCCACCATCTGCAACTCTTTGGTGAGGTGTTCCAACACCAGCTCTGCGCGTTTGCGCAAAGAGTCGCTGTTCAGGATTTCCTGTTTTTCGCTGATGTCAATGTTCAGGTTACTGGCCGCGAAATTCACCAGGAAGCGATTGCTGTCGATGTTCTTAATCGCCGTTGCTGCTTCGCTGGGAATATTGGGGCTCAGTTCAATGATTTGCAGCGCGGTTTCCTTCAGCGTATCGATCAGGGCTTTGAATTCCTTGTCTTCTTTTGCCTGAACATCATCCAGGGGAACAATTTTGGCCCTGAGGTAAGGTTCGGTTTGGATGATTTCACCCAACTGAAATTTACGTCTTCCCTGAATGATGAGGGTTGTATTACCGTCGGGCATACGCAAAACCTTCATGATTACGGCCATGGTTCCAACGGTGTGCAGATCGTCGGCACCCGGATCTTCTACCGAAGCGTCCTTCTGCGCGCAAACACCAATTATTTTATTGCCTTTATTGGCTTCTTTTATGAGCTTGATGCTTTTATCCCTGCCCACAGTAATCGGAAATACCACGCCCGGGAACAGAACGGTATTTCGAATGGGCAGAATTGGTAAATCATCGGGGAGTTTCTCCCGGTTTACCTCATCTTCTTCCTGTTTGCTGAATAAGGGAATGAAATCACCAGGATTTTCAGCATCTCCATGGTCATCACTGATGATAAACTGTACCTGTTTCGGGTCGAACATAATGCTTATGCTTTGGGTCGTTCCAACTAATATGCCAAACGGATGCGCAAAATAAAGAAGCCGGGCACATTCCCACAGTAAACAGCATGCATATAAAGGAATAGCGGTTGGTTTGAAGGGTCATGGCATTATTTCCCTGCAGGCAGTGTCGATTTATGTCAATTTGGCTGTTGTACAGGTGATGAATGTCAGTTATTGGTTTATGGTTCAGTCAGTTCCCACTGCACAGGCCTATTTTGTAATTCAGCAGTCAATCTGCAACTTTGCAGTCCAATCATTTCAACACGAAAACGATATGAAAAAGTTTTTCAACTACACACTCATCTGCGCGGCTGCCGGCCTGGCTTTTCTGAGCGCATGCGGGGAAGATGATCCCATCAAACCAAAGCCAACCCTCACGCTGAACTCTGCCAGTGGCTACACAGCAGCTGATGTGCGCAGCGAAAACGGCACAAAACTGAAGTTCGGAGTTGTTGCAACTGCTCCTTCCGGAGAAAAATTGAAACAGTTTACCGTAAAGATTTCAACCAATGGTGGCGTAGCTGCCGGTCTGAAGGACACCGTTCTGAATGCTTCTTCTTTGAACTACGACTGGAACTTTACGGTGAACGGTGCTGTAAATGACAAAATCACCCTGAGCTTTACCGTTGCGCTGGATAATGGTGAAACCGACAGCAAATCTGTGACCATCACTGTGATTGCGCCAGTTGAAAACCTGAGCGAATCAGCAGGTCAGGAAGTAAACAACATGATTGGACCAAACCTGGGTGCTTACAACCTCGTTGCAGGTATCCAAATGCGCGCTGATTCTTCAGAAGCTCGTAAGGACATCAAAGACATGACTACTACCAGCACGTCTAACACTTATACGTTCTCTCAGAGCTGGACCAGCGGAAACGGTTCTAAATTCATCAAAGTATCAGCTGCTGATTACACCAATACTTCTACCAACCAGCAATTGATTGACCTTTGGAATGCCAAAGCTTCCAGCGCTGCAAATACCGTTACCAACATTGCAAAAGGTGATGTGATTCTGGTGAAATCAGGTCAGAACGTAACTTTCCCTTATTTCCTGGTGAATGTTACCGACGTGGTGCTGACTACCGGAAACAACAACGACAAATACGTATTCTCTTACAAAGGTTTGTAAGTCATACGTGATTCCATTTTTTCAAAAACCCCGACCAACGGTCGGGGTTTTTTGTTTCTATATTCGAAACTCATTATCAAGCAGTTTTTTATGGTGAAAAGAATCGCTGTTTTTACTTCCGGTGGCGATGCTCCGGGAATGAATGCCTGCATCAGGGCCGTTGTGCGGGCAGGTGTTCATTACAACTTGGAAACCTTTGGCATCATGCGCGGATATGAAGGCATGATTGAAGACGATATTCAACCGCTTCATCCGGAAAGTGTTTCCAACATCATTCAGTTTGGTGGTACCATGCTTAAATCAGCGCGCAGCCTCGATTTTACCACGGTGGCTGGCAGAGCCCGGGCCGCAGCAAACCTGAAAAACCGTGGCATCGACGGCCTGGTATGCATTGGAGGAAACGGAACCTATACCGGCGCCATGTATTTCGAACGCGAGCATGGAATCCCATCCATCGGTTGTCCGGGTACCATCGACAATGATTTATACGGAACGGATACAACCATCGGCTTCGATACAGCCGTGAATACCGCTTTGGATGCCATCGACAAAGTTCGAGATACCGCCGATGCGCATAATCGGGTGTTCTTTATTGAGGTTATGGGCAGGCATTCGGGACATATTGCGATGAGTGCCGGACTTGCCGGCGGGGCAGAGGCCATTTTTATTCCGGAACGCTCAGATGAAGTTGCGGTGTTTTTCGAACGTTACGGCAGCAAAACACGAAAGAAAGCCTTTTCTATTTTCATTGTTGCAGAAGGTGATGAAGAAGGCAATGCTTATGCGCTGGCTGAAAAGTTTAAAAAACAATATCCCGATGCCGATGCCCGCGTTACGGTTTTAGGACATATTCAAAGAGGTGGGATGCCAACGGCAAACGACAGAATTCTGGCTTCCCGACTGGGCGCACATGCTGTGAAAGCACTTGTGGAAGGAAAAAGAAACATGGCCGTGGGAATTGTCAACAATCAAGTGGTATTCACGCCTTTCGAAGAGGCCATCAACCGCAAGAAAGACATCAACGAAAGTCTTTGGGAGCTCGCCACCATTCTTACCAAATAAATGCTTCAGGAACTCAGGGTAAAAAACTACGCGCTCATCCGCAATCTTGTGTTCTGTCCGGAACAGGGGCTTAACGTCATTACCGGAGAAACAGGTGCCGGTAAGTCCATTCTGCTGGGTGCTTTGGGTCTGATTCTTGGTAACAGAGCCGATCAGGCCGCTTTGCTGGCGCAAGATGAAAAATGTGTGGTTGAAGGATTGTTTCACCTGCAGGATGAAGCTTTAAAATGTTGGTTTGCAGCAGAAGATCTGGATTGGGATATGCACCTCGTCTTACGCCGTGAAATTGTGCCGGGAGGGAAATCCAGATGCTTCATCAACGATACTCCGGCGTCTTTACAACAGATGAAAACACTGGGTGAATTTCTGGTGGAAATCCAAACGCAACATGCCATTGTCAACCTTCAGGATCCGCATAAGCAGCGGAAACTGCTGGATGATTTCGCAGGAAATGCCGTATTGCTTGATACGTACGCCAATGTGTACAGGAAGTTTAAACAGGCAAAGGAGCAAGAGGAAAAACTCGTTGCCGGACAGGCAGCCTGGTTGCGGGAACGCGATTACCTGCAATTCCAGTTTCAGGAGCTTGAACAATTCCAGCCGCGCATCGGTGAAGACCAGGATCTGGATGCCGAAATAGCGGCACTTTCCCACAGCGCGGAAACAACCAAAACGGCATGGGAGGCTTGTCAATTGCTGGATGAAGCTGAAACAGGAATGATTTCAGCAATGACCCGCCTGCGGAATTTGTTGAAATCCGGTTCCCGATATAATGGAACCTGGGCAGAGCTTCACGAACGCGCAGAACAGGTATTCAATGAACTGCGCGATATTTCCGCTTCCCTGAACAATTTTGCCGCTGCCGATGCGGTAGCTCCTGAACAACTGGAAGCCCTGCATGAACGGCAGTTTCGTTTGCAGACGCTGCTCAAAAAGCATCAACAGGAGGACGCATCCGGTTTACATGCCTATATGCATGAACTGGCGCTGAAATTACAGGAAGGTGATTCTCTGGAAGATTCAATTCAGGAACAACGCAAGCGCTGCGCAGCATTGTACGCCGAACTCATGCAAATGGCTGCTGAAATTTCGGAGCGCCGGCATCAGGCCAAAACTGCATTTGCCGATCAGGTGACAGAAGTGTTGCAGCAATTGGAAATGCAGGATGCACGTATGGAAGTGGGAGTGGAATCATTGCAAGAACCCGGACCAACAGGTGCTGACGCCGTATTTTTCCGCTTCCGGGCTTCGTCGGCACTTCCTTTGAACCCCTTGCAAAAAGTAGCTTCCGGCGGTGAACTGGCCAGGCTGATGTTTGCCGTGCAGTGCGTCAGTGCCCGAAAAGCCCGTTTGCCCTTGTTGATTTTTGATGAAGCTGATTCCGGGGTTTCCGGTGAAGTGGCTTCCAGGTTTGGCAGTCTGATGCGCCAAATGGCGGCGGAGCATCAGGTTATTGCCATCACACATCTGCCACAGGTGGCTGGCGCAGCGCATGCGCATTTCTATGTGTACAAGGAAAAAGAAGGCGAGCGGCTGGGTTCTGCCATGAAAAAACTCGCAGAAAGCGAAAGGGTTGAGGAAATTGCGGTGATGATCAGTGGAAAGAATCCGGAAAATTCAGCAAGACTTCACGCCATGACGTTGCTGAAAAACGCCGCTGCGGGCTAAATCAGTGTTAAGCCGTCGGCTGTACCGGAAAGGTAACCTTCATCTACCAGCAGGTTCGATCCTGAAGCCGCAGTGGTAGCCAGCACATCGCAGCGTTCATTCTCCGGGATTCCTGCATGACCTTTCACCCATACAAACTCAATGCGGTGCTGTTCCGAAACAACCATAAAACGCTTCCACAAATCAGGATTTTTTACAGGTGTTTTTTGTGATGTGCGCCAGCCGTTGCGTTGCCATTGCCGCAACCATCCTTTGCTTACCGCATCGTGTACGTATTTGGAGTCTGTATGAATTTGTACCCTGCATCCTGGTTTCTTCAGGGCTTCAAGTCCCACAATCACAGCCAGCAATTCCATGCGGTTGTTGGTGCTGAGCTGAAATCCTTTGGAAATCTCCAGTCGGTGTTGCCCGCTCATCAGAACCACACCCAAACCTGCCGGCCCCGGATTACCCAGCGCTGAACCGTCGGTGTACATCACCACCAGTGTTTCCTGATGGCTCATGGTTTGGGATTCACAAGAATCCTCACGCCGCTGGCACGGAAATTCAGCTCTGTTTTAGGTTCGGTAATGAGCGCCACTTCTTCTTTTGATTTACCTGATTTCTCAGCCATGGTGCGCAAATCTTCCACAGCAATGGTGTCCTGATAGAACTTACCTCGCACCAGAACCTTTTTACCGGCAATGTTGGCGGGCACATGGAACTTCTGTGCAAAATCAACGAACAACAAACGATTGCTGTCGAGGTTCAGATTAAACCAGCAACCTTCAGACTGGCACACGTTGGCAACGGTACCGATGATGTTTATGGTATCCTGAAAACCTGCGGCTTGAGCAACCGCAGAATCCGCAGGCATTCCGGTGGAATCCTGAATGATGTTTCCAAAAACAAGACTGTTCGGAATTGTTTTATTGCCTTGATTCTGGCAGGCGTTGAATGCCAGCAGTGCCATGCTCAGAAGAACCGAAATCTTTTTCATGGTGCGAATTTACCAGCCTGAACAGCTTCATGGATGAAAGTTATACACGCTGAAACAAGCCACAACACAAACAATTATGCAGGTGCATGAGTTAACTTTGAAACAAAATTAATTTTGACCGCGCCTTCAGAATCCCAAAGAAAAATTGATCACATCGAGCTTGCCTTTAAAGCTCAGGTATCAGAGCCGGATGCGCGTTTCCTTTACGAACCTTTATTTGCTGCACATCCGCAGAACACGCCGCTTCCGCCAAGGATGATTGCCGGCAAGCTGATGAAGGCGCCAATCTGGATTTCCAGCATGACCGGTGGCGCTGAGAAAGCTGGAATCATCAATCATCGTCTTGCAAAAGCAGCCGCCCATTTCGGACTTGGCATGGGATTGGGTTCATGCAGGCCTTTGTTGCACAATGCCGATTTTCAGAATGATTTTAAGGTAAGGTCGCTGATTGGCGATCAGCCGCTGTTTGCCAACCTTGGCATTGCCCAGTTGGAACAACTGCAATCCTCTGGTTCCATGAACCGTGTGGCGGAATTGATCAAACAGTTAGAAGCTGATGGCCTCATCATCCATGTCAATCCTTTACAGGAATGGATGCAACCGGAAGGCGATATCATCACCACGCCACCCATAGTCACCATTCATCGCACACTGGAAGCATTGCACATTCCAATCATGGTAAAAGAAGTAGGCCAGGGTTTTGGTCCACAAAGC
>JBDKIU010000080.1:0-6836 GCA_039796915.1 Bacteroidota bacterium | reverse complement strand
TTCCCGCAGGAATCGATGAACTGTCCTTAAACCTGCTGTACACGCCTTCGCATACACTGTCCACATAAAAATCAGGACGTGGCAGCGGGTAAACCCAAACAGAATCCGTCAGGCTGTCGGCGCAACCCAGGCTGCTGCGCACATGCAGGTACACACGGTTGAATTGTTCCTTGCTGCTGCGGTGCGCCACTTGTGCTGATTGGTAGCCGGAAGTTCCATCAATCACCCAGCGATGACTTTGCAGCACATCGCCTTGCAACACCGAACGATCTTTGAATTGCAAGGTATCGCCAAGACAAACAGACTGCACGCTGAATGCGGCCTCCGGTCTGGGATAAACCACCACTTCCTGCGTCATGGTATCGGCGCAACCCAATACACTGCTGCTGATCAAACGCGCCTGGAAGGTGTCGGCAGCGGCATATCTGTGTTTGGCCATAGCTCCGGACAAGTTCAATCCGTCACCAGGCAGCCAAACCGGAGGCGTCATGGTAC
The DNA here is from genome assembly GCA_039796915.1 of Bacteroidota bacterium. Taxonomy (GTDB): domain Bacteria; phylum Bacteroidota; class Bacteroidia; order NS11-12g; family UBA955; genus REEB481. The sequence goes on along the minus strand of JBDKIU010000080.1, from coordinate 6,341 downwards.
CGCTGCTCAGGGTGCTTTGATCTACGAACAAGGTACTGTCGCCGAAGCATACGGGATTTGCTGTGAATTGAGCGCGGGGGCGCGGTTTAACATCTACCTCTGCTTCAAACGTGTCGCGGCAGCCGGCATCACTTTGGCTGATCAGCCTTACGGTTTGCCTGAACAATCCTTTCATATCCACAGCGTGCGCTGTGCCGTTCAGGGTGTCTTTGTTGCCCAGCTTCCAATAGCGGGTAACAATGCTGCCCTGGTCCAGTGTGCTGGAATCGGTCACACGCAGGGTTTGTCCTTCACAGGCAAAGTTCCAGCCGAACCTGGAAACGGGGTAAGGCATCATGGTTACCCTGCTGGTATCGCTGCGCATGCATCCGTTTTTGTCCACTGCAAAAACCCTGTACTTGGTAGAAGAAGCAGGCGTTGCCAACACTGTTGCGCCACTGGTATCTGACAATCCCGCGGAAGGAAACCAACGGTAGCGGATGGGCGGTGCGCTGCCGGAACCTGCGGCTGTAAGCGTTACCGGCCGGCCCCTGCATACCGATGTATCTGCCAGACGTGCAGCAACAAATGGAAGTGGATTCACTTCTACGTTTACCGTATCGCGGCTGATGCACAACCCACGAATCGTAGTGAGGTACAAAGGATAGGTCTCGGAAACGCCCGATTGATTCACCAGCAGACAGCGCGGCCTGGCCTGCGTTTCGTCATCGACAGCAGCCGCAGGTTCCCATAAATATTTAAAACCGGCATTGGAAAACGTGCCCAGGCGCAAACTGTCGCCTTCGCAAATCCGCTGATCCGGACCGGCATTGGCTAAAGCTGGCGCAGGGAAACGCAGCTGTCTGTAAGCACACGCACAACTGGCCGAATCAAGCACCGCAATCAGCGCACAGGAATATCCGGCACGTACATGAAGCGATCTTTTTATGGTTCGAAGGGCGTTGGCAGGCAAAGAACCTTTCAGCGTATCACGCCCCAGCAAAGGGTCCCCAGGAGTGTAGGTTCCACTTCCGTCTGCATCAAAATGGTAACGAAGAACGGCCGGATTGGCGGCTGTGGACCACACGCCTAAATTCTGGATGTCGTAATGAAGCTGCACCTGCTCGCTGTCGTTGTGAAACTGTCGGGTGCTGATGCTTCGCAGAACAAAAGATGGCTGTGCTTTAGCCAATGGCGGGGTAATATTTGTACTGCCTGTGATTACATTGATTTTGCATTTGGAATTGTCTTTCACACAAACTACTTCCTGCCGCACCACCGATTGACCGTACAAATCCTGAGGGCCGCAGCCGAAGTAGCTTCCATCGGTTTGGTAACGGAACGAAAACTCTATCGAGTCACCGGGTTTGATGCTTGTTGGTAAAGACCATTCCACCTCCTGAGCGCCGTTGATGTTTCTCAGGCTTATCTTCTGCGGACCATTTCTGATGCGGTTCAGCGAAGCTGTATCGTACAGCATTCCTTTGGGGAAGAGGATTTGAAACTTGTCTTCAGTAGCCGTAGTATCCGGACCTAAAATGAGCACACGCACCCGCATATTGCTCGGTTTTTCGCAAGGAAGGATGGAATCCGACCACATCCGCACCTGGGTAAAATAGGGACGAACGGCATTCTTAATATCCAAAGGATAGCTCACCACGGGAATCACTGGAACCGGATCGCCGCAACGCAAACTGGCTGAGGCATTCACCTTCAGGTAGCTTCCCGATGCGTAATCGCAGGTGGTGCGCACCCTGAAGCTGATGAGCATTTTATTCTTTGAAGTATCAGTGGTTCCACTGAATCCTGAAGCAAACAAGCTGCTCAGGGCTGCCAAATCCCACTGATAGGTTATGCCGCTCAGCAGCTTGGGCGTTGGAATGCCTGTCCAGGAGGATTTCATTGGGTATTTCAATGAAACGCTGCCCGGAACAACTTCCAGTCCGGGAGGCAGGTTGATTTGTATTTTGGGCTGATATGCCGTGGTGGCCTGCACATTCTCAAGCAAAATTCGATACGGCGTTTCTGCACACAAATCGGCGATGCTGATGGAATCACTTAACGTAAGCTGCAGCCTGGTATTCTGGGGCTCCAGAAACAGCGTGGTTTCATTCGGTGAGCATTTGTAATCGGTAAACGACTGCGGATAGCCGGTGCAGTTCCAGCCGGCAAAAATGCGGATGGAATCGCGGGCGCAGCTGGTATAAACAGCACGCACTTTGAAGCGTCGGCTCTGGTTGAGCCCCAGGGCACCGGCCCTGTAAATTCCATTCACCGGCTTGATGACCGTATCGCGCACCGCATCCCTGATTTCCACAACCCTGATGCTGCCTCCTGTTTGCGGACTGAGCCATACATTCAAAGCCGCAAAACTTGCCGATGGATTGGTATAGCGCAATTCCCATTCTGCAGTGTCTTTATAAGCGTAAACCGTAGGTATGGTTGCCTGCAGCGACAATGCCGGTTTGTTGAATTGCAAGAAGTCGTTGTACGCCGGAACCTTGGAGTTTACGGTATCAAAACCTCTGCCCATATTTCCCTGCCGCTCCATGATAAAATCATAGTGAACAGGCTGCGCACCAGCGGTGGACAGGTCGCATCCCGGTTGAATCAATGCCTGAAAATAACCGTAGAATCCATCATCGCTGGGGAATAAACGACCTCCGGAATCGCTGTATAGTTTTCCAATGTCAAAAACGATGGGATTGATGGCACCTTTGGAAGCCTGTATGGTGTCGTAACGTTCTAAAACGCTGGCATTTGTGCCCGAAGTCCGGTACTGTCCTATCTGACCGCGAACCAATGACGCTCCCGTTGGAAGGTATAAGCGAACCGACTTCAGTCTGCTCCAGGTTCTGTATTCAAATGGAAAATGATTTCCTCCGGAGTAATTGGAACAACAAGGTCCAATGCTCAGGTAAAAGTTCTGGCTGATGTAAAACTGATTGCAATTGTTCACGGTATAGGTTCCCGGAGCCCAGTTCACATAAAACGAACCCGTAACCATCACAATTCCGGAGAAACTGTCGCATTGAAACGACTGGCTGTTGTTGGGGTTTGGAACCGAGCCGAAATAGAACCGGTTGTCGAACCGCGCAGGATAAACGGCATTGCCAATGTTGTTTGCTACGCGGTAGCGTACCACAAGTTTAACACTGTCGTTGTGGCTGTACAGATAAGTTGGTGCGAAACAGCCTCCCGACGCGATGCTGTCTATGGAAAAGTCGAACCTGAATGTGGCATTCAGCCCGGAAACCGTTTTGCGCCAGCGCACCCGGTTGCAATTGCCGGAGATTTTGCTTCGGCCCTTATACACTTCGAGTTGAACGCCAACAACATCAAGAACGCTTCCGTAGGCAACTACCGACTCTGCATAGCCAAAGCGCCACAAAAAGCTGGAACTGCTGCGCTGTACCTTGCCATAAAAGACCGACGTGATGGTATCGCCAAACATGGCGCGTTCGGCGCGGATTTTTGTTTTATCAATAGATCCCGAAGCATCGGGCTTGCCATCGTTGTCGTTGTCGGGGCGGCCGTAGCTGGTGCGTTCTACAGAGAAATTCCGGAACAACATTCCCCCGTTGCATGCGCTGCCGCAGTGCAAACGAACCTGTGTGGTGGTGCAGAAATTCCGCAGCCACAAACCCGGATGGCAGCTAAAGTTTGGATTGTACAGAAAAGAAACGCCCAAGCTCTTGTTGCTGTTTCCGCTGGCTTTGGCACAATCTGCCTTCAGGTAAATCAGCAATTCACCGTTGTTCAGTGAAAATGGAACCGGGTGCTTGAAAAAAGCCCGAACGGTATCGCCGATTTGCCGCAAGGAATCCGGTTTCCAGGTTGCCGTGAGGTTGGCATTTTCGAAATAGATGTCGTTGGCACTCAGACTGTGCGACAAACCTACCGGAAGCACCAAATCCACCCTGTAACGGGCTGAACTGTGCGTTACCAGAAAGTTGTTGCTGGCAATTTGATAACGGAACAACTTGGTTTCCGTTTTTACGATATCTGTAGGCGTAAACGCCGACATGGAACTGCCCGACCAGGTTGGTGAATAACCATAAGTCCAGTTGCTGGTGATATTTCGTTTGCACTGGTCTGTGTAGCTGCTTCGGTATTGCCAGCCCAGACTCCAGAATGCAACATTGCAATTGGTAGGCACACAGGTGTACATGTCCCACTCGAGATACAGCGTGTCACCGGGTTTCAAGGTGCCGGCATTGAAGCGAAACATCCCGGGCTGCGGAGGCCCGAAACAATTTGTGGACGCCGGAAGGCTGTTCACTCTGATGGAATCAACCCTGGGTTTAAACGGTGTTCCGTTATACCGCATACGCACACGAATACTGGCGGTATCGATCCTGGAATACAGGCCATTCACAAAACCGGTTCCGTTGCTTTGGGCAATTTCCAAAAACACATTCGTAGCAGACATCTGCCCTCGGTTAAACACCCGCAACAATTGCTTGCTTACGCTTTTACCATCGTAGCAGGTATTCAGAGAAGGCGTAGCCAGAAAGGCAATGTTCGGAGCCCGGGCGTCAATGGTAACGGCGCCATTGCTCTTCACCGTCTGACAAACCAGGCCGTCGCAACCCCAGCTCATTTCTACCGATGTAGCCAGCCTGCTGCAACCCAAAATCAACATGCTGTCGTTGAGCACAAAACCTTCGTTTTGCTCCAACAGTGTATCCTTGTCTCCAATGGTCTTGATGAATGACGCATCAATCAGCGTGATGACCGTATCGCCCTTGATGATGCTTGTTCCACCCAACGAGCCATAACAACGCACATCGCTTCCGTGAACACGCGCAATACGTAAGGAAGTGAGCGGGCCCTTGCCAAAATTGCGTACGGTAAAACCGCGCACAAAACGGTCGCCCACATTTCCGCTGAAGCTTTGATTGCTGATGGAGGAAAACCCGGGCGACGGCAAGTTCACCGAGAACGAAACCGATGATGCAGCATCAAAACTTCCCAAATAATCTACCCTCGCCTGAATGAGCGGCACACCGCTGGCATTCAGAAAACTGAGCAAATCACAATTGGAACGCAGCCGATACCTGAACGTAAAGCGTTGGCCCACGCTCATGGTTGGCGCTGAAAACACGGGCTTGTTCAGGTCGCTGATGTTCGACTCTGCAACACCGGTACCACTCACCGTGCCGGGAACATAAAGAACGCCGGGCGGAAGGCTCAGTGTGACCTTCACATTGCTGATGGTGCTGGAACTGATGTTAAACACCGTTACACGCGCCGTATCACTGCCCGAACAAATGTTCAGATTCCGCGGAATACCTGCATTGATGCTCAGTTTGTTCCCCTGAGCAAACAGGCTCAACGGTAAGGTTATGAACCAGAAACTTAAAAAAAACCCAAAAAAACGGTTCCCCACCACACGTTCAAAAGTAGCTTTTTCCTTTAAAAAGACCCAAATGAAGAAGTGACGCTACCTTTGCATTTCAATTATGAATAGAATTGTTGCCATCGTAGGCCGGCCAAATGTTGGCAAAAGCACTTTATTTAACCGGCTTACAGGTGAGCGAAAAGCCATCGTAGATGATTTTAGCGGCGTTACCCGCGACCGTCATTACGGCGAAAGCGACTGGAACGGAACCTCATTTATGGTGGTTGATACCGGTGGTTTTGTTCCTGAAAGCAACGATGTTTTTGAAAAAGCCATCCGTGAGCAGGTTCATATTGCCATTGAAGAATCTGCGGCACTGCTTTTTGTGGTAGATGTAAGTTCCGACATTCATCCTCTGGACGAGGCCTTTGCCGATGTTTTGCGCCGCTCGGGAAAACCCGTATTGCTGGTAGTGAACAAAGTGGACAGCCCGAAAGATGCGCCGCAGGCCGCGCAATTTTTTGCCCTTGGTTTTAAAGATGTTTTCGACATCTCTGCCATTACCGGCAGCGGTACCGGTGAACTTCTGGACCAGCTGGTTTCCATCATCAAAGCCGACGAAGCCGCACAACTTCCCGAACCTGAAGCCATTGCCAACATTCCGCGCATCGCCGTGGTGGGAAGGCCCAATGTGGGAAAATCCTCCTTTGTGAACGCACTGATCGGGCAGGACAGAAACATTGTTACCGATATAGCCGGAACCACCCGCGACAGCATCCATACACATTACAAAGCCTACGGCAAGGATCTGTTGCTGATTGATACAGCCGGCATCCGCAAAAAGAGCAAGGTTCAGGAGAATATCGAATTCTATTCCGTGATGCGCTCCCTGCGAGCTTTGGAAGATGCTGATGTGGTGGTGTTGATGATTGACGCCACCCTTGGGCCGGAAGCGCAGGATCTGAACCTCTTCTGGCTGGCACACCGCAACGGAAAAGGCATTGTCATTCTGGTGAAC
>JBDKIU010000079.1:0-4352 GCA_039796915.1 Bacteroidota bacterium | reverse complement strand
CCTTTTGTGATGAACAGCAAGGATGAAATCAGGCAGGCTTTTGAAGATTACCATGCCACGCAGTTCGGAGGCTGGCCCTGGCCTAAATACGGACAGGTGCATGCCCGCGAGCAGGGCCGCTTCGCCAAACACGCCGACGGCAGCACGGAAGTGCCGGGCTGAGTTAAAACTTCAGCACGCGCAATACCCTGCGTTGGTCGCCTGCTGTGATTTGAACCAAATAGGTGCCTGCGGCCAGATGGCTGATATTGCTTTGCCAGATTCCGTCAGCGTTCTGCTCCCAAAAGATGCTGAGGCGCTTGCCATCCAGACTCCACAAAATGGGTGGGGTAGTATGGGCGGTTTGACCAAGGTGCTGAACGATGATCGATCCGGTAGTTGGATTTGGCCATAGGCGAAATGGCTGTGCCTCGGGTTGTTCAACTGACGTTGCATCTGCATCCGGCCCTTGCTGAAAGCCCTGACAAACCAACAGATTGCTGCCGTTAAATAATCCGACAACGGTTTCGCCAATGGTCCAGTCGGCCTGCAGCGCGGTGCTGCTGAAGCTGCTTCCTCCGGAGGTCAGCACCGAACGGCTGAGGGTTTGGGCGGAAATGGTTTGCCCCAGGAACGTAAAGGCAAGGATGCCCAATAGGTGTTTCATAGCTCCTGTCTTCATGGCTTCTGTATATTTCCTGCATCTACCTTGTGGTAATGGATGCCCTGGGTTTCGGGTTTACCGTATAATTCGGGAGTGAGGTATTTACCTTTTTCATGTGGCTTCTTTTCTTCTTCCACCACCACGGGATGTTCCTGCGCCCAAGGATCCTGCCGCACACCGGTTACCTGCCAGCTTACTTTTACGTTGGGTTTGTCGGTTTGAATGCTGAATCGGTTTTCTTTGATTTCTTCAAGCACCCAGGCCTGGGCAGGTTGCCCGATTACGGTGAGCTGGTAGCGGAAATCGCGGTTTAAGGTCTCGAAATAGGTGGGCAGCGTTACCACTGCCTGGCCGTCAGCGCCGGTAACGACATTGCCGTTGTACACGTTCATCATATCCGGACTTTCCACGAAGCTATGCACCAGGTATTTGTTTTCCGGGTCTTGCGGGTGGTCAATGCGGAAGGTGCCTGAAGATTTAGAAAGCACGCCAACTACCTGCACATTTCCGGAAAAATAGCCTGCGTATTTGGTGCCGGAGACGGGGCCATTATATATCTGGGAATAAATACCATAACCTACGGGGTTGTTGTTGGTAAGGCCTACAACGTTATACAAACCATAAACGAAGTTGCCTGAATGTCCGCTTGCATGGTTGAATAAGGCATAAGCTCCGCCCTGAGAGCCGCTTGTCTGGTTATAGATGCCATAGGAATTGATTGATGTTGAGTCTATGTTCTCTGAAATAATTCCGAAGGTGTATTTCCCGCGTTTGGCTTTTGCATACACACCAACGGGTGCATCTGCATTTAGGGAAGTGCCTTCGGCATAACCCACCAATCCGCTGAATGTACCATAAGTTGTGGAACTTTTAATTTTTGAATAGGTGGCAATGCTGTTGAAGCCTGAGCGAAAACCTCCTTTGAAAGAAGCTACATTGTTTCCATTTATTTCATGTATATGCAACTTGCTTTCCGGAATGTTCATGCCTATCCCGGTATTTGTGCTGTTGTTGTTGAAGATATTGCTTCCGGAGGCTGTCCAGACGCTGTGGATGCTGTCGCCGGTGCCGATGATGATGCCCCTGCCGGGTTTCATTTTGTTTTCATTCGAAGGTGCCCATTTACTGCCGTTCCACCGCAGCAACTGATTGGAGCTAGCGCCGCCTGAAGTGATTTGATCAGGAGTGATGGTGCCGAAATATTTAAAGGCAGAGTCGGCCCGGTTGCTGTTCAGGGCTTTAGTGCTCAATTGAGCCTGGGCGCTGAACGCCGAATTTTTACTGCTTCTGCTGCTGTCGGCCTGGTTGCTGTACAACGCATAGGGCACGCTGATCAGTTGCTGGATGCCCAGTTCGAGAAAGCCGCCGCCGCTGTTCACCTCGGCCTTGAGGTTGTATACATCCGAGCCCCAATTGATGCCTGAAAGACTTCCTGCCATCGTAGGGCTGCCTTTCCCGATTTGGCAATTCACCACGCCCTGTGCATTGGTGGTGAGGGAATGGGTTTCTTCATACACTTTCAGGGCACTGGAAGGTCCTTTGTAAATGCCCAGCCTGAGCGTAACAGCCTGATTGGCAAGCGCCTGGCCGCTGCCGTTGCGCAAGGCTGCCTGATAGTTGATGTACTGGGGAGACTGTGCCTTGAGCGTGAAGAAACCGCCCAAAATAATGAGTAGGTGTAGAATTCTTTTCATGGCTTCTTTAGAACAAAGGTTAATGATATACAAGAAGAAATCAAAATCATGTGGTGATTATTTAATTATCTATTTCAAATCACAGCGTACTCCGCAACTTCATGCGGAGCTATGTGCCTACAGCCGGTCTGCTATGATGGCATCCACCACGGCAGGATCCAACAAGGTGGTGGTGTCGCCCAGGTGTTCCAGCTCGCCTTCGGCAATCTTCCGCAGAATACGGCGCATGATTTTACCGCTGCGGGTTTTGGGCAGTCCGGCAACAATCTGGAGTTTATCCGGTCGGGCAATCTTTCCAATGGCGCTGTTGATGGTTTCAATGATTTGTGCTTTTAAATCGGCCTCATCTTCCACCGGGTTCCGGGTAATGACATAGGCATAAATGCCTTGTCCTTTGATGGGGTGTGGAAACCCTACCACAGCGCTTTCCGCCACTGCCGGGTGCAGGTTGATGGCGTTTTCAATTTCAGCCGTGCCCAGGCGATGGCCGCTTACATTGATTACATCGTCCACACGACCGATGATGCGGTACATGCCGTCGGCATCGCGTTTGGCGCCGTCGCCGGTGAAGTAGTATCCCGGGAAAGCCGAAAAGTACGTCTGTCGGCAGCGCTCATGGTCGCCGTAGGTGCTGCGGATGATGGAAGGCCAGGGGAACTTCATGCACAACAAACCTTCTGCCTCAGCTTCCTGCAGTTCTTTTCCATCAGGAGCAAGCAATACAGGCTGAATGCCCGGCAGGGGCAATCCGGCGTGGGCCGGTTTCATCGGACTCAAGCCTCCGAGTCCGCTCAGCATGATGCCGCCGGTTTCGGTTTGCCACCAGGTGTCCACCACCGGACAGCGTCCTTTCCCCACATGGGTATGATACCAGTGCCAGGCTTCCTCGTTGATGGGCTCGCCCACAGTTCCGAGCAGTTTCAGGGAATGCAGGTTATACGCCAGCACATGTTCATCACCGAAGGTCATCAGCGAGCGGATGGCCGTGGGTGCGGTGTAAAATTGCGTTACACCGTATTTGTCAATGATTTGCCAGAAACGTCCCGGATCGGGGAAGGTGGGAATGCCTTCAAACATCACCGAGGTGGCGCCGTTCAGCAGCGGTCCGTACACGATGTAGCTGTGGCCGGTAATCCAGCCGATGTCGGCGGTACAGAAAAATACGTCTCCGGCTTCGTACTGAAACACGTTCTGAAAAGTATAACCTGCATACACCATATACCCGCCGCAGGTATGTACCACGCCTTTGGGTTTGCCCGTGCTTCCGCTGGTGTAGAGGATGAATAAAAGGTCTTCGCTTTCCATGGGCTCGGCGGCGCATGCGTCAGAAACATCGCGCAGCGCATCTTCCAGCATCAAGTCGCGGCCTTCGTGCAGGTGCAGCGGCCATTGGGTGCGCCGGCTGATGATCACCGTTTCCACGGTTTGACACTGCTCCAGGGCTTCGTCCACCACGGCCTTCACCGGAATTTCCTTGTTGCCGCGGTACAGTCCGTCGCTGCACAATACCGCCTTGGCCCCGGCATCGTTGATGCGGTCGGCAAGGCTTTGGGCGCTGAAGCCGGCGAACACCACGCTGTGGATGGCCCCGATGCGGGCGCAGGCTAGCACGGCCACAGCCAGATCCGGAATCATGGGCATATAGATACACACGCGGTCGCCCTTGCCGATGCCACGTTTTTTCAGCACGTTGGCATAGCGACAAACCCGGCGATGTAATTCGCGGTAGCTGATATGTTCCGCTTTGTCGCGCGGGTCATTGGGTTCCCAGATGAAGGCGGTTTGATCGGCCCGTTCAGCCAGATGTCGGTCCAGACAGTTTTCGGTGATGTTCAGACTTCCGCCGGAAAACCAACGCACATCGGGTTGATCGAAGTTCCAGTCCAGCACCTGTTGCCAGGGTTTTTTCCAAAGAAAAGAAGATGCCACATCGGCCCAGAAGGCTTCCGGTTCCTCGATGCTGCGTCGGTACTGCGCCTGGTATGCTTCAAAACTGCTGATGCGGTTCATGGGAA
>JBDKIU010000078.1:0-3698 GCA_039796915.1 Bacteroidota bacterium | reverse complement strand
CCACGGGTGTGGGAAAAACCGAGCTGGCCAAAGCTCTGGCGGAGTTTCTGTTCAACAGCGATCAGGCCATGGTGCGCATTGACATGAGCGAATACCAGGAGAAACATACCGTAAGCCGCCTCATCGGCGCGCCTCCAGGCTATGTAGGTTATGAAGAAGGCGGTCAGCTTACCGAAGCCGTGCGTCGCAGGCCTTACAGCGTGGTGTTGCTGGATGAAATTGAAAAAGCACATCCGGATGTGTTCAACATCCTGCTGCAAGTGCTGGATGATGGCCGACTTACCGACAATAAGGGCCGTACCGCCAATTTCCGCAATACCATCATCATCATGACCAGCAACCTAGGTTCGGACATCATCCGGGAACAGTTTGAACAGATCACCGATGAAAACCGCGAAAGCGTGATGGCGCGCACCAAAACACAGGTATTCGAGTTGCTGAAACAAGGCATTCGTCCGGAATTCCTGAACCGCATTGACGAAGTGATCATGTTCGAGCCGCTCAACCGCGATCATGTGCGCAGCATTGTGGAACTGCAGATGCAGCAAATCATTCACCAGCTGGCAGAAATGGGCATACAGCTCAGCGCCACTGAAGTTGCCCTCGACTGGCTGTCGCAACTGGGTTACGACCCGCAGTTTGGTGCCCGACCGCTGAAGCGGGTGCTGCAAAAACGCGTGATGAACGAGCTCAGCAAGCAGATTTTATCCGGTGCGGTGCACAAAGACAGCCGCATTGAGCTGGATTGCAAAGGTTCGGAATTACAATTCCGCAATTACTAAATGATTTTCAAGCCCCAACTCCGGAGGATTCACAAGATGCTTCGGGGTTGGGGTTTTGTATTTGGGCCTTTTCCAAAAAACCTCATCTGCACATCCAAGCCTACCCTCAATTAAACTTTATCGTCTTCACCGGGCTCAACCTGCTCACCCAGGCGGCGGGGATGAACAATACCAGCAAAATCAGCACAAAGGTTCCGGCGTTGACCAAGGCCACGTGCATGGGCACGATTTCCACCAACATGCGGTCCACGTAATAGGTTTCGCGCGGCAGACGGATGAAAGCAAAACGTTCCTGCAGGAAGCAGAAACCCAATCCAAACAGGTTACCCAGCGCCAATCCGCCCAGGATGATGAAGGCGGCATGGGTTAAAAAGATCCGGCGTATCGGGCCATCAGCCGCGCCAAAGGCCTTCAGCAAACCAATCATGTTGGTGCGTTCCAGCAATAGAATCATCAGGGCGATGCACATGTTGATGGAAGCCACCACCACCATCAGCACGATGATGATTTCCACATTGGTATCCAGGTAGCCGAGCCATTCAAAAATCTGTGGCTGTTGCTCGAAGATGTTCCAGGCACGAAGCCCGGCAGGAATCTGGGCATGAATAAACTCGGTGGTTCGGTGTAAAAGCTCAGGATCGCGGTCCAGAAACTCCTGCTTCAAACGTATTTCCCATTGCGTGATGACCCGAGGATGGCGATACACGCGTTGCAGCAAACTCAGCGAGGTAAACGCCATCAGCCGATCCTGTTCTTCCAGTCCGGTTTCATAGATGCCACTGATGCGCGGGGCCACGGCACTGGTGGTATTGTTCCCAAAGCTGTCGGAACTGATGAAAAGAACGCGGAGCTTGTCGCCAATCTTCAGCTTCAGCCGCCTGGCGGTATATCTGGAAACCAGCACTTCGGCAGCTGCTGCGCTGTCGGTATGTTTCGGCAAACGGCCTTCAACCAATGCTTCTTTCAGAAAAGACCAATCGTAATGCTGGTCCACGCCTTTCAGCACGATGCCATCCAAATCATCTTCACCCTTGATGATGCCCGGTTTTTGGGCGATGGCACTCACTTTTTCCACACGAGGCATCTTCCACAAACCTTCTTCCACTTTCGCATCGCGCAGGATGGGCACTTGTTCCAGGCTGTTGTTGTTGTTCAGCGCATTTACCGCCAGATGCCCGGTGAAGCCGGTAACCTTTTGCCGGATGCCGTCGCGGAAACCCGTTACAGTGGCCAGAGAAATGAGCATTACCGCCACGCTGAGGGCAACTCCTGCAGTTGCGAGGCGCACAATCAGTTTAGAAAACGATCTTTGCCTGCTCCAAATAAGCCTTCGGGCGATAAAAAATGGCCAGTTCATGAGGTACCTGAATCCGTTCGGTGAGTTTCCGCGTTCAAAGATGCAGAATATTTGGCTCTGCCTCTGCCTTTTGTATGGGCAGCAGCCTGTAGTGGCGCAGCAGCCCGAAGGCCGTACCATGATGGTGCGCTACGGAAACAGCTTTTCCGAACCCTTGCCTAAAATCCGGACCGGTGCAGAATGTACCGAACGTTATTTCCAGCTTTTGCAGGGAAAAAAGGTTGGCCTGCTGGTGAATCCAACTTCGCGGATTGGTACGAAACATCTGGTGGACACCCTGGTTTCTGCAGGTATTCGTCCCGTGAGGATTTTCGCGCCGGAGCATGGCTTTCGGGGCGAAGCTGCCAACGGACAAAAAGTGAGTGGCGGCATAGATTCCCTGACCGGCCTGCCCATCATTTCCCTCTATGGAAAACATTACAAACCCACGCCGGAAGAAATGCTCGGTCTGGACATCGTGGTTTTTGACGTGCAGGATGTGGGCGTTCGTTACTATACATATTTAAGCACGCTTCATTATCTGATGGAAGCCTGCGCGGCGGCTAAAATTCCGCTGATGGTGCTGGATCGTCCCAATCCCAACGGACATATTGTGGACGGCCCCATACTGCAGCCGGCATTCCGAAGCTTTGTGGGCATGCATCCCATTCCCATGGTGCATGGCATGACCTTGGGAGAACTGGCCCGCATGATCAACGGACAACGCTGGCTCAGCACGAAAGATACCTGCATGCTCCGCGTGATTCCCATGGATCATTACCACCACAATCGCCGCTATACGCCTCCGGTGCCGCCTTCTCCCAACCTTTCCACGCCTGAATCGGTGCGGCTCTACCCTTCCCTGGGCTGGTTTGAAGGAACGGTGATGAGCATGGGACGCGGAACGCCTTATCCGTTTGAGTTGATTGGCGCACCGTGGATGAAGGTTGGCAACCACGATTTCACCCCGGTGGACATTCCCGGAAAAACCATCAACCCTCCTTATAAAGGCCAGGCCTGCCGCGGATTCCTGCTTCGCGACTTTGCCAACGGCTACGTGGACAATATCAACTTCATTTACCTCGACTGGCTGCTGCTGAGTTACGGCGATTGTCCGAATAAAGCTGCCTTTTTCACGCCCTTCTTCGACAAACTTACCGGTGGAACTGCCTTGCGCGAAATGGTTGCCGCGGGTAAAACGGCGGAAGAAATCCGTACTTCCTGGAAGCAGGACCTGGATGTTTTCAAGAAGCTGCGGGAGCCTTACCTGCTCTATTCCTGGACGCCTGAAGCCGGCGTGATGGATTGAAGTTTTCTGTTTGTAGGAATCCTTATTGCGGTGTGTCCTTCGACGTTGTTCAGGATGAGATTTTTTTCCGGGGGAAACTTGTCATGGTGTCCCTCGGCTCCGCTCGGGAACCAAGCTTGTCGAACCACGACCATCAGCTGCGGAAGTTCCTGCAATGTAACCTGTAGTCCAGGCTGCCTGGAAATTAAAACCGCCCGTAATGCCGTCGATGTCCAGCACTTCTCCGGCAAAGAATAACCCAGGATGGTTTTTACTTTCCATCCGCGCCGCG
>JBDKIU010000077.1:0-2762 GCA_039796915.1 Bacteroidota bacterium | reverse complement strand
TGGGCAGCCTGAACGCGCTGCGCCCTTGCTTCATACATCAATCCAAGTTGCAGTGCCGCATTTGCGGCGAAATAACGCTCCAGGTCTTTTCCCAGTTCGATGGTTTTGAGGTATGCATGTTCGGCTTCTGCGCCGCGTTTCAGCTCATGCAGGATGCGCGCCTGCCGGTAGTGATATTCAGTTTGAAGTGCGGCGTTGGTGTAGGTGTTCGCGCCTAATACGCTTAATGCTTGTGTGTAGTAACCGCCATCACAAAGCAGTCGCGCTTTGAGCAGTCGCACATCCGGCGGGTATTTCTGCCAGGCATCGCGCATGGCCTGACGGTCTTCGTCGGTGCGCTCCTGGCCCATGGTTCTGGCCAGCGAAAGGTAGTTTTGGTACCAGGCTAAATCACCTTTCAGCAGCGCAACCCAGGCAAGGTCGCGGGCCGCCCGTTTCAGATAATTCTGTCCTTTAAACCGAACCAGATACCGGCGCAGCGGCACTTCTGCAGCAGTGTCTAAGCGGTGCAACAAGGCCTGGCCCAACATATAATCCAGATACCAGAACGGCTGTTGGTTGGCCTGGCTGATTCTTCCCTGCAAGGTTTCAATGGCCAGGTCGTTGCGACCGGTATTCATGGCAATATTGGCGCGGATAAAGCAGGCAACAGGGTAATACTGATACTGATTGCATACGGCAAGTACCAGGTTCCAGGCGCCCTGCGGATCCTGAAGCAGGTGCAGCCGAAGCCAGCAGGCCAGGAGGGACGCTTCGTGGTGAAACATCAGCAAATCGGGGGAAGCAGGCGTGGTTCTGCTCACGCGTTCCACCCGAGCCAATCCGCCGGAAATACTGCCTGAAAAACCGAGCACCGCAGCGAATTTTTTGTACGACTGCGGGATGGAACCTACGGCAGCTTCCAGTAAGCCGAGTGATTTTTCCGTGAGCACAAATTTGGGATGCCTGCGCAAGTTCTCCTGAAAATCAGACCAGGCATTGCGGAACAAGGTGAAGGCCGTCCAGTATTCCCCGTATTTGAAGGCAGCCAGTCCCCAGTGCATCCGAATTTCACCCCGACTGTACAAGCGCCATGGCGAAGATTCCGGCAGCTGCTCAAAACTCCTGATGCGTTCAGGAACGGCTGCATACAGCTTTTGGTATTCATCGGTTTGTTCGTTTAAAAACACCTGGATGAAATCCATGTAATCGTCCAGCAGCAGCGGTGCAAGGTTTTGGTTCGCTCGTTCGTTTGTTAATGCATGGCGTGCCTCGGTAAAGCGAAACTGGTGGATGAAGTTTAATCCACGGGCGCAGCCGGGTGTAAATGAAAACTGAACCGCTGCCGATGCAACCGCGGGTACAAACAGGAGGCTAAAAAAGAAAAGGGAAACTAATTGCTTCCCTTTCTTCAAATGGTTCATGTTTGAAAAGTTATTCCGCCTTGGCTCCGAGTTTGAGCTTGCGACGGGTTGTTGTTTTTTCTGGTTTGGGTTCGTAGATGGTTTCCTGACCGGAAATGGTTACGTCCACCAGAATACGTCCGCAATGTTCACAATCAATGATTTTGTTGTGTGCACGGATATCGCTTTGGCGCTGTGGGGGGATGCGGGCAAAACAACCACCGCAGGATCCGCGCAGGATGCTGGCCACGGCAATACCGTTGCGCACGTTGTGGCGGATGCGGTTATACGCCTTCAGCAAGCGCTCATCCACCTGTTTTTCTGCCTTGGCGCGGTCTTCCATCAAACGGGCCATTTCTTCCTCGTTTTCTTTTTCGATGGTTTTCAGCTCGCCTTTTTTGAATTCGAGGTCTTTTTTGCGGCTTTCCAGATGTTGCTCGGTGGTTTCGAGCAATAGTCTGTGGCCTTCCAGCTTGTCTTGTTGCTGCTTGATGGCCTTTTCGGTCTGCATGTTTTCGAGGCCTAAGATTTCAATCTCTTTATTCAGGGCATCGAATTCACGGTTGTTCTTTACCTGGTTTAACTGCTCCTTGTAACGGTCAATCTGCTGGTTGCATTCTTTGATGCGGTTTTTGAATGCACCGATTCCATCCTGGATGTCCTTGATTTCCCCCTGGATATTTCCAATGCGGGTTTCCAGTCCAACAATACCGTCTTCCAAATCGGCCACTTCCATGGGAAGTTCTCCCATCATGGCTTTCAGGTTGTCCAGCGCGGTGTCAATGGCCTGCACCTTGTAAAGGTTCTTGAGTTTTTTTTCTACGGTCAAATCCATGGTTTCGGAAAATACTTCACCGGATTGGTATTTGTTTCCGGCGAAAGAACCGCGAATTTAGGGAAATTTTCATTCAACACCTCAACAATCAGGTTTATCGTGTATTGTTCACTTTCAAAATGGCCAATGTCCAGCAACCACATCTGTTCTTCCTGATCGAAGAACTCGTGGTATTTCACGTCGGCGGTGATGTAGGCATCAGCTCCGGCCTGCAGTGCTTTTTTGGTGAGGAAGCTTCCGGCACCGCCACACAACGCTACCCGCTTGATGTGCTTCTGAGGCCCTATGGCAAGCCTGATGCCCGGCAGCTCCATGGCCTGTTGCACGTGCTTGAGAAAAGCTTCACTTTCCATCGCTTCCGGCAATTGGCCGATCAAACCTGAACCGCTTTCCTGCCATTCATTCAACAGCGGCAGCACCTGATAAGCCACTTCTTCGTAGGGATGTGCAGCCTTCAAGGCCTGAATGAGCGCGGCCTCCCGGTGGCGTGGCGCAATCATCTGGATGTAAGTTTCTTCTTCCCGATAGATGACTCCCGCAGTGCC
>JBDKIU010000076.1:0-4199 GCA_039796915.1 Bacteroidota bacterium | reverse complement strand
ATCAGGGCTTCTTTGTCAGGATAGGTGTCATGCAGGATATCGCCCGGCAAATGTCCGATGGCTGAGCCTTCCGGAACGGCATATCTGTCGTGCGGATTTTTGCCGGTCCAACTTCCAACGCCATTCCTCCACAAACGCAATTTCCGGTCGGGATACCAGCCACAGGTTTTGATGGCCCGGCCCCGATAGAAATTCAAACGGTTCATGGTAAATGCCATGTTTGGACTTCCCTCTGACTTCAGCAGAAGGATTGATTCCCGCAGCTGAGGATCGAGGGATTCATCGGCATCCAAAGACAAAACCCAGGAACAGGTGGCCAAAGCACGGGCCCGGTTTTTTTGTTCGATATGTCCGTCAAAAGGATGAATTTCCACCCGCGCACCCAACTGCGCAGCAATGGATCTGGTTTGGTCTTCCGAGCCTGAGTCGAGTACAATCACCTCATCGGCCACGGCAGCTACCGATTCCAGACATCGCCTGATATTGGCTTCCTCATTGTAGGTGATGACTACCACGCTCAGCGTTTCGCTCATGGCTTTCAGTATTGACCGGTACGCAGCAGCACCAACGTGCAGGCTTCCAGAGTTTCCATGCCTGCAGCTTCTGCAGCTTCCATCAGCTCCGGATGTTCGGTACCCGGATTGAAAATGATGCGACGTGCACCGCTGTTCAGAATGGATGCAAACCAAGACCGTTGATGGTCGGGATTGAGGTACAGCGTGATGGTATGAATGGGCGCATCAGGGAAGTTTCTGGAGATTTCGCGTCCGCCAACTTCACCTTTTCTGATGCCAACCGGATACATTTCATGACCTTCCTCCAGCAGCAGCATTGCGGCTTTCCAGGCGTATCGCTCCGGATTGTTTGTTGCGCCCAGCACCAGGGTGGGTTTGTTCATGACTTAACGAATCACCGTTTGTTCCCGGGAAGGACCGACAGAAATGATGCGCAGCTTCAATTGAAAATATTGCTCCAGGAACTGCACATAGTTTTGCAGCGCTTTGGGCAAGGCATCCACGGAACGGGCGCCGGTGATGTCTTCTTCCCAGCCTTCAAATTCCTGATAAACAGGAACCAGATCTTTCTGGTTGATGCCAAACGGGATGCGGTCGGTAGTTCCTTGCGCATCGCGGTAGCCGATGCCCGCCTGAATCACAGACATAGAGCTGAGTACATCACTTTTCATCATGATCAGTTCAGTAACACCACTCAGCATGATGGCGTATTTCAGGGCAACCAGGTCAATCCAGCCACAACGCCTCGGACGACCTGTGGTAGCGCCGAATTCCCGACCCTGCTGGCGCAGCCATTCACCGGTTTCGTCGTTTAGTTCTGTGGGAAACGGACCTTCTCCCACACGTGTGCAGTAGGCTTTGAAGATGCCGCTTACCTTTCCGATGTGACGGGGTGCAATACCCAGCCCAATGCAGGCGCCACCGCTGATGGTATTGCTGCTGGTGACGTAAGGATACGTACCAAAATCAACATCAAGCATACTGCCCTGAGCACCTTCCGCAAGAATTTTTCGCCCGGCGAGGATTTGTTCGTGCAGCCAGTATTCGCTGTCCACCAGCGTGAAACGGCGCAAGCCATCCACGGCGGAGAAGAATTCCGCGTTCATGGCATCCAGATCGAAATCGGATAGGCCGAGCGAGGTAATTTGCTGTTTATGGAAACTGGTAACAGCATGGTAGCGCTGCTCAAAATCGGGCATGTTGATGTCGCCCATGCGTAAACCGGCACGTCCGGTTTTGTCCTTGTAGGCGGGGCCAATGCCGCGTAAGGTGCTTCCAATGCGGGTAGCACCCTGCGCATTTTCCAGCGCCTGATCAAGCAAACGGTGTGTGGGCAGAATGAGGTGCGCTTTTCTGCTGATGCGCAGGCTGGCAGCCACATCCACGCCGGCTTGTTCTACGCGTCCTATTTCCGCAAGCAACTTCACCGGATCGATGACCACACCGTTGCCAATGAGGTTTTCAATGCCCGGATGAAAAATGCCGCTTGGGATGGTATTCAGTACATGCTTCTGTCCATGAAACTCCAGACTATGTCCGGCGTTGGGGCCACCCTGAAAGCGGCAAACGATGTCGTATTGCGGGGTTAGGAAATCGGCTATTTTGCCTTTGCCTTCATCGCCCCATTGAAGGCCTAAGAGTACGTCAACCATGCTTTAGCTTTTGCTTTGTTCTTGAACCACCTGAATGCCACAGTGTTTGCAATTTCCCTGTTCGTCGGCCTTGGGCAAAGCGTACAGGTGCAAAGAGTGGTGGTCCACGTCAAACTTAAGCAAATCCCCCATGGTTGTGGTAATTTGTTGGATGCGTGGATCACAGAATTCCAGAACCTTGTTGCACTGCTGGCAGATGAGGTGGTCATGTTGCTTGTATCCGTAGGCCTGTTCGTAGAAACTGGTGTTTTGTCCGAACTGATGGCGCTTGACCAAGCCTGAGGCCACGAGTAAATCAAGCGTATTGTACACCGTGGCTCTGCTCACCTGGTATTTCCTGTTTTTCATTTGAAGAAACAGGGTATCCACATCGAAATGTGTTCGGTGCGAATAGATTTCGTCCAGAATGGCGTAGCGCTCCGGTGTTTTGCGTTGCCCCGTCTGCTCCAGGTATGCCGTGAACCGTTTGTTCACTTCTTCTTTTACCTGATTCATGCGCTGACGGCTGGCTTTGTCCATAATGATAGGTGCGGGCTGGTTTTACAACAAGCCGATCTTGCTTTGTATTGATATCAGAGGCTCCAGTAATCCAGCTTTTGGAAACGGGCGCGGTACAAGCCCTTCAGGTCAAGCAGGAAACCGCCCGGATTCAAACGTTCCAGGAACCATGATTCTTCCAGGTTGCGGTAAGCGGCATGCGGAACAGCCAGGATGATGCCATCATAACCGGTTCCGATTTCGGCCTGCAGCCCAAAATGATATTCGTGCTGCAATTCATCGCTGTCTGCATGTGGATCAACCACCGCGACATTCACCTCATAACTTTCCAGTTCACGTACAATGTCCACGATTTTGCTATTGCGGATGTCGCTCACATCTTCTTTGAAGGTCGCACCCAGAATCAACAAGCGGCTGTTCTTCACGTTGCGTTCTGCCTTGATGAGCTTCTGCACCGCCACTTTGGCAATGTGCGCAGCCATGGCGTCGTTGGTGAAGCGACCCGCCGCAATTACGCGGGGATGAAAGCCGAGCGCTTCCGCTTTATGAAGCAGATAGTAAGGGTCAACACCGATACAATGCCCGCCGACCAAGCCAGGGAAGTATTTATGGAAATTCCACTTGGTACCTGCAGCTTCAATCACGTCGTAGGTATTCACACCCATTTTATCGAAGATCAGCGACAATTCATTCATCAGACTGATGTTCACATCGCGCTGGGTATTTTCCACAATCTTGGCTGCTTCAGCAACTTTGATGGTGGGCGCGCGATGAATTCCTGCTTCAATGATGGCACCGTACAGTTTCGCCAGGTTGTCGAGGCTTTCAGCATCACAGCCGCTGACGATTTTAAGAATTTTTGGCAGCGGACGTTCTTTATCACCCGGGTTGATGCGTTCGGGAGAATAACCAACTTTAAAATCCTGAACAGCCTTCAGGCCGGAAAATTGTTCAATCACCGGAACACAATCTTCTTCCGTACATCCGGGATAAGTTGTGCTCTCATAGACCACGTAATCACCTTTGCTGATGACCTTTCCAACGGTTTCGCTTGATTTGATCAGCGGGATGAGGTCGGGCTCATTGGCTTCGTTGATGGGCGTTGGCACGGCAACGATATACACGCCACATTCCCTGATTTCATCCAGTTGATGGGTGAAGGTGATGTTTCTGCCTTCAAATTCGGAGGAGGGGAGTTCGCGGCTTGGATCCTCGCCACGGCGCATCATTTCTACGCGCTTTTCATTGATGTCAAATCCAACGACCTTGAATTTTTTGGCAAATTCAAGTGCCAAAGGAAGACCTACGTAACCTAACCCGATGACGCAAATGCTTTTTTGTCCGGAGGCTACTTGTTCAAACATTTCCATAGAGGCAGTATCTGATAAGGCGGCAAAATTAGTTGTTTATCTGTGAAGTAAGAACAGAGATTCACTCTTGGCTGACACGGAATGTGCCTAAACACTTCCGGGGGTTACTAAAACCTGCTAAGCCCTCAATGGCCTGTGCCTGTGGGCTGTAAAAAAAACCGGGG
>JBDKIU010000075.1:0-5952 GCA_039796915.1 Bacteroidota bacterium | reverse complement strand
TGCACCAATCAGGGGCAGGCTGTCGCGGGGAATAGAAGCGTAGTACTCCTGCACTTCCTTCGGGCTGATTTTCACGTTCTCAAGCACCTTGTTTTCCATGTCGCGGGAGAGCATTTGTTCCTGCACCCGCGGACGGATGTCGCGTTTGTATTCGGACAAGGATTTGCCGAGAAACTCTTCCAGCTTGCGCTCGCTGCCCAGCTGACGGGCGTAGTAGCGCAGCTTGTTTTCTATTTCTGCATCTATACGATTCTGATCCACCGGCAAGCTGTCCAGCTCTGCCTGATTCATCAGCAGCTTCCGGATGAGAAGCTGTTCAAAAACAAAACATTCTCCTTCCCTGCCCGGGCCGGTTTGCTTGCTTACCTGATCGTATTCGGTAAGGTAATCACTGTAGGTGATGATCTTTTCGCCCACCACAGCCAGGATGCCATCTACATAACGTTCCTTCTGAGCCTGCAAGGAGCTGCTTCCCAACAAGACCAGGAGCAGAGGCAAAATTGCTTTCATGGGCATATAACGCACGGATCTGAGCGGTGGTTACCGAGTAAGGCGCTCCTTCAGCTGCCGGTATGCCTGTTCGTTCACCTTCAGCGGATAACGCTGCGCCACTTCATTCACCCAGGCATCTTCCAGAACAACCTGATAATCAGAAATCACCGGACCGCGGGTTTCATCGAGCGCCTTGGCACCGGCTGGCAAAAACTTATGGATGCGCATCACAATCCACTGATCAGCGCCACGTTGGCCCATCACCCAGGTATAGTTTTTCTTGCTGCGGTATTTGGCACCGGCGGCGAACAGCTCGTTTACGAACACATTGCTGTCTTTCCATTCAAACTTGCCTTCCTGAATGCTCAGGTTCAACAGACTTTCTTTGGTATGGAAGCGATAGATGGAATCATCGCTCATGCGCTTTTTCAGCATCTTGGCCACCGACTTCATGATGGACTCGGTGCGGGCATTGTAGATGGTTACCTGAAAGCGGTCGTTCCAGGAATAGCTGGACGCATGGGCGTTGAAGAAAGATTCCAGACCTGCGGTGTCGCGGATGGCTTTGTTCCAAACCTTATCCTGGGCGAGGTTGAACAGCAGAATACCTTCGCGGTATTCCTGATACAGCGCGGCAAATTCAGGATATTTTTTGTTCAGGTTACGGTCCAGGTAATCGATGCAGCTGGCATCAACCCAGTTATTGTAATACGAGTTCACCACATTGGCAACCTGCTTCAGTTTGGATGGACGCTGCATCGCAACGAGGTAACCGGCGAAGCGGTCGGCGGTAAACGTTTCATCACCCAATTGAAACAGCGGCAACTGATAGGCCGGACCGGAGCCTTTCATCCACATGGCCTTCAACAGGCTGGAGTCGAGGGTGGCGGTAAAGGTTTTCAGGTTTCCGGGAACCTCCTTGAAGCCGTATTCCTGTTTGATTTTGGCGATCATCGCCTGTGTGCTTTTATAGGAACGGCTGTCGCTGGAGATGTTTTGCTTCAGCACGGGCTTCATTTCTTCATAAGAAGGAAGCGGCTTCAGGTCGAGGCGTTTCAGGATGTGGAATCCGTAAGGTGTGCGGAAGGGCGCGCATACTTCCCCGTCTTTTTTCAGGGTGAAGGCCGCTTCGGTAAATTCAGCAGTAAGTTCACCGTTCAGGTGCGCTGTGGCGTAGAAATAATCCAGTTCACCATTCATGGATTTCGAGGAGTAATCTTCACTCCAGCGGGCCACCATGTCTTCAAAGGGAACGCCTTTGCGGATTTCCGCATAGATTTCATCAGCCTTGGCTTTTTTCTGTTGCAGCTCATCGCCATTGGCATTGGGTGAAACGCGGAGCATGAGGTGTGCCACCTTCATTTCACCTGCGTTGGGGCGACGGTCAAGCACCTTCAGGATGTGGTAACCGTAACTGGTTCTGAACACCTTGCTGATTTGTCCGGCAGGCGTGTTGAAGGCTACCGTTTCATAAGGATACACAAACTGGAAAGCGGTGAAATAACCGAGGGTGCCCCGGTTGTCCTTCGCGCTGGGATCTTCACTTTTTTCAAACGCGATGTCGCTGAATTTCTCCGGATTTTTTGCCAGTTCGGCAGCGATGGCCTGAATCTTATTCCATGCCTTCAACGTATCTTCCGGCAAATCATCCTGACGGGAAAGGATGAGGATGTGGGCGGTACTCACTTCCCATTTCATCCGTTCATAGCCTTCCTTCATGAGCTGGTCGGTGACTTCGCGGTCGCTCAGGTAAGGCTTGGCCAGCTGGCGGCGGTAGCCATTCAGTTCCTGCATAAACTGCGGAACGGTATCCATTTTCAGGTCATAAGCATCCTGAACCTTCAGTTTAAAGCGCTGATAGAGCCTGAGGTAATCATCAACTTCTGCTGCATCGGGCTTTTGGTTGCTGAGGTCTTTGTTTTTGAGGAAGCCACGTTCAAACTCTTCCACGCTCACGGCGTGTGGTCCAAAGGTGAATAAGGTGTCGGTCGGATTCTGGGCCTGAACAGCCTGCATGCCGAGCAGCACCAGGGTGAACACAGAGATATATCCTTTCATATACAGTAGGCAAAGATAAGTAAAAGCGATACCGGGCTGCTGTTAAGGGAGCAAACGCCCGTACATGCGTCCGAAGGGAATGGATTCGCGCACATGCTTCAGTTTGCACACCCAGGTAACCACGCGTTCCAGACCGAGTCCGAATCCGCTGTGCGGCACACTGCCAAAGCGCCTCAGGTCGAGGTACCATTCAAAAGCTTCCATAGGCAGCTGGTGTTCAATGATTTTCTCCTGAAGCAGCTTCAGGTCTGTTTCGCGCTCGCCGCCGCCCACAATTTCGCCGTAACCTTCGGGGGCCAGCACATCTACGCCGCGAGCCTTGGAAGGATCTGCGTCGCTGCGCTTCAGGTAAAAGGCCTTCACCTCGTGCGGCCAGTCGTACACCATCACGGGCACATCGAACAGGCGCGTCAGCACGGTTTCATCGCTGCCGCCGAAATCGTTTCCATAGCGGAAATTCATGGCGCTTTCGATCCACTGTGGCATGTTGCGGAGGTCTTCCTCCAGGTCGCGCAGTTCGGTGCGCAATTCCTGGATTTTATTCTGGTGGAAGCCAATTTCGCCCTTCTTCATACCGGGCGTGGCAATTTTGGCTTCGCGTTCTTCAATTTCCCTGAGCACGGCATCGTGGCGTTCCTGGGTTTCCTTCAGGGCTTCGCGCAGCGAAACAATGCTGTTCACGCCGTTTACGTCCTGTTCTCCTTTGATGATGCGCACCGCTTCATCGTAGGTGATGCGAGGAAATGGCTTCAGGCTGCTTTCCAGCATGGCGGTATCACGACCGATGAGTTCCAGCTCGGCTTTATTGGTGCTGAGCACGTCACGGATGACGGTATGCAGCATGCCTTCAATCACATCCATATTCTGGAAGATGTCGTAGAACGCCATTTCAGGTTCAATCATCCAGAACTCGCTCAGGTGGCGACGTGTTTTACTTTTCTCGGCGCGGAACGTAGGGCCGAAGGTGTAAATGCGGCCAAACGCCATGGCAAGCGCTTCGCCGTACAGCTGTCCGCTTTGGCTCAGGTAGGCAGGATCGCCGTAGAAATCGGTTTCAAACAGGTTGCTGGTTCCTTCGCAGGCGTTGCCGGTGAAGATGGGCGCATCCATTTGCAGAAAGCCTTGTTCCTGAAAGAATTTATGAATGCTGAAGATGATGGTGTTCCGGATGCGCATGATGGCCCACTGCCGGCTGCTGCGCAACCACAGATGCCGGTGGTCCATGAGGAAATCCACGCCGTGCTCTTTCTTGGAAATGGGATATTCTTCAGCAATCTGAAATACTTCAACTTCCTGTACCTGAAGTTCTACGCCACCGATTTGCTTATCGTCACGGACGATCACGCCGCTCAGTGCCACGCTGCTTTCCATGCTGAGGCTGCGGGCGCGCTCAAATACCTGTTCGCCGCATTGATCCAGTGCTACCACACACTGACAAAAACCCGTTCCGTCGCGCAACACCAGGAATACAATTCCTTTGCTCTCGCGTTTATTGGTTACCCAGCCTTTGATGGTGGTGCTTTGTTCCGCTGCTGCTGCTAAATCTTTTATGTACATTTGCCTGTAATCGGTTCCTTAAAAAACCGTGCACAAATTTAGGGTGAGGAATAACATTTAGGTTGAGGAAGGGTCTATGAGTTCAATGAAACAACACCTGAGTCAGAAGATGCTGCAGCGACTAAGTCCGCAGCAGATTCAGTTTATCAAGCTCCTGCAGCTCAACACGCTGGATTTTGAAGAGAAAGTAGATCAGGAGTTGCTCGACAATCCCGCGCTGGAAACCGGCAAAAACGAAGAAGAAGATACCTTTTCCAATACCGAGGAAGAGTTGGTTGCGGAGGAAGAAACCTTTTCCCGCGATGTGGACATCGACGAACTGCTGCGCTACAACGATGACGACGGTGGCTTCCGCCTGAACGAGGATTATGGCGATGAAGAACAGCGCGAAATGCCCATTGCCAATTCCTACAGCTTTCAGGATTACCTGCTGGAACAGGCCAGGGCTACATTTCCCAAAGAGGAAGACCTGATTCTGGCCGTGCACCTGATCAACAGCATCGAAGAAGACGGCTATTTGCGTAGAGAGCTGCGTGCCATCGTGAACGACCTGGCGTTTTCGGAGAACATCATGACCACCGAAGAGCACCTGGAACGAATCCTCATCAAAATTCAGAATTTCGACCCGGCCGGCATTGGCGCACGCGACCTGCAGGAATGCCTGTTGTTGCAATTGTATAAAAAGGATTACGGGAACAACCCGGCCCTTTCCCTGGCAGAGCGCATCATCGCCGATTACATGGAAGCCTTTGGGAAGAAGCATTACGAGAAGATCAAACGCTCCCTGAAAGTGGATGACGACCAGCTGCGCGATGCGATCAAGGAAATCACCAAGCTCACACCCAAACCCGGGATGACGCAGGGTGGCGCTTCCAAAACGATGTACATCGTGCCCGATTTCATTGTGCGCAACGACGAAGGACGACTGGAAGTTTTGCTGAACTCCCGAAACGCACCCGAGCTGAGGCTGAGCCCGGCCTATGCCGAAACCCTGCGCGCCTACGAAGCCGCTCCTGAGAAAGACCGAAGCATGAAAGATGCGGTGCAGTACATCAAGCAAAAGCTGGAAGGAGCGCGCTGGTTCATCGATTCGGTGAAGCAGCGACAGCATACTTTGCTCAGCACCATGCAGGCGATTGTTGCCCGACAACACGAGTATTTTCAAGACGGCGACGAGGCCAAGCTGAAACCGATGATCCTGAAGGATATTGCCGAGAAGGTGAACCTGGACATCAGCACCATCAGCCGTGTGGCCAACAGCAAATACGTGGAAACGGATTTCGGCATCATCCCGTTGAAGTTCTTCTTCAGCGAAGGGATTGCCACCGAAGACGGAGATGAGGTTTCCAACCGCGAAATCAAGAAGATCCTGAAAGATGCCATTGAGGCGGAAGACAAAACCAAGCCACTCACAGACGAGGCACTGATGGAACTGCTCAAGCAACGCGGCTACCATATTGCCCGCCGCACCGTAGCCAAGTACCGCGAACAGTTGAATATTCCGGTAGCAAGGTTGCGGAAAGAGTTGTAATCCAGCTTGTCATCCCGAGCCTGCCGAGGGACATCCCGTTAAGCGCATCGGTAGAACCCCACCATTACATCTGCTCCAACTTATCCAGTTCACAGGCTTTTCGTGCTTTAAATGGATTTTATCTAAAGCACGTTAATACCGCAATTACCTTATTTCATCATACTTTTTCCTTGATGAAAAAGTAAGCAAAAAATCAAGGCTGATAAGGATGATGCGGTGCACACTTGTAACCAACCGAATACTGTCGGCGATCTCCTCCCCGCATCGCAAGATTGCGGGGCAGGCACGGAGTTTCCTCGGTATTTAACGGTTGT
>JBDKIU010000074.1:0-11372 GCA_039796915.1 Bacteroidota bacterium | reverse complement strand
CGTCAGTTGTAACTCCTTCAGCATCAGTTTCAGCGCCTTCGCTAACTTCTTCTTCTTTCTGGAAGTCAACGATTCCTTTGAGCATCAGGTACCAGCTGGCTATTTTCTTGATGTCAGAAACGTAAACCCGCTCGCGGTCGTATGCTGGCAATACCTGTTCCATGAATGCTTTCAGACCGTTGTTGTCCGTTTTTGCGTCCGGAACAGTCAAGCCGTTGGCTTCGGCAGCTTCGATGTTGCGGAACACCTGAAGCAGTCTGACATCTTCATCTGAGGTGAAGATGGCGATGTCTGCAAGCACAGAAATCTTCTGTTGCATGGTGGTACCAAACCTCTTTTTGTTGCCATGAATGGTTTCAACAATCAAGCCGGACTTGTTCCGTCCAATCACCTGGTGCAGCCCGCCCATTCCGGAAATGGCCACGATATCCTTTAGTTCCATTGCTGCAAAAATCGAAGAATAATGTGAATGATACACCAGTTGCCATTCAGCTTTTCATAAATGGATGAGAATCATTGGTTCGGCTGCGCGGCGGGGATGTGGAATTGCAGCGCAGCGTGCTAATTTTGCCCGCATGGAAACAGTGGTCAGCGGCATCCGGCCCACCGGCATGCTTCATATTGGCAATTATTTCGGCGCGGTGCGGAACTTCATTCAACTTCAGGAACATTATCCGTGCTATTTTTTCATTGCCGATTTTCATTCGCTGACCACGCATCCAACGCCCGGCGACTTGCATGGCAGCGTGAAGCGTGTGCTGGCTGAATACCTGGCCGCCGGACTGGATCCGGAAAAGGCAACGCTATACCTGCAAAGCGATGTTCCAGAGGTTACAGAATTATACCTGTACCTCAACATGAACGCATACCTGGGTGAGCTGGAGCGTGTTTCTTCTTTTAAAGAAAAGGCAAGAACCCAACCTGACAACATCAATGCAGGACTGCTCACGTATCCGGTTTTGATGGCCGCAGATATTTTGTTGCATAAAGGCACACGCGTTCCGGTTGGAAAGGATCAGGAACAGCATCTGGAAATGGCCCGAACTTTTGGCAACCGCTTCAACCGTTTGTATCAGGCTGAAGTGTTCCCTGAGCCACAGGCTTTTTCAGAACGCACAGAATTGGTAAAAGTGCCTGGTTTAACAGGCGCCGGGAAAATGAGCAAAAGTGCCGGCGAAGCAGATTGTATTTACCTGGCCGAACCCGCCGATTCGCTGAATAAGAAAATCATGCGGGCAAAAACAGATTCCGGACCGGTAACGCCCGGTGAACAACCTTCGCAGGCCGTACAAAATCTCTTTGACCTGATGCAGCTGGTGTGCAGCGAAGAAGTGTGCAGTCATTACCGCCATGCATATCAGGAGGGAAGCATTCGCTATGGCGACATGAAGAAGCAGCTGGCCGAAGACATGGAGCAATTCATTGCTCCATGGAGGGCGAAAATCAGCGATATTCTTGCCAACGACGCACTGCTGGCGCGGACAGCCGCAATGGGTGCAGAAAAGGCAAGGGCCAGCGCTGCGGCCACGCTTTCTGAGGTGCGCAATGTGATTGGCTTCCGAAAGTTTTATTGAACATAAGGAAGCAGCATTTCAGGGCTTTGCGCCGCTGTCTTTCTTTTCCACATAACGCAGCCAACATGTTTCCCTTTGGTAATATTGCAGCATGGCCATGCATATTGCCGTCGCAGGGAACATAGGCGCCGGAAAAACTACCCTGACCCAAATGCTTGCCCGCCACTACGGCTGGGAAATGCAATTGGAAGACATGGAGGAAAATCCATACATCAACGACTTTTATGACGACATGCAACGCTGGAGTTTTAACCTCCAGGTGTATTTCCTTACAGTGCGCTGGAACAACATCCAGAACATCAGAAAGGGCGAAAAAAGCGTCATTCAGGACCGCACCATTTACGAAGACGCCTACATCTTCGCCCCGAACCTGCATGCCATGGGTTTGATGAGTACCCGTGACTTTGATAATTACACCCGCTTGTTTGGGGCCATCAATCAAAACCTGAAACAGCCTGATCTACTCATTTACCTGCGCGCAAGCATCCCAAAACTGGTGAGCAATATCCAGCAGCGTGGCCGGGAATATGAAGAAGCCATCCGACTGGATTACCTGAAACGCCTGAACGAACGCTACGAAGCCTGGATCAGTTCCTACACAGGAAAGATGATTATTGTGAATATTGACGACCTTGACTATCAGGAAAATCCGGAACATGCCAACCACATGATCACCCAGGTGGAAACTGCATTGCACGGCTTGTTCTGATCATTATTCATGCCGCTTAATACCAATCATTACAGTACAGAACTTCAGGTTCGCCCAGACGATCTGGATATGTTTCGCCATGTGCACAGCAGCAAGTACATGGATTATGTTTTGGCTGCACGCTACGAACAAATGGCCCGCTGTTACGGATATTCCATGGAATCTTTCCTGGAACAGGGCCTGGCCTGGGTGATTCGGAAAACCCAGCTCGAATTTAAACGACCCTTGCTGCTGGGTGATTCCATGATTGTAGAAACATGGATTCATGGACTGGACAGCCATCAGGCAGAGATTCATTTTCGCATTCTGCGGAAACACGACCTGAAGGTTTCCTGTGAAGGCGGGTTTCATTACGCCCTCATGGATACACAGGCGGGTAAAGCCATCCGAATCCCTGAATGGGTTATTGAACGTTACAGCCTTCCGGACGAATCCGGCACGGCGAATTAATTATGTTTGCAACCGCTTTTTAATGATGGATAAACGCGCAAAACTTCAGGAGAAAAGAGCTCAGGCCCTGCTTGGTGGTGGTGAAGAACGCATCGCTGCGCAGCATAAACGTGGGAAATTAACCGCCCGTGAACGCATTCAGCTGCTGTTGGACGAAGGTTCTTTTCAGGAAATTGGCGCATTCGTTTCCCACCGCAGCACCGATTTCGGCATGGACAAGCAAATCATTCCGGGTGATGGTGTGGTGACAGGTTACGGACGTATCCAGGGAAGGCCGGTATATCTGTTTAGCCAGGATTTTACCGTTTTTGGCGGCTCTCTCAGCGAAACACATGCCCAGAAAATATGCAGGGTCATGGATTTGGCCATGGAAAATGGAGCGCCTCTGATTGGCCTGAACGACAGCGGTGGCGCCCGAATTCAGGAAGGCGTGGTTTCTCTGGGCGGTTATGCCGACATCTTCTACAGAAATGTGCAGGCATCAGGCGTCATTCCGCAGCTTTCTGCCATCATGGGACCTTGTGCCGGAGGTGCAGTGTATTCTCCGGCGCTCACCGATTTCATTCTCATGGTTGAACATACCAGTTACATGTTTGTAACAGGCCCGAATGTGGTGAAAACGGTGACCAATGAAGAAGTGAGCAGTGAAGATTTGGGCGGTGCCTCCGTGCACAGCACCAAGAGTGGTGTGGCACATTTTGCTTCAGCCAACGAAGCCGAAGCCATCCGCACCCTGCGCAAGATTCTCTCTTATGTTCCTCAGAACTGTGAAGAACAGCCACCGGCCATTCCATACCAGCCCGCCGCTTCTGAAATCCGGGAGGTGTTGAAAGGCATTGTGCCGGATCATCCGAATCAGCCTTACGACATGCGCGAGGTGATTGCCGGTGTGGTTGATGATGATAGTTTCCTCGAGGTTCATCAGGATTTTGCCTCAAACATCCTCGTGGGATTTGCCCGCCTGGCCGGTCGCAGCATTGGCGTAGTAGCCAATCAGCCCGCGCATCTTGCCGGGGTTTTAGATGTGCATGCTTCCCAAAAAGGAGCCCGGTTCGTACGCTTTTGCGATGCCTTCAATATTCCTCTGCTGGTGTTTGAAGATGTTCCAGGATTCTTGCCCGGAACCGATCAGGAATGGAATGCCATCATCACCAATGGTGCAAAACTGCTTTATGCCTTCAGCGAAGCAACCGTTCCGCGCATCACCGTAATCACACGCAAAGCCTATGGAGGCGCTTATGATGTGATGAACAGCAAGCACATTGGTGCCGACATGAACTACGCATGGCCAGGTGCTGAAATTGCCGTAATGGGAGCCAAAGGCGCTGCGGAAATCATCTTCAGGAAAGAAATTCAGTCGGCAGAAAATCCGGAACAGGCCTGGCAGGAAAAAGAAAAGGAATACAGCGAACTTTTTGCCAATCCTTACCGCGCAGCAGAACGCGGATACATCGATGAAGTCATATTCCCTGAAGAAACCAGGACGCGTTTGATTGCGGCATTCAGCATGCTTGAGCATAAGGTGCGCAATCTTCCAAGGAAAAAACACGGAAATATTCCGCTGTAAGCAGCCCTTTTCAGCCAAATTCCTGACCTTGGTCAACAGGCCGCCGGCGGTGTTTCCTGAATTTCGTTGCGATGATTAGGAAAATACTGCTGTCCCTTTTGCTTTCAGTCTTGTTGCTGCCCATACTCAGCGCCGCTGATACCTTGACAAAAACGAACAGCCTGAAGTATCAGGGTTCATCAGCACGACCTGCATTTGCAGAAAAAGACGCATTCATCTCCGTGGCATACGGTTTCGGGAATTTTCTGCGAAGCACTTTTGAAGCAAGCGATTTGTCGAGAGACCAGCAAGTGCGCACAGCCATTGGTCCGCTGATGGCGAAAGGAGAGTGGGCCTTGAGTGCGAATCTGGGTTTTGGGGTGAATCTGGCATTCATGTCGCTGAAAAATGAATGGACCGACACGGCGGCGCGAAGCAGTGGCTCCGGCAGTTACAGCGGATGGAGTGCATTGGCACGGATAAATTATCATTTGAAGCCGGGAAGATTTTTTGATCCTTACCTCGGATTTGGCGTGGGCTACCGTCGCGACCGGATCAAAGAAACCAGCACGAACCCTTACAGCGGAAATAAATTTGAAGAAGACATCATGCTCATTCCGTTCAATCTGGGCATGGATATTACCATCGGCTTCCGAATGATGGCAACAGAACATCTGGGCATCATGATGGAAACCGGTATTGCCAAGGGTGTCGTGCAATTCGGCTTGGTTTTCAGGCCCTAATCAACAGGTATTTTCTGCCCTGAAAAGAGATTGCACGCCATGTGCGCTTTTTTTTCTTTCTTTGCCCCTCATTTCAAGATTGAGAAACATGGATTTGAAAGAGATACAGGCACTGATCCGATTCGTATCTTCCCAGGGGGTTGATGAAGTGGAGATCAGTCAAAAAGACTTTAAACTGGTCATCAAGAAGAACCCGGCAACAGTAACCACCGTTGCGCAGGTTCAGGCAGTTCCCGTAGCACAGGCAATGTCTGCAGCACATGTTCCTGCGCCAGCAGCACCCGCAGCGCCCGCCGCACCTGCCGCAGAAACCAAGAGCAACCTGATTACCATCAAGTCGCCCATGATTGGTACTTTTTACCGTTCTCCAAATCCGGATTCACCATCTTTTGTAAACGTAGGTGATGAAGTAAAGCCCGGAAAACCGGTATGCATCATCGAGGCGATGAAATTATTCAATGAGATTGAGAGTGAAGTGAGCGGACGTATCGTAAAGGTACTTGTTGACAATGCTTCTCCCGTTGAATACGATCAGCCCCTGTTCCTTGTAGAACCGGCTTAAGCAAGCGTTTCATGTTCAGGAAGATTCTAATCGCCAATCGCGGGGAAATAGCCCTGCGTATCATCCGTACCTGCAAGGAAATGGGCATCAAAACGGTGGCCGTGTACAGCACAGCCGACCGCGACAGCCTGCATGTGCGCTTTGCCGATGAGGCTGTGTGCATTGGCCCGCCTGCAAGCAGGGACAGTTACCTCAACATGCCCAGAATTATTGCAGCTGCTGAAATTACCAATGCAGACGCAATCCATCCTGGCTACGGCTTCCTTAGCGAAAATGCCAAGTTCAGCGGACTTTGCCGCGACCACGGTATCAAATTTATCGGGGCAACACCCGAGCAAATTGATGCTATGGGCGATAAGTCCAATGCCAAGGATACCATGAAGAAAGCAGGCGTGCCGACCATTCCCGGCTCTGACGGCTTGCTGGATAATTTGCAGGAGGCAAAAAATATTGCAGGAACCATTGGTTATCCGGTAATCATCAAAGCCACTGCAGGTGGTGGAGGAAGAGGCATGCGGATTATTTGGGCTGAAGAGGAATTGGAAAATGCATGGAACAGCGCCAAACAGGAAGCAGGTGCAGCCTTCGGAAATGATGGCCTGTACATGGAAAAATATATTGAAGAACCCCGCCACATTGAAATTCAGGTGGCAGGTGACCAATATGGTAAGGTTTGTCACCTCAGTGAACGCGATTGCTCCATCCAAAGACGTCATCAGAAGCTGATTGAAGAAACACCTTCTCCTTTCATGACTCCTGAACTGCGTGAGAAAATGGGTGCTGCAGCAAAAGCCGCTGCTGAAATCATCAAGTATGAAGGCGTAGGAACGGTAGAGTTTCTGGTGGACAAACACCGGAATTTCTACTTCATGGAAATGAATACCAGAATTCAGGTAGAACATCCGGTAACCGAGGAGGTGATTAATTACGACCTGGTGAAGGAACAAATCCTGATTGCAGCAGGTTTCCCCATTTCCGGCAAGGATTATATTCCCATGAAACATGCCATCGAATGCAGGATCAATGCGGAAGACATTTACAACAACTTCCGTCCAAGTCCCGGCAAAATCACCTCCATGCACAAGCCTGGTGGTCATGGAACCCGTGTGGATTCGCACATTTACGCAGGATATACCATTCCCCCATTTTACGACAGCATGATTGCCAAGCTTATCGTTTCTGCCCAAACCAGGGAAGAAGCCATCGTAAAGATGGAACGTGCGCTTGGGGAGTTCATCATTGAAGGGGTGAAAACCACCATTCCGCTGCAACAACAAATCATGCAGAATGAAGAGTTCAGAAAAGGCAATTTTACCACTGCCTTTATGAATACCTTCGACATCAAATAAGCAGGGAACCGCTGCGATTCAGCGCGTAGAACTGTGTTTCTACCTGCGTTTTTGACAGGTGTTTTTCTACCCTGTCAGCGTGGGTATCGCTGATGATGATTTGTCCGAAATCGCCGGAAGAAACCAAGTCCATGAGTGCCTGGGCCCGGTCTTCATCAATTTTCTCGTAAACATCGTCGAGCAGCAACACGGGCCTTTGTCCTTTTTGGTGGAGGAAGTATTGGTATTGTGCAGCTTTTAAAGCCAGTACAAAACTTTTCACCTGTCCTTGGGAACCATAGCGTTTTAATGGATGTCCGTTCAGGGTGAACAACACATCGTCGCGATGCGTGCCTTTTGTAGTGCGTTCCAGAATGGCGTCCTTGTGTCGGTTTGCATCAAGCAGGCGTTGAAGGTCGTGTACTTCCAAATCACTCTGGTATTGTAGTGCTGCCAGTTCCTGTGCACCGCTGATGCGTGCATAGGCGAATTGGAAATAAGGCTGGAACTCCTCAAAAAAAGCACGCCGACGTTCATGGATTTTTTGTCCGGCTTGCACCAAATGGTGTTCAATGGCTTCAAATAAAATCGGATCGGCCGGTTTTCCTTTGAGCGCTTTGAGCAGGGCATTCCGTTGTTCAAGTCCATGTTTGTATTGCACAAGCGCTTCCAGGTAAGGCCTGTGTGTCTGGCTGATGGTCAAGTCGATGAAACGGCGTCGGTCTTCGCTTCCACCCCAAACCAATTCCACATCATTGGGCGCAATCATGACCGTTTGCAGCAGGCCGATGTGATCCATCACGCGGTCATAAGTCTTTCCATTTCGTTTGATGGTTTTTTTTCCCTGCGTGGGCACATGAATCACAATTTCTTCCTGAGCATCCCCGAGCAGAAAAATTCCGCGGAGCGTAAAAAATGCGGCATCGTGTCGGAGTAAGGGCGCATCAATTCCATTGAAATAGCTTTTGCAATTTGCCAGGTAGTGCACGGCGTCAAGAATGCTTGTTTTTCCGGCTCCGTTTGGCCCGGTAATACCGTTCACTCCTGAGCAGAAATCCAGCGTAAGCGATTCGTGGTTGCGGAAATTCAAAAGGTGCAAACGCTGTAGTTCCATTGGTGCAAAATTAAGCCTTCCGGTTTAAGCCTCTTTTGTATGTTTGCAGTTGCTTAATTATGGGTAAAAACGCCAAAAACGGGTTCAGCAAAGAACAATACCTTTACTGGTTCGAGCAGATGATGCTGGTTCGCCGCTTCGAAGAGAAAGCAGCGCAACTTTATGGTCAGCAGAAAATCAAAGGTTTTTGTCACCTGTATATCGGTCAGGAGGCAATCACTGCCGGAATGATGACTGCCATCACTAAGGAAGATTCAGTTATCACAGCTTATCGCGACCACGGCCATGCCTTGGCGGTGGGAATTTCACCCAATGCAGTGATGGCTGAACTGTACGGAAAAGTTACCGGCTGCACGAAAGGGAAGGGTGGCAGCATGCACATGTTCAGCAAAGAGCACAATTTTTATGGCGGTCATGGTATCGTGGGCGGTCAGATTCCGCTGGGTGCCGGAATTGCACTTGCCGAACAATATCGCGGAACAAAAAATGTTTGCCTGACTTTTATGGGAGACGGTGCCGTTCGTCAGGGGGCGCTTCATGAAACCTTCAATATGGCAATGCTTTGGAAACTCCCGGTGGTATTCATCTGCGAAAACAACGAATACGCGATGGGTACTTCGGTAGAGCGCACCACCAATATGCCCGACATCTATAAGATTGGCAGCGCCTACGATATGCCTTCATTTCAGGTTGACGGAATGACTCCCGAGTCTGTTCATGAAGCCATTCATCAGGCATGTGAGCATGCGCGTGCCGGCAATGGTCCAACCTTCCTTGAAATCAAAACCTATCGCTACCGCGGTCATTCCATGAGTGATCCGGCAACGTATCGCACCAAGGAAGAAGTGAACGATTACAAACAGCGTGATCCCATTGAAACTACCAGGGCCAAAATTCTGAAGATGAAATACGCCACCGAGCAGGAACTCGAACAAATCGAGGAAAAAATCATTGAGCAGGTGAATGAAAGCGTGGTTTTCTCTGAGAATAGTCCATATCCAGATCCTGCAGAATTGTTTACCGAGGTGTATGTGGAGCATGATTATCCCTTCATCAGAGAGTGAAATTTGGCTGAGGAGGTAAAATCATTATTTTCGCGGGGTTAATAAAAATGTCTGAATCACAGAATTTCTTTTCCGGCCTGAATCAAAAAGTCACCGATTGGTATGTGGTGAACAAGAAAAAGGTAAACCTGATTTCCATTTCAGTAGTTGCTTTGGCAGGCCTGTATCTTGGATATCGTTATTATTGGATTCCATCCCAGGAAAAAGAGGCGCAGTCCTATATCTTCAAAATCAGGTCTGTGTTCTTTAAAGACTCATTCCAAACGGTTCTGAAAGGCGGTAAAGGATTTCCCGGAGCGCCTGAGCTGGCCGATGATTACGGCGCTACACAATCTGGTAAAGAGGCAGCTTTGATGGCAGGTATCAGCTACCGTATGACCGGTAAGTTTGATGAAGCCATTGATTATCTGGAGCGTGCCGATTTCAACGACAATTTCCTCGGTCCCTCAGCGAAGGGTGCCCTCGCTTCTTGCTACGCCGAAAAAGGCGATGTTGCAAAAGCTGCAGGCCTTTATGAAGATGCTGCCGGAATGTCCAAGAATGACATGACTACACCCGGAATGCTGAAAATGGCAGCCATTCATTACGAAGAAGCAGGACAGGATAAAGATGCGCTGCGTTGTTACGAGCGGATCGGAAAAGAATTCAGAAATACCGTTGAGGGCAACGACATCGATAAATACATTTATCGTGTGAAAGCCAGAATGGGTGATTTCAACCGGGAATGAT
Source organism: Bacteroidota bacterium (assembly GCA_039796915.1). Classification (GTDB taxonomy): domain Bacteria; phylum Bacteroidota; class Bacteroidia; order NS11-12g; family UBA955; genus REEB481. Next base: position 1,553 of record JBDKIU010000074.1, on the reverse strand, counting down.
GCATCAGCAAGGCAAGGACGGATATAAACCGTCGCACCTTGGCAGCTTAGATATGCGCACCAGAATTGCGCTTGTTTACACATCCTGGAATAAAAATTATACAGGGCGCTTGTTAGAAGGCGCGAAAGCGGTATGCTCCGAAAAAGGCTTGCCCGTGGATCAGGTTTCGGAGTTCGAATGTCCCGGAGCCTTTGAATTGCCGCTTACAGCAGCATGGTGTTTCTCTAAAGGGTTTGATGCTGTAGTATGTTTGGGTACAATCATACGCGGTGATACTCCCCATTTTGATTATGTGAGTGCCGCTGCCGCCGACGGAATTTTGCGGGCAGGGCTGGATGCTCAGAAACCCTGTGTTTTTGGTGTGCTTACTGTGAACAACGCCGACCAGGCAGAAGAACGCATTGGTGGTATTCATGGTCACAAAGGCCGGGAAGCCGCAGAAACAGCTTTGCAGATGTTGGTCCTGCAGGCTGAAATCACGGGTAAATAATGAAGGCGGGCAAATGGAGCCCGTCATTTTTTTAAGAGCTTTCAACGTTTAGTTGCAATCATTTAAAGAAATCTCCATATTTGTCGTTTGAAGCTATTGTCAAAATCTACTAACAAAATGAAGATCAGGGAACTGGTGGCCTTTGGAACTGTGTTGGCGTTGGCGGGAATTTCCCCCCTTGTCGCTCAACAGGACCCTTATTTCACGCATTTTGCTTTCAACAAATTATTTTACAACCCTGCAACAGCAGGTGAAAGCGGAAAATGGTGCGTGAATGCAATTTCTCACCAGCAGTGGAGAGGTTACGACGACCGTACTTTCGAATACACCACCCCGGCTTTCCCTACAAAAGGTCAAATTCAGACTCAGGTTGGTCCAAGAACCAGCGGATTTGGCTTTTCTGCACCTTTGAATGGCAAGAAAGGTCAGGTGAACTTTGGAGGTGTTGGCATTTCTTACTATACCGACCGAGTTGCCTACGAATTGAATACCAATGTTCGTATTGCGTTCGCCGGTGCTTTAAACATGTCTGATGGCGCACAGCTTCGCATAGGTGTGGATGCGGGAATGTTGCAAAAGGAATTGGACGGATCCAAACTGCGTCCCTTGCAACCCAACGATCCATTCATTCCCAATGCGCGCCTTTCCGACCAGAAGACTACGCTGAGCGCTGGTTTGATGTACCGAAACCCGAACATGAATGATTTGTATGTTGGGGTTTCTACCACCAACCTGCTTCCTCAGGATTATGCATACGGAACCGCTAGTGCCATTCAGGTAACTACCGTAAGGCACTTTTACGGCGTTGCCGGCATGACTATCCCTAATTTTCTTGGCAACGGAAATTTAGAATTCATGCCTTCTGTATTGGTGAAATACCGCACCAAGCCACAGGTTGATCTGAGCGCAATGGTGAAAATGAACAACCTGTTTGCCGGTGGTTTAGCCTACCGAACTGAAAGTGATGCGGTTTCAGTTTTGCTCGGATATTATGCACGTCCGGAATTACGAATTGGTTATTCTTATGACGTAACGCTGAGCAGAATCCAGAGTGCAAGTAACG
>JBDKIU010000073.1:0-5560 GCA_039796915.1 Bacteroidota bacterium | reverse complement strand
GAAGCCGCGATGGGAAGTGCGCCCAGCACCGTCGCGAGGCTGGTCATCAGGATGGGACGCAGGCGAAGCACGGAAGCCCGTGTGATGGCCTGTAGTTTGTCTTCGCCACGCGCCCTGCGCTGGTTGGCAAATTCCACAATCAGGATTCCGTTTTTGGTAACCAGTCCCACCAGCATGATGGCGCCAATCTGGCTGAAGATGTTCAGGGTCTGGTTGAAATACCACAGGGCAAGTACTGCTCCGGCCATGGCCAGCGGTACGGTAAGCATGATGATGAACGGATCGCTGAAGCTTTCGAACTGAGCAGCCAGAATGAGGTACACCAGCAGCAGCGCAAGCACAAACGCGAGCAAGAGGTTGCCCGAGCTTTCGGCAAAATCGCGGCTGGCACCTGTCAGCTCTGTGCTGAATCCTTCGCCCAGATTCTTCGCGGCAATGCCTTTCATGGCTTTAATGCCATCGGCGATGGTTTTGCCGGGCACCACCGATGCCGAAACGGTGGCAGACATATAGCGGTTGTAGTGGTACAGCTGCGGCGGACTGCTTTGTTCTTCCACCTGAACCACATCACCCAACCGGACCATGCGCCCACTTTTGCTGCGCACGTAGATGCCGGTGAGGTCGGAAGGACTGTTTCTCCCCGCACGGTCAAACTGCCCGATGATTTGGTACTGTTTGTTGTTCATGGGAAAATAACCCATGCGCGGCGCACCAAAAGCCAGCTGCAGCGTTTGGGCAATATCAGAAGTTTGGACCCCGAGGGCGGAAGCCTTTTCGCGGTCGATCGTTACCAGCAGTTCGGGTTTGTTGAATTTCAGATTCACATCCACTACCTGAAAGGTTTTGTCCTTTCTGGCTTCCTCCATAAACTGAGGAAGTTTCTGCTTCAATGCTTCAAAGTTGGGTGCCTGAATCACAAACTGCACGGGCAAGCCTCCAAAGCCGCCGGTGGAAATGGTTTGCTGTTCAATCACAAACACTTTGGCATCGGGATAAGCCGCTGATTTCCTGGTGAGGTACTGTGCAACCTGACTTTGGCTGCGTTTGCGGTCGGAAGCATCCTTCAGCATCAGGCGCACAAATCCGGTATTGGCCGCACCCGAACCTGAGAATGAGGGCGCGGTCACCACCAGTGCCAGGCGTTTTTCGGGAATGGAATCGTCAATGAAGTTGCTGAGTTGTTGCAGGAAGGCATCGGTATATTCAAACGTAGCACCTTCAGGAGCGGTGATGCTCATGCGCATCCAGCCGCGGTCTTCCATGGGTGCCAGCTCACTTTTCAGCAAACTGCCCACACCGATGATCATGCCTACGCAGGCCAGCAGCACCACGCCGGCAATCCAACGGCGCTTCAGAAAGTTACCGAGGGAACGTTCATACGTATCATTCAACTTTTGAAAGAACGGCTCGGTAGCCTCGTAGAAGCGGCTCTTTTTATTGTCTTTGCGCACCAGATAGGCATTCAGCATGGGCGTGAGCGTCAGCGATACGAAGGCCGAGATGAGCACCGATCCGGCAAGCACCACGCCAAATTCCTGAAACAGCCTTCCCACAAAACCCTGCATGAAAATCACCGGCATAAAAACTGCAGCCAGCGTTACCGAAGTGGAAAGCACCGCAAACAGAATTTCGGAAGACCCTTTCAGCGCGGCCTCTTTGGGCGACATGCCGCGTTCTACCTTTTTGTAAATGTTCTCCGTTACCACAATGCCATCATCCACCACCAAACCGGTGGCCAGCACGATGGCAAGCAGCGACAATACATTCACGGAATAGCCCATCAGGTACATCAGGAAAAACACGCCGATCAGCGATACGGGAATGTCAATGAGCGGACGCAGGGCAATGAGCCAGTCGCGGAAAAACAGGTAGATGATCACCACCACAAGCAGCAGGGCGATGATGAGCGTTTCTCCGACTTCCTCCAGCGAACGACGCACAAAAACGGTATTGTCGAGGGCGATGTTTATTTCATAATCGGCCGGAACAGATTTCCGGATCTCGGCAAAACGCTTGCTGAACTCATTGGAAATATCAATGTAATTGGCGCCGGGCTGCGGCACCAGCGCCAACCCAATCATGGGGACGCCGCGTTCACGAAGCACCGTTTCTTCATTTTCTACGCCAAGGCTGGCATGGCCGATGTCGGAAAGGCGTACGGTTTTTCCGTTTACATCGCTGATGATCAGGCGATTAAACTCTTCCGGAGTGCGCATTCTTCCTTGGGTTTTTACACTCAGCTCGGTAGCGTCACCGGAAATTTTCCCTGCGGGAAGCTCCACATGCTCACGGTCGAGGGCGCGTTGCACATCCTGTGGCGTAAGCTGATGCGCCGCGAGTTTCACCGGATCCATCCAGATGCGCATGGCATAGCGGCGCTGTCCCCAAATCTGGATGTTGGAAACACCCGGTATGGTTTGCAGCCTTTCGGCGAGCACATATTCGGCGAAGTCGCTCACCTCCAGCGGATCGCGGCTGGCGCTGCGCACCGTCATGGTGATGATGGCGTCGCTGTTGGCATCGGCCTTGCTCACCACAGGCAGTCCGTCAATGTCCCGCGGCAGGCTGCGCACCGCCTGCGATACTTTATCGCGCACGTCGTTGGCGGCGGCTTCCAGGTCAGAGTTCAGGTCAAATTCCACCGTAATCACGCTGGAACCCAGGTTGCTGGCGGAGGAAATGGATCGGATGCCTGCGATGCCGTTGATGGCTTTTTCAAGCGGTTCAGTAATCTGTGATTCTACAATATCTGCGCTGGCGCCGGCATAGCTGGTACGCACGGTAATCACCGGCGGGTCAATAGATGGAAACTCGCGAACGCCAAGGTAACGCATGCCCATGAACCCGAACAGCAGGATGAGCAGGTTCATCACGATGGCCAGTACCGGCCTTTTGATGCTGATGGATGATAACGACACGGCTGCTTTTTACCTGTTCACCACCTTTACCTGCGCGCCGGGCCTGAGGCCAAGCAATCCGCGGGTAATGACCGAATCGCCCACGCTCAGACCGCGCTTCACCAGCACTGTTTGTTCTGTCCGTTCGCTGATTTCCACCGGCACAGCCGTGGCTTTCCCCTGTTTCACCACATACACCTGATACCCGCGCAATACAGGCACCAGAGCTTCGGTGGGCAGGCTGATGCTCCCGGATTGCTGTGTGAGCGGCACCAGCACTTTGCAGAACATTCCAGGCTTCAGCACCGGATGTTGCCCCCGCACTTGTGCCCGCACGGTGAGGGTTCTGGTTTGTTCGTCGAGTGCCGCTTCAGAGGCAATCACCGTTGCCTGAAACGTATCGCCGCTGCTTTCTCCGGTGAAGGCTATGTTGCTACCTTTCACCACCGAAGCAGCGTACATGGCGGGAATGGCGAAATCAAGCTGCATGCCTTCCATTTGTGTCAGCGTGCTGAACACATCCTGTGTGGAAACGATGCTTCCATTGCTGATGCGTCTGAGTCCGAGCACCCCGCTGAATGGCGCTTTGAGTTCACAGAGGGCGAGTTTGGCGTCGGTTTGTTCCAGTTCCGCCTGAAGGCTTGCGAGTTCCTGTTCGGCAGCCTCCAGTTCATCGACGCTCACGCCGCCTGCGCTGCGCAGGGTTTGCAGCCTGGCCACGCGTGGCGTTGCCAGTTGCAGCTGTGCATTGATTTTCTTGCGCTGGGCACGCAGTTCTGCATCGTTGATGCGGGCCAGCAGTGTTCCTGCTTCTACCCTTGCCCCTTCCGGCATGTTCAGCCATACCACGCGACCCGAGGCTTCCGCGCGCAGCTGCACCTGTTCCGGTGCGCGCAAGGTTCCGCTCACCGACAAAGTACCTGCGGCAGTTCCCGGCGCAGCCACCACCACAGAGACAGGAGCCGCCTGTTTTCCGGGTCCGCCCTGTGCAGTCTTTTTTGCGCCCTTGTTGCCGGCCACAATCCTCCAAACCAATGCTGCAGCGAGGGCCAGCACCAGCAACGTCCAAATAATGCGCTTCACAATGTTATAGTTTCTGAATTTCTTTAAATAATGGCGCCCTGTTTTGTTCTACTTTCTGCGAAAACTGCTTCCACGGGCCCTGGAAGAATGCGTTCAGCCGCAGGCAAATCTTATCTGTTTCTTCGGAAGCGATACGCACCGCGTCCACTGCGTTGCGGCCGGGAAATGAAGCCGCATTCAGCGTATAGCCGTAAGCATCATACAGCAGGTTGATCAGGCGCACAGTCACATCTTCATAACCGCGGAAATCGGCGGGAAGCATAAACAGTGCTTTAAACTGCTGTAAGCTGTCTTGCAGCTTCTTGCTTTCTTTCTGAAGCTGGCTCTTGAGGCTGTCGTTGGCGAAATTCATGGCTTCGCGGGTAAGAGACAGGGATTTCTCGGCACTTTTGATGGCCTCAAACGCTTCATAAGCCCTGGTGGTAACGGCTGCAAACCGACGGTACAACGCCATGCTGGAATCGTAGGCATCAGGCTGGAAAGGTTTACGTGGATCTTCCAGAACCGTACACCAAGAGGAGTCCCGATGTTTTCCATATTGAAGTACCAACTTGTATTTGCCTGGTGCCACCCTTGGACCTTCGGGCAGGTCGGCATCCGGTTCTGTTTTTCCTTCTGAAGGAAAACGAACGCCATCGCTGACAAAGCGCCACTGGATGCGGTAAAAACCGCTGCTGTCCACGGTAAAGCGATGTGTCCTGATTTTCTGGCCCTGTTCCGTGAACACGGTTCCTGTGATTTTGAGTTTTTCGTCCTGGTCGCCCGCTGATTTCTTCACGTAAAAAGAAAGCTGTGCACCTGCCTTTTTGTTGGTGCCTTCCCAGAAACCGTTGGCGGGAAAACGGATGCCCTCGGGCTGGTTGTATGCGGCGCGCACGGCAGGCTGCACGGGGAAGAGCGTCAGCGCTTGCTCCTGTGGTTTCTTCTTTCCGGAAACAACTTCACGGAGTGGCGTGATGTCGTCCAACACCCAGATGGCACGTCCGAAGGTGCCAATCACGAGGTCATGTTCGCGTGGATGTACCTTCAGGTCACTTACCGGAACTGCGGGGAAATGCTGGTTGAAGCGGTTCCAGGTATTTCCTTCATCGGTGCTGATCCAAAGACCTTGTTCGGTTCCCAGAAATACCAGCTTCGGTTCGATGGCATCCTGCCACACGCTGAGACAATGACCTTGTACTTTTTTCGGGTCGGCCATGCGTTTCCAGGTGTTGCCATAATCGGCCGTATAATACAGGTAAGGATCCCAGTCGTTGCGGCGGTAGTTGTTGGCTACCACCCAGGCAACGCCGGGTTTGGTATGTCCGGACTGCACGTACGGAATCCATGAACCTGCGGGAAGTCCGGGCAGCTTGCTGCTCAGGTTCGTCCAGGTTTTGCCGCCATCGCGGGTGAGCTGAAGGTTGCCATCGTCGGTGGCTACCCAAATCAGGCCTTTTTCGAGTTTGCTTGGCTCGATGGCCAGAATGGTGCAATGGTTTTCGGCGTTGGTGGCATCAATGGTCAGGCCGCCGCTTTGTGCCTGATGCTGTTTAGACGTATCGTTGGTGGTAAGATCCGGGGAAATTACAGACCAGCCG
>JBDKIU010000072.1:0-4654 GCA_039796915.1 Bacteroidota bacterium | reverse complement strand
AACAACATGATGTTGCCAAAGGCGAAGCCGGCGACTGCCAGTTTCAGGATGGTTCTCCCCTGCTCCTTGCTTGTGTTGACCCGAGCATCTGGTACCAGTGCCGGTGTATATCCGAGGCTGTCGAGGAGGCGCACCACGGCAGGAAAACCGGTCACTTCCGGATTGAAAGCTACTTCGAGTTTCTTCTTCACGAAATCAACCCGGGCACTGTACACACCGGGAAGTACGGAAGGCAACTTCTCCAGCAGCCAAACACAGCTGGCGCAGTGCATTTCCGGAATTTCCAGGGTGCAATGTTGCCTTTGTGCATCGCGGTAGGTTGTGAATTCCGACGCCACCACCATCAGTTCATCATCCGAAGGCAGGTTGTCCTGAGCTTTCTTTACGCCGGGATGGGCTTCGAACTGATAATACGCGCAAAGGTTATGGTCTTTCAGGATATGATAAACCGTTTCACAACCCCTGCAGCAAAACTGAAGTCCGTCGGCAGAAATGGGGTAACCGGAGGCGTCTGCACCGCAATGGTGGCATGCATTTTCTACGGCTGTTAACTCCTTGTTCATCCCTGCTTCAAAATTGAAGGGATGGTCAGGAATGCATCATGACCTGAGTCAATTCACTACCTGATATCGGGCAGCAGGTGCGTAATCACCAGCGGTGCCGCGTTCAGTGTTTCGCGCAGCACTTTTTCCAGAGAAGATGAGAGTGCGCCGTTGAACTTCCAGCACAACAATCCGAAGTCGGCCTGCTTTTCACCAGCGGCCTGCAGGATGTGACTGGGGAGCAGCTTCTTCAGGGTAGATTCTTCGTTTTTAAAGTCAAAAGGCGGATTATTTTTCCGCACTTCGATGCGTGCATATTCGAGCAATTTCTTGCCTTTGAACAGCTCCAGCGGGCAGCGCCAAGACAGCAGCCACAAATTGGGGTTGCCCTTGAGGCCACGTTCACGCAGCCACTGCAGCGGCGTTTCTACCTCGCTGTCATGCAACAGCAGGACGATTCGGCCCAATGTGTTGGGCATTTTTTGAACCTCGAACGGTTCATTCCAAAGCCCTTTATCCACTTCAATATTCATGGAAGGATACCGGGCCTGCAACAGTGCGCGTGCCCGGCATACTTCCTGCTGTATGCTTTGTCTGAATACATCCTGCAGATCAAGCATAACGGCCTGTCCGGTGGAAGACAGTTGTGAAAAGCTTGTAATTACAAGGGTACTGATGCGGTTGCCAAGAGCCTCAAAGATGGGCTCAACCATATCGGCTTTGCGTATTATATCAATTGGCAGTATTGCAATCATCCCCCTGAACGATTCCTACACCGGTTTCCCGGGTTGAACCACTATTATTCTATTGGTATTTGTTTCTTCTTTTCGGCCTCTGCCATCTGCTTGTTCCTGTTGAGTTCCAGCGTGAGCACTCCTTCTTTATAGCGTGCGTGGATCTGCCCTTCCAGAACATCTTCAGGCAATGAAAATGAACGGCTGAACATCTGGTAACTGAATTCGCTGCGGGTAAGACGTTCATTGTCTTTGCCGTTTTGCTGCGATTTCTTTTCACCGCGGATGGTGAGCTGGCCGTTTTTCAGACTCACTTCAATTTCATTCTTTTCAAAACCGGGCACTGCGGCTTCCAGGATATAATGATCTGCTGTTTCACGAACATTTACTGCGGGAACATCGCCGTTGCTTTTGAAAAATCTGGGTAATTCAATGAATGGAGTTGCGAATAAATCATCCACCCAATTGTCTAAAATGCTACTTCTTCTTGCCAGTGACATAAACGTAAAATAATTAATGGTTAATGCAGGCAAAGTTCAACAAGCATCAAAGGGAGCCACATGACGGCAGTCACATGAGTGGCTGATAAAGGTCAAAAGGACTGGTGTTTGACAAAAAATTGAAGTGTTTTACCACTTCAGTGCTTTGAGTTTATCGGGATGGAGCAGTTTGATGTGCGAGCCACTGATTTCCAGAATGCCATCGGCTTTAAATCCGCTGAGCACCCTGATGGCAGACTCCGTGCTGGTTCCGGCCATGCTTGCCAGCAGTTCCCGGGAAACAGCCACACCGTAGCGACTGTCGCTGTCGCTGACGGTTTCAAACAGCTTCACCAAAGCTTCAGCAACCCTTTTGCGCACGGTATCGTAGGCCAGTTTGAGCAGTTCCTTTTCTTTGGCGGCGATGTTGTTGCTCAGCAGCTTCACAAAGTGCACCATGGTGGCGGTATCACCGGTGATGTACCGGAGGAAATCATCTGACTGATACAGTTCAATTTCGCAATCTTCCAGCGCCTCGGCACTTTCCTCACGAGGTTTGCCGCCCATGCTGCTTACATAGCCAAAGAATCCGCCTGAGCCTACCAATTCGGTGGTATATTCTTTTCCGTCCTGGTTGTAGCAATACAGACGGACGGTTCCTTTCAGCAACTTATACACGTAGATGCTCGGATCGCCCTCGTGGTACACCGTGTCTTTGCGGGAATAATGACGCTGATGGGTTTGTATTTCGCGGCTGGTTGCGGCCTGATTGTTGGCCTGTCCTATGAGCCGTTCTTTCAATGCATCCGATTTTTTAAGGCGGTTTTCAAGCGTGCGCAGCAAATCGGTTTCTTCGAACGGCTTGGTGATGTAATCGTCGGCGCCAAGGCTCATCCCGAAACGTACATCTGCTTTTTCGGTTTTGGCGGTAAGAAACACAAAGGGAATGCCTGCAGTTTCGGGCCTCTGACTGAGGATATGCAGCACACCATAGCCATCGAGACCGGGCATCATGATGTCGCAGATGATCAGGTCGGGACGCTCGTTCAGGCTCAGGTCAACGCCTTTCCTGCCATCTTCGGCCACCACCACATCGTAACCCGCAAGTTCCAGTATTTCAGCGGTGTTCTCTCGAACATCCGCATTGTCTTCAATGACCAGAATTTTCTTCTTCATCGGCGCTCAAAGGTATAAAAACTTCGAATGTAGTTCCGGTTTCCGGGCTGCTGATGCAGTTAATCTGGCCGCCCATCAGTTCCAGATATTGTTTCACGATGTGCAGTCCCAGTCCGGTGCCATCAATATTGGTCACGTTGCGGGCCCGGAAAAATCGGGAGAACAGGTTTTTCTGATCTTCCTCGGGAATGCCCATGCCGTTGTCGCGCACGCAAACCCTGAGTCCGCCGTCGGCCAGCAAGGCTTCCAGAATGATGATGCCTTTTTCGGTATCGGAATATTTAATGCCGTTGCTCAACAAATTCACCAGGACATTGCGGAACAAGTCGGGATCCAATGACAGGGTCAATGCTTCGGGATATTCCTTCAGGAGCTGCTGACCGGGTTTCAGGTTCAGCTGGGCATCTTCATACAACTCATCGAGCAGCTCCGCTACATTGGCGCGCACCGGCTTGTTCCGAATCAACCCTTCTTCCAATTTTCCAAGGGAAAGGAAATCGTTCAGGATCTGGTTCAGGTGGGCAATGTTCTTGCGGATTTTCTGCACATGATCCTGCACTTTTCCGGTATTTCCATGCTCGTTGTAGCGACTGATAAGATCGGCAGAGCTGTTGATGGTGCTGAGCGGTGTTCTGAACTCATGAGATGCCATGCTCACAAAACGGGTTTTCAATTCACCCAGTTCTTTTTCCTTGTGCAGGGCCTTGAGCATATCCTGCTCTGCCTGCTTCAGGTGCGTGATGTTGGTTTCAATCATCAGGATGCTTTGCACCACGCTGCGCTCTTTGATGGGCACGGCATCAATCAGAAAACAATGATCTGAGAATTCAATTTCAAAAGAGCGCGGATCGCCCTGAAGTACTTTGTTGAGGTGTTTCTCCGCCAGTTCACGCAATTCAGGCCGGAGGCGCTTCAGGTAATTTGTGCCGATGAGAAACCTTGGATCAATCCCCAGATCGCTTAGTCCTTTTCCTTCCACAAATACATAATTAAAATCCGCATCAAGAATGGTGATGGTGCCGTTCGGATAATTGCGCGCAATGGTGGTGTACACCTTCTGACTCTGCAGCAGTTGTTCTTCTGCCTTACGTCGCAATTCCAATGTACTTTTCAGCTCTTCCGTCCGTGCTTCAACTTCTTCGTGCAAACGAATATGGTAGTGTTCTTTCAACTCCCGCGACTGCACTTCTTCGGTCAGGTCGTGAATGATGCCTACGTAAAAATGCTGTCCATGTTCCATAAAGTGACTCACGGCCAAGCGCAGGGGAAACAGGCTTCCATCTTTGCGTTTTCCCACCACTTCCCTGCCAATGCCGATAATCTTTCGCTCGCCGGTTTCTTCGTAATTTTTGATGTATTGATTATGTCGGGAATGATCAGGCTCGGGCATCAGCACATGCACATTCATTCCGTGTAAAGCACCGCTTTCATAACCAAACATATTCAGCGTGGCCTGATTACATTCCACAATCAGCCCTCTGGAATTAATCACAATGATGGAATCAACCAGGGTGTGAAAAATGGCGTTTAAACTGAGCTCCGCCGAGGGAACTGAACTGTGTGGAGTCTCTGTCTGCATCTCGTCTTCCTTCCTCCTTTTGTTCAACGAAGATACTTGTTTCAGCCCAAAAACTGATATTCGTCATATAGCCCCGCTGATCCTGACTGTTTTCTGACGGGAATAAAAACGGATTTGGTGGGCGTAATTTGCAGCATCTTTCTG
>JBDKIU010000071.1:0-6233 GCA_039796915.1 Bacteroidota bacterium | reverse complement strand
ATTACTTCAAGCGCTACGGACTGGATGTGCGCAGCCTGCGCTATCCCGGCCTGATTGGCTGGAAAGCCGCACCCGGCGGAGGAACCACCGATTATGCAGTGTCTATTTACTACGACGCACTTCAAAGTGGCCACCATAACTGCTTCCTGCGTGAAGACACATTGCTTCCCATGCTGTATATGCCCGACGCCATCCGCGCCACCCTGGAAATCATGCATGCTCCTGCCGACCAAATCAAAATCAGAAGCAGCTACAACCTTTCAGGCATGTCATTCACCCCGCAGCAAATTGCCGACAGCATTGCCCGTGTGATGCCCGGATTTACCATTTCCTGCGCACCCGATTACCGTCAGGCTATTGCCGACAGCTGGCCCGGAAGCATTGACGACAGCCACGCCCGCGCCGACTGGGGCTGGAAACATCAGTTCGACCTGGATGCCATGACGGCAGACATGCTGCACCACCTGAAAACCGTAAAAGGAATCGGTCAGCAGTGAGGGATTTTCCCGACTTTTGCGGCACTTAACTGTTAACGTTTCGTGGCCGACATAAAACTGCATTCCGTAGCTGAAGCTATTGAAGACATCCGCAACGGGAAACTCGTGATCGTGGTTGATGACGAGGACCGCGAGAACGAAGGTGACTTCGTTACCGCAGCCCGCAATATGACTCCTGAGCTGGTGAATTTCATGGCGCGTGAAGGCCGAGGCCTCATCTGCGTGCCGCTCACCGAAGAGCGTTGTCATGAACTCGGTCTGGAAATGATGGTGGGAAGAAATACCGCTACCCACGAAACCGCGTTTACAGTTTCTGTTGATTTGCTGGGCCATGGCTGTACCACGGGCATCAGCGCACAGGACCGCGCCAAAACGATTCAGGCATTGATTGATCCGGGATTCAAGCCCGATGATTTTGGCAAACCCGGACATATTTTCCCGCTTCGCGCCAAGGCTGAAGGCGTATTGCGCCGCGCAGGACATACCGAAGCCGCCATCGACCTGGCCAGGCTGGCCGGTTTTGAGCCCGCCGGCTGTATTGTGGAAATCCTGAACGAAGACGGCACCATGGCACGCTTGGACGACCTGATGCTGGTTGCCGAAAAATTCGGGCTGAAGATCATTTCCATAGAACACCTCATCCGCTACCGTTTGGAGCATGAAACCCTGATTAAAAGGGAAATAGCCGTGCAGATGCCCACGCAACATGGTGATTTCAGCCTGATTGCATTTCGGCAAATCAACTCCGGACAGGAGCACCTGGCCCTGGTGAAGGGTGAATGGGCGCCCGATGAGCCTGTGTTGGTGCGTGTGCACAGCAGCTGCCTTACCGGTGATGTGTTTGGTTCCTGCCGCTGCGATTGCGGAGAACAGCTGGAGCAGGCCATGAAGTTGATTGAACAGGAAGGCAAAGGCGTCATCGTGTACATGAATCAGGAAGGACGCGGCATTGGTTTGATGAACAAACTCAGGGCCTACAAGCTGCAGGAACAAGGATTGGATACGGTGGATGCCAACCTGAGCCTCGGCTTCAGGATGGATGAACGCGACTATGGCATTGGAGCGCAAATCCTGCGCAATCTGGGTGTGAGCAAAATGCGGCTTATGAGCAACAATCCGCGGAAACGCACAGGATTGGTCAGCTATGGCCTGGAAATCGTGGAAAATGTTCCGCTGAAAGTTGCACCCAATCCACACAACAGAAACTACCTGCATACCAAGCAGACCCGCATGGGCCACGAGCTGTAAATCCGCAGGCTTCCACAAAATTGTGCATGCCTGCGGATAATTTTTCTGAACCTATCTGCGTTCCATGCCAATAAATGGCTTTTTTTGCCTAACCAACACATGAACCTTTTATACGCCACCCTGCTGCAAATCACCGCTGCCGCTGCCGATACAACAGCCGGAACAACTGCAGCTGCACCCACCAAGGAATCGTCCATCTCCTTCTTCGAACTGGTGATGAAGGGTGGTCCGGTGATGATTCCACTCGGACTGATTTTCTTCATTGCGCTGTTCTACATCATCGAAAGGACCTTGTACGTGAACCAGCGCGGAAAAATAGACAAGAACCTCATCAACATCGTGCGCGACAACCTGGCGAATGGAAACATCAAGGGCGCACAGCAATACTGCGAGCGCATTCCCACCGCGCAGGCTCAGGTGGTTGGTACCGGCCTCAACTTCCTCGGCGCCAGCCTGAGCGATATTGACACCGCCATGAACGACAAAGCACAGGTGGAAATCAGCCGCATGGAAAACCGCCTCAACTACTTGTCGCTCATCGGACGGATTGCACCAATGCTGGGCTTTGTGGGAACGATTGTCGGCATCATCAACATCTTCTATAAAATCTCTCTGGACAGCAACATCAACATTTCCAGCATCTCCGATGGTTTGTATCAGAAGATGATTACTTCCGGAGCAGGTCTGATTGTTGGTCTGATTGCCTTCGTGGGTTATCAGTTACTGGAAGCCCGTGTGGAGCGCTTCATCGAGCATATTGAAGACAACAAGCTGCAGGTGAAAGAACTGCTTAACCAGCCCGGATTATGATGAGGCGAAGGCAAAAACATGCTGAAGTGGGCACCGAAGCCCTGAATGACATCATGTTCTTCCTGTTGTTGTTCTTCCTCATTGTGTCCACGGTAGCAAATCCGAACATCATTCCCATCAAACTTCCGCAGGCAAAAACCACTCAGGACGTAAAAAAGAAGCAATACACGCTCACCGTTACCGAGGAAAAGAAGTACTTCATTGACCAGCGCGAAATTGAATATGCCAACCTGGAACAGGAACTCACGGCACTGCGTGATGCCAATGCCGACCCGAGTAATCCGGACAACAGCATGAATATTGTGCTGCGCGTGGACAAGAACCTCGTGGTTCAGGACATGGTGGACGTTATGCAAATTGGCACCAAGCTGGGCATCAAAATGGTGCTCGCCACCCAGAAGTTCGAGTAATGATTCAAGTTTGCTCCTTGGCAGGCTTCCACACAATCCCAAAATGATGGTACGGACCTTGCCAGGAATTTCCATGGGATTGGACTGAACTTCCCAGAAAACAACGCACCCTGTTTCGGCCTGCAATCAGCGTCGCCGAAGGAATGAGTTGCGGCTGCCAGTTCCCCGGTGTGAAACCAAAGTCTGAAAATGTATAATCGGGGTTCAACTGCTTCAATTCCGCGGCCCAAACCCTGCTCATGCCACCTTTTCCAGCCAATTGCAGGGTGAACATGCCCCGATGCAGCGTAAAACCTGCTGCAACATACGGCATGTATTGATTCCCTGAAACACGCCAAAACTGAAGTCCTTCCGATTGGGCATTGAAACTGGAAACCTGAAGCCCGCCCGTCCAAAAACTGCCGAGCAAACCTTGCTCTGGTTGGTTTTTATACCGGTACGCCAGTTGTAGCTCTGCCTGATACAGTTGCCCTTTCGAGCCGGAACCCATGGCCCTGTTGCGGTAAGCATGGAAGCCCATTTGTCCGCTCAACCAATAATGATCTCCCACCATTCCTGCATGATACATGGAACCTCCGGAAGCATGGTGGCTTCCCTGGTAAGCAAGTCCGATTTGCTGCTCCGGCTTGCCGGGCAGCAATAGCAAGCCCGGACGACTCAACCAATGCGGGCCCGGATTACCCAATTGCAACAGCGATAACAAAAAAAGCATCAGAGGCAATTTAAATGAAAACCGCCGCTAACGCGCAAAAACGGCTAATTTTGCGGCCCATTTATGCTAACGGTCAGCAATATTTCCCTTCGTTACGGTAAACGTGTTCTCTTTGACGAAGTAAACCTGAAATTCACTTCCGGCAACTGTTACGGCATCATCGGTGCCAACGGGGCCGGCAAGTCCACCTTCCTGAAAATTCTTTCCGGAGAAATTGAACCCAATACCGGCTCTGTGGACATGGAGCCAGGCAAGCGCATGGCCGTGCTGAAGCAGAACCACTTTGAATTTGACGAAGTTCCGGTATTGCAAACCGTATTGCGCGGTCATCAGCAACTCTGGAAGATCATGGAAGAAAAGGATGCGCTGTATGCCAAGGCAGATTTCACCGATGAAGACGGCATCCGCGCCAGCGAACTGGAAGGCCTGTTTGCAGAAATGGATGGCTGGAATGCAGAAAGTGATGCGGCGACTTTGCTGAGCAACCTCGGCATCCCGGAAAAATACCACGAACTGCCGCTGAAGGAACTGAACGGTAACCAAAAAGTACGCGTGCTGCTCGCTCAGTGCCTGTTCGGAAACCCGGACGTGCTGCTGATGGACGAACCTACGAACGACCTGGACGTGGAAACCATCCGCTGGCTGGAAGACTTCCTTGCGAACTTCGAGAATACCGTACTCGTGGTGAGCCACGACCGTCACTTCCTGGACAATGTGTGTACACATGTATGCGACATTGACTACAGCCGCATCAAGATTTTCACCGGCAACTACACCTTCTGGTACCAAAGCTCACAGCTGGCACTCAGGCAGCGTTCTGAACAGAACAAAAAGGCCGAGGAAAAGAAGAAGGAACTGCTGGAATTTATTGCCCGCTTCAGTGCCAACGTGGCCAAAAGCCGTCAGGCAACCGCGCGTAAGAAGATGCTCGACAAGCTGGACATTGAAGAAATTCAGCCCAGCACCCGCCGTTACCCAGGCATTGTGTTCAAACCCGAACGCGATGCCGGCGATCAGGTGCTCAACGTGGAAAACCTGAGCTTCATGGCCGGCAATGAACCCCTGTTCAGCAAAGCAGATTTTAAAATTTCCAAAGGAGATAAAATTGCGTTCCTTTCCAGAAATACGCTCGCGCTGAATACCCTGTTCAAGGTGCTTTGGGGCGAAACACAACCCTCAAGCGGCTCTGTGCATTGGGGCGTAACCATCAAATATTCCAACCTTCCCAACGACAACAGTTCCTATTTTGAAGGCGTGAACCTGAATCTGGTGGATTGGCTGCGTCAGTTCTCCACAGAAAAAGACGAAACGTTCATCCGCGGTTTTTTGGGACGCATGCTGTTCAGCGGTGAAGAAACCCAGAAAATGGCTAAGGTGCTGAGTGGTGGCGAGAAAGTACGTTGCATGCTCAGCAAGATGATGCTGGAAAACCCCAACCTGCTCATCATGGATGAACCTACCAACCACCTGGATTTGGAATCCATTCAGGCGCTGAACAACGCGCTGGTGGAATACAAAGGCATTGTGCTCTTCCACAGCCATGACCAGGAGTTCATCAATACCATTGCCAACCGCATCATCGAAATCACACCTCATGGCATCATCGACCGCCACATGAGCTACGAAGAATATGCGGAAGATAAAGCCATTCAGGAACGCCGCGAACAGCTTTACGGCGCTTAAGCAGATCTGGCGATACAGAAGCTCGAAAAAGTGTTTTCTTTGCGACTCATACCACTCATGAATTCCACTAAAAAAATATTGCTGCCCCTGCTGGCAGTGCTTACCCTGGGTTCCTGCGGCAAATCCGTAAACACCTCCAAAACCCTGAAAACCCCGCTGGACAGCTTCAGCTATATGCTGGGCCTGCGCACAGCCTTCTCCTACAAAGGCGAAGGTTTGAAAGAAATTGACTACTCTTCTTTTGCCAAAGGTTTTGAAGACGGCATCAAGAAAGACAGTGGCTATGATGTTTCTGAAAAACGCGCCAATGCAGCCTTCCAGGGTTACCTGCAAAAGCTGCGCTCCGAAGGCGAAAAGAAGGCCAAGGAAGCTGCCAACAAATGGCTGGCCGACAACAAGAAGAAAAGCGGCATAGAAGAACTTCCTTCCAAGGCGCAGTTTAAAATGACTTCCCGCGGGAAAGATGCCGTGCCTACCCTGAACGATACTGTGGTGATTCATTTTGTGGTGAAGGATCAGAACAATAAAGTCCTGCAAAACACTGAAGACATGAAGCGCCCGCTCACCATTCCTGTAAGGTCTATTCCTATTCAGGCGCTGGTGGAATGGATTACCCGTGTGCCCGTTGGCTCAAAAGCTACACTGTACATTCCCGGACCATTGCCCGGTTTCCAGGGCGGCAGTCTGGAAGAAGAATTTGCCGTGTATATCTGGGAAATGAACCTTTTGGGAATGAACCCCGGTCCTACCGTGCTTGAAGGCCGCCCCGAAAACTCCGGTGCGCCACAGGTTGAGGTAGAGTAATAAAATCTGGCATCACGACAAAAAAAAGCGCGGTTTAAACCGCGCTTTTTTTATGCAATGCAAGCATTC
>JBDKIU010000070.1:0-5723 GCA_039796915.1 Bacteroidota bacterium | reverse complement strand
AGTTCGCGGGCCTGGGGCGGCAATTTGCCTCCAAGTTCCATTGGGTTGATGTGTGCAGGTTTTATTCTTCGCTTTTCTTTCTCCATGTTGAACCGCTTCGAACCTTCGAAGGTACCCGTAAAGCGCCGAACAGGCATGGCTAAATTTCCACGGGAACTTCTTTCCACGACCTGCGGTGAATATGTGCTTAAGGTGTGGAAAACCACAAGCAGGGTGTCGCAGAAGCCTGAAAAATCTGCATTTGTTATGCACACCCGGTTTTCCCGTCTGTTTTTGTGACAGTGCTGACAAAAGCCTTAAACCTTGCCCTAATTCCAGCGCTGAAACGGATTTGCGCGTATGTCCCGGTGCAACTTTGTCAGCGCACGCCGCATGGTACTGAATTTGCAAAGAATCGGCATCAGGGATTTCTATCCACATTTCTGTTGAGGAATTTATGATTTGCATCGAATGCAATTCATGAACCGCCGGCAACAGACACAAAAGATGAATTCCTGTGTTAATAATCAACTATTTTTGAGGAAGAAACATGGAAGCCAAATTTTCCCCCCGCGTTAAGGAAGTCATTCAGTTCAGCCGCGAGGAAGCCATTCGCCTGGGTCATGACTATATCGGGACCGAACACCTGCTCCTGGGAATCATCAGGGAAGGGGAAGGCAAAGCCCTGCAAACACTGCGTGTGCTCGACATCGACCTGCTGCGACTGAAAAAAGCGGTAGAAGATACCATCCGGCCAACCGCTACCCGTGCCGCCAATCTGGGTAATATTCCTTTGACAAAGCAGGCCGAAAAGGCCCTGAAAATCACCTATCTGGAAGCCAAGATTTTCAAGTCAGACATCATCGGAACCGAACACCTGCTGCTCAGCATCCTGCGCGACGAAGACAATATCGCTTCGCAGATTATGAATCAGTTTGGCGTGAGTTATGATGTGTTTAAATCTGCGGTGGAGGAAGGGATGAACGGAACTACACCCGAAGCGGAACTGCCTTCGGATGATCAGGAGACTCCCGAAGATTTCTACCGTGAAGAACAGAAAATAGCCGAACAGCGCAAGGCAGGGAAAGGAAATGCCAAGAGCAAAACCCCCGTGCTCGATAATTTTGGCCGTGACCTGACCCGCATGGGTGAAGAAGGTAAACTCGATCCCATCGTTGGCCGTGAAAAGGAAATTGAACGCGTTTGCCAAATCCTGAGCCGCCGGAAAAAGAACAATCCGGTGCTGATTGGTGAACCAGGTGTAGGTAAAACCGCCATTGTGGAAGGTTTGGCACTGCGCATCATCCAAAGGAAGGTAAGCAGGGTGCTGTTCAACAAGCGTGTGGTAACCCTTGACCTGGCCAGCCTGGTGGCCGGTACCAAATACCGCGGACAGTTTGAAGAACGCATGAAAGCCATCATGCAGGAACTGGAAAAAGCCGACGACGTGATTTTGTTCATTGACGAAATCCACACCCTCGTAGGCGCCGGCGGCGCCAGCGGTTCCCTGGATGCCAGCAACATGTTCAAACCCGCGCTGGCACGTGGTGAAGTGCAGTGCATCGGTGCCACCACGCTGGACGAATACCGGCAGTATATTGAAAAAGATGGCGCCCTTGAACGCCGTTTCCAAATGGTGATTGTAGAACCAGCCACCGTTGAAGAATCCTACGAAATCCTCAAGAATATTCAGGATAAATACGAAGACCACCACGGCGTGCGCTATACGCCCGAAGCGGTGAAGGCCTGCGTGGATCTGAGTGTGCGCTACATGGCCGACCGCCACCTTCCGGATAAAGCCATCGACGTGCTCGACGAAGCCGGCGCCCGCGTGCACATCAGCAACATCCACGTGCCGCTCGAAGTTGCTTCCCTCGAAACCCAGATTGAAGAAATCAAACACGAGAAAACCCGTGTGGTGAAGAGCCAGAAGTACGAAGAAGCCGCCAAGCTGCGCGACCGCGAGAAGAAGCTGCTTGAAGAACTCGAACAGGCCAAAGCCCGCTGGGAAGAGCAAAGCAAAACAGAAAAGTTTACCGTAGGAGAAGACGACATCGCCGCCGTTCTGGCCATGATGACGGGCATTCCCGTGAAACGTATCGCCCAAAGCGAAGGTACGCGCCTGTTGAACATGGGCTCTGATCTGAAAAAGCGTGTGGTAGGGCAGGATAAAGCCGTAGAAAAACTCACCAAAACCATCCAGCGCACCCGCGCCGGACTGAAAGACCCGAACAGGCCCATCGGCTCGTTCATCTTCCTCGGTCCCACGGGCGTGGGTAAAACGGAAATGGCCAAGGCGCTCAGTCAATATCTGTTCGACAGCGATGATGCGCTCATCCGCATCGACATGAGTGAATACATGGAGAAGTTCGCCGTGAGCCGTCTGGTTGGCGCTCCTCCCGGATATGTTGGCTATGAAGAAGGTGGCCTGCTCACCGAAAAAGTACGCCGCAAACCTTACAGTGTAGTGCTTTTTGATGAAGTGGAGAAAGCCCACCCGGATGTATTCAACCTGATGCTGCAGGTGCTCGACGAAGGTCGCCTTACCGACAGCCAGGGCCGAAAGGTGGATTTCCGGAATACCGTCATCATCATGACTTCCAACATCGGATCCAGACAGCTGAAGGACTTTGGCACCGGCATGGGCTTCGCCACCGGCAACAAGCAACAGAATGTGGAAAAGGAGAGCAAGCAGGTGATTGAAACCCAGTTGAAGAAGTTCTTCGCACCCGAGTTCCTAAACCGCATTGACGACATCATTGTGTTCAACGCCTTGGGGAAAGAAGAAATCCTGCAGATCCTCGACATCCGCATGCAAAAAATGCTCAAGCGCATCGTTGACCTTGGCTATAAAGTAACCCTGACCAAGGCCGCGAAGGAATGGCTGGCCGAAAAAGGTTTCGACAGCGAATTTGGTGCAAGACCCTTGCAGCGCGCATTGCAGAAATACCTGGAAGAACCCCTGGCCGAAGAAATCCTCAAGGGACAGGTGAAAGAAGGCGATGAAATCCGTGCCGACCACAAGAAAGACGCAGAAGAGCTGAAGCTTACAGTAGTAAAACCCAAAGAAAAAATTTCCGAATCATAAATGCTCCGGGGCGACGGTGCTTCCACGAAGTTCCGTCGCCCTGCTCATACACACTTTTTGAATCAACCTTTGCACGACCAAATACGCTATACCTGCTGGGGCGCCGCCCGACAGGTTACAGGCAGCATGCACCTGCTCACCACGCCTTCCGGATTTAACATCCTGGTGGATTGTGGACTCGACTACGAAAAACGCGATCAGTTTGAAGCGCGAAACGCAACCTTTCCTTTTGATGTTTCCGCCATCAATCTGGTCATCCTCACCCATGCCCACATCGACCATTCCGGGAATATGCCGAACCTGGTTCGTCAGGGTTTCCACGGGAAGGTACTGTGCACCGGCCCGACCAAGGAATTGTCGGAGTTTTTGCTGAAAGATTCCCTGAACATTCAACGTGCCGAACTGGCCAGACACCAGCAAGCCGGCCACAAGCCCGGCAAGAAACGCAAGGGCCGGAAATTTGGTCCCGAGAAACAGCCTCTGTACAGCGCAGTGAACATCCGCGACCTGATGGCACAATGTGTGGAAATGCCCTACCGACAGGTGCGACGTATCACCGATGAAGTGAGTGTGGAGTTTTTCCCCTCGGGACATATCCTGGGAGCGGCCAGCGCGGTCATCAGCATCCAGACCTCCGAAGGCTTACGCCGCGTGGGCTTTACTGGCGATTTGGGGAACTGGAATTCGCCGCTGGTGGTAGATCCGGAACCTATGCCTGACCTGGATTACCTGATTTCTGAAAGCACCTACGGCGGTCGTCTGCACCAAAACCTCAACGATCCCATGGATGAACTCGCGCAGTATATTGAAGATACCTGCGTGAAATACAATGGAAAACTCGTCATTCCTGCCTTCAGTGTGGGCCGCACCCAAAGCATCCTGTACACACTCAACCGCATGCAGGCTGCCGGCAGGCTTCCCAAGCTCAAGGTATTTACCGATAGTCCGCTGGCCATCAAGAGCACGCAGGTGTATGCGCGTTACGTGGCGCAACTGAACGAAGATGCCCGACACTTCGCAAAAGATGGAAGGGCCTTGTTTGAATTTCCCGGACTGCAGGTGATTGAAGACGAACTGAGTACGGAAATCATCAGCAGCTACAATGAGCCTGTAATCATCGTTTCTTCTGCCGGCATGGTTGAAGGCGGCCGCATCCAGGAACACGTGAGGCGCAATATTCAGAATCCGTTTGCCACCATCCTCATCGCAGGTTATTGCGCAGAAGGAACTTTAGGCTATCGTTTGCTGCACGGACAGCGCACCGTAGAAATCAACCGCACCGAGCGTGAAGTATATGCGCGTGTAGCCCGCACCGACGTGTTCAGCGCACATCCCGACCATAAAGGGCTCATGCGCTACCTGGAAGGAGTGCGCCATCCCGGACTTAAAGGAATTTTCCTGGTTCACGGCGATGCCACGTGCATGGAAGCCCTGCAAAAAGACATTGACTTTACCCAGGCACATATTCCCGGCAAGGGACAACAATATGTGCTGAATTAAACGCACCTGCTGTTGGGTTTGGTGAAAGCCGGTCCGCAACAGCAATCATTGGATGTAAACTTCGCCCACAGATGCAACCCAATATCTTTAGCTTTTTTCAATGGCTGCTCTTGCCCTTTGGCTGGCTTTGGGGAGGTGTGGCCTGGCTGCGTCGCTGCTGGTACTCGCTGCCGGGGAAACGTTATCAGCCACCGCTTCGCGTGGTGTGCATCGGAAACCTCAGCGCCGGCGGCACCGGAAAAACGCCCATGATCAAATGGTTGCTCAGCCGCAGCCGTGTGCCAGTGGCCGTGCTGAGTCGTGGTTATGGTCGTCGCAGCAAAGGATTTCGCGAAGTGCAGCCAGTGGATGCCGCCATGCTGGTTGGCGATGAGCCACTGGAACTACGCAAAACTTGTCGCAGCGATCAGCGGGTATTTGTGTGCGAAAACAGAAAAGAAGGCATTGAACGGATTATGGAAGCATTTCCGGCCTGTCGCCTCATCATCATGGATGACGGTTACCAACATTTACGCATCAAGGCCTCCGTTTATGTGCTGCTGAGCGACATCGGCAGGCCTTTTTTCAAGGATTACCCAATTCCGGCAGGACTGCTGCGTGAGTTTCGCTTCAATGCCAAACATGCCCATGCCCTCATCTTTACCAAATGTCCGCCGGAACTGGACGCGCAACGCAGACAACAGCTCAGCCTCAAGGCTTCACGCTATACCAACGCGCCTGTAATGTTTAGCAGCCTGAGCTACAGCGCGGCCCTGAGCGTGCAGGGCGTGCAGGAACCTGAAGCACAGGCGCCGGTTGTTCTGGTCACCGGCATCGGCCAGGCGTCGTACTTCCGCCGGCAGGCAGAACAGCAATATCAGGTGCTGGAACACCTGGAATATCAGGATCACCAGCCTTACACGGAACAAGATGTGCAGCAATGGCAGCACACCCTGAAAGCCAAAGGCGCCAAGGCCATCCTCACCACCCGTAAAGACTGGATGCGCATGTTGACACTCAATACCGAAAACTGCAGCATCTGGGTGATGGATGTACTTCCCGAATTTCACAGGGAAGAAGAAGACCGTTTGTTGCAGCTATGCGGAATCTGGTAAATGTGCAGTGGTGTTGCTCATGCGGCGTCCAACCGCATAATTCACCTGCAGATGCTAACTTG
>JBDKIU010000069.1:0-12145 GCA_039796915.1 Bacteroidota bacterium | reverse complement strand
CCACCAGGATGGCGTTGTTTTCAATCGTCAAACCCCAATCCGCGATGGGGCCCAATTTGGGTGTCAAACCAAACAGCGGCAGGAAATAATCGGCTTCCAGCCAGCGGTTTTCCTGATCTTTTTGGGTCAATTCAACCGCCTCCAATGCCTGGGTTCCGCGCAAACCTGTAATTTCAGCATTGGTATATAAGCTAATGCGACCGGCCGCCGCCAGATCCAGCACCTTCTGCACGCTGTCCGGATGCCCGCGGAACTCCGTGCGGCGGTGGATAAGGGCCACTTCGGAAGCCACTTCTGCCAAAAAGATGGTCCAGTCCAGGGCGCTGTCGCCGCCTCCGGAGATGATGATGCGCTTGTTTCTGAACTGCTCGGGTTCCTTCACCAGATATTCCACGCCTTTTCCTTCAAAATCGGCTATGTTGGTAATGGGAGGTTTGCGGGGTTCGAAGCAACCCAGTCCGCCTGCAATGGCCACCACGGGTGCGCGGTGAATCGTGCCTTTGTCGGTAGTGACCAGCCATTGCCCTTCTGCATCCTGTTCCAGCGTTTCGGCGCGTTCCGCTAAAGTGAACCCGGGCTTGAAAGGTTCGATCTGCTTCATCAGGTTGTCCACCAGGTCACCGGCCAGAACCTCCGGAAATCCGGGGATATCGTAAATGGGTTTCTTCGGATAAATCTCCGCCAGTTGTCCTCCGGGAACAGCCAAAGAATCAATAATATGGCAGCGCAACTTCAGCAGTCCTGCTTCGAATACTGTAAACAGGCCAACCGGTCCTGCGCCGATGATCAGAATATCCGTTTGGATCATGAAAGCTAAAAATAGGTGTGCAAAGTTAAGATTGGGGTGAAGTGAGGGCTTGGATTTCGTCAGCTAAGTCTTTGATTTCCAACACCTTCTTCTTCAGAACAAATCTTTCATCCGGTCGAAAAAGCCTTTTTCTTCTTTCCCGGGATCGGGCTGAAAATGCTTGCTCTGTTGCAGTTTGTGCAGCAATTCTTTTTCCTCCTGATTCAGCTTGTTGGGAACCCAGATGTTTACGTAAATCAATTGATCGCCGGTGCCGTATCCGTTGATGTCGGGAAATCCTTTGCCTTTCAGGCGTAAAACCTTGCCGGCCTGTGTTCCCGGATCTATCTTGATTTTGGCTTTGCCTTCCAGGGTGGGCACTTCTGTGCTGGCGCCCAACGCGGCCTCAGGGAAACTCAGCCAGAGCTGATAGATGACGTGATTGCCATCACGGGTGAGTTCTTCGTGTTCTACTTCTTCAATCAACACAATCAAATCGCCGGGAACACCACCTCCGGGGCCGTCGTTGCCCTTGCCGCTTACCGACAACTGCATGCCGTTGGCCACGCCGCCGGGGATGCGGATGCTGGTTTCCTGATCTTCCGGAACCAGTCCGTATTCATTGGCGCCTTTGGCTTTGCTTTTGATGCTGCGGCCCAGTCCGTTGCATTCCGGACAGGTGCTGCTGGTGGCCATCTGGCCCAAGAAGGTATTGGTTACGCGACGCACAGCGCCGGTTCCACCACAGGTTTTGCAGTCGCTCCACTCGGTTTCCTTGCTTTCCACCATGCGGCGGTAGCGCACCTTCTTCTCCACGCCGCTGCGCATTTCATTCAGGGTGAGCTTCAACTTGATGCGGATGTTGGAACCTACAGAACGACGTGAAGAACCGCGCCTTCCGCCACCGAAGAAGGAGCCGAACATGTCGTTGTCGCCGAAAATATCTCCAAACTGACTGAAGATATCGTCCATGCTGAAGCCACCGCCACCGCCTCCGCCAAAACCGCTGCCCATGCCCTGATGGCCGAACTGGTCGTAGCGTTGTTTCTTCTCCGGGTTGCTCAGCACATCATAAGCCTCGGCAGCTTCTTTGAAATTGTCTTCTGCTTCCTTGTCGCCGGGGTTCTTATCCGGATGGTATTTGATGGCCAGCTTCCGGTATGCTTTTTTTATTTCTTCTGCGGAAGCGTTTCGGGCTACGCCTAAGACGTCGTAGTAATCTCTTTTTGACATGGGTGTTTATGATGCGCCAACCACAGCTTTGGTGAAACGAATCACCTTGCCATTCAGCGTATAACCTTTTTCAACTTCGTCGATGATTTTTCCGGCCAGATCCGGGCTTGGCGGCGGAACCTTGGTGATGGCTTCGTGCTGGTCCACATCCAGCGGTTGTCCGATGGCTTCGATGGCTTTCAGGCCCAGGCCTTCCAGAATACCGGCAAATTTCTTCTGTACCAGTTTCACACCTTCTTCTATTGCAGCTTTGTCGGTTTGGGTTTCGCTGGCTTTGATGGCGCGTTCCAGATCGTCAAGTACGGGCAACAGGCTTACAATGATGTCTTTGCCGGCTTGTTGCATGAATTCAATGCGCTCCCTTGAGGTGCGGCGTTTGAAATTGTCGAATTCTGCGAACAGGCGCACATATCGGTCTTCAAGTTCGGCAATTTTCGCATCCGGACTCTGTGTCCCCGAGTCTGAAGAAACCTGCTCCTGTGCAGTTTCTGGTGTTTCTTCGGAACCCAGTTGCTCGCCTGTGGTTTGCTGTTCGTTCAGTTCTTCTTCTGGTAACATCTTGTTCGCGCCGGCGCAAAGATATTGCCATGCCTGTATTACTGACAGGCTGACAGCGCGCCGTTGGCTTTTTTTGGCCGGTATGAAGCTGTTTTTGATTTTTCGGGTAGTTTTGTCAGCTATGCTACGCACGCTTCTTGTACTTTTCTTCATAAGCTGTCATGCCCTTTCAGCGCAAATAGGCCGCTTTCAGAAACCTGTTTTCGACTCCATCGTGGTAGAAACCATCAACTATTCCAGCGTGTTCCGGGATGCAGCGCATCAAGCGGATGTTTATCAGCCTCATGGCGACACCTGGAGCAAAAGGCCGTTGCTTCTTTATGTACACGGTGGTTCGTTCATTTCCGGCGATAAAGCTTCTGCCGACTGCCGGGATTTCTGCCGCTATTTTGCCCGTTTGGGTTATACCACCGTTTCGCTCAACTACCGTCTGGCTACCTTGCTGCAGTTCATGCAAAGCAAAGACAACCAGATGCAGACGGTGATGCGATCCATGGCAGATATAAAAAGTGCCATCCGCTTTTTCCGGGCTGATGCCGCCGGAAGCAATCAATACCGGATTGATCCTGCCCGTGTGTTTCTGGGCGGTTACTCCGCTGGTGCCGTGGCCGCCTTGCATACGGCGTACATTGACAGCCTGAATGAACTCAGCGCTGCCGAGCAGATCCTGTTGACAAATGCCATCGGCAACCTGGAAGGTGATGCCGGAAACCTCGGACATTCTTCGCAGGTTACCGCCCTGTTCAGCCTTGCCGGTGCTTTGCACAAAACCGCCTGGGTTTCTCCAGCAGAAGAACCTGTATGGATGGCCCACAGCCGCGATGATGCTACCGTGAGTTTCAACTGTGCACCTGGACTTGGCCTGCCCAATGTGCTGGAACTCTGCGGAACCGGAAAGTTGCTTCCCGAACTGCGCAGACAGGGTATGCTTTATGATTCCATGATCCTGGAGAAAGAAGGCCATGGCTGGCCTTCCGGAGGAAATAATAATGCCAGCTTCCGCAAGGCTTTGGATGAAATTGCAAAGTTCTTTCTGCCGATGGTGCAGCCTCAATCGCTTGCCCTTAAAGAATCAACTTTGGTGGAACAAATTCTGGAACTCTTTCCCAATCCGGTGACTGCAGGTGCAACGCTGCAACTTCGCGCCGCCCGTCCGTTGGGTTATGTGCGCATATACAATCAGGAAGGAAAACGAGTAATGGAACGTCAGCTGCATGGTGACCAACGCACGGTGGAACTATCGGTAGCACATCTGCCCGCCGGAATTTACTGGGTAGAAACTGCCACAGCCTGTGCCAAAGTAGCGCTGGAACGCTGAACTTTGCTCCATGTTTACCGGCATTATTGAAGCCCTGGGAACGGTGGCTGAAGTACACAGCAAGGGCACAAATCTTGATTTTTTGATTCGTTCGGCGATCAGTCATGAATTACATGTGGACCAAAGCATCAGCCACGATGGCGTATGCCTTACGGTTACGGAAGTACAGGCCGAAGCTCATCGTGTAACTGCCGTTGCTGAAACCCTGAACCGAAGCACCTTGGGACGCTGGTCGCCTGGTTCTACAGTCAATCTGGAGCGCTGCGTGCGTGCAGATGGCCGTCTGGATGGGCACATCGTTCAGGGTCATGTTGATGCCAAGGGCACGCTGAGCAGGGTGGAGGACTTGGGTGGCAGCTGGAAGCTCTGGTTCGCACACGCGGCAGCAGACGGCATCACCGTAGCGAAAGGCAGCATTGCCATCAATGGAGTAAGCCTAACGGTGGTTGACAGCAGTGATGAAGCGTTCAGCGTGGTGGTCATTCCTTATACCTGGGAACATACCAATCTGAGCAAAATCCTGCCGGGAATGCAGGTAAACCTGGAATTTGACATCTTGGGCAAATACTTGCAAAAGCTCCACAAATCCGGAGTTTGATCCTTTCTTTAAAAAGATTCTAAATAAAAGAGCTAAAGAAAAGCGCTTCAACCATTTGTAAGCGGCTTTGTTACATTTGCGGCAACGTAAGCAAATACCCTATGAAGGTTCTTCAATTTCTGTTTACCTCTTCCATCGGCAGAAAAGTGCTGATGGCATTGACCGGTTTGTTCCTCGTCCTCTTTCTGGTCATCCACCTGCTCGGAAACCTGCAGCTGCTCAAGGACGACGGCGGTTATGCGTTTAATAAATACGCATGGTTCATGACCACCAATCCACTGATTAAAACGGTTTCTTACCTGTTGTACGCCACCATTTTATTGCATGCTTTCAAAGGCCTGTATCTGGCGTTCCAAAACAGGAAAGCACGGGGCGCCAAAGCCTACGGAGCTTACAACGGCGGAGCAAACAGTCATTGGACCAGCAGAAATATGGGCCTGCTCGGAACCGTGATATTGTTGTTCATCGTCGGCCACATGGCTGACTTCTGGTGGGAATATAAATTCGGCGACATCCCCTGGACCAAATACGAAACCAGCATCATTGACGAAACCACAACGGCCA
Source organism: Bacteroidota bacterium (assembly GCA_039796915.1). Lineage (GTDB taxonomy): Bacteria > Bacteroidota > Bacteroidia > NS11-12g > UBA955 > REEB481. Next base: position 7,087 of record JBDKIU010000069.1, on the reverse strand, counting down.
CGGACATGTCTTCTGAAGACCACGGCGCACACATCCGCATGGGCGTAGCCGGCGATAAGGAGGTGTTCATTACCAAGGACCTGTACAAGGAAACAGCAGAGGCGTTCGAACAAGGATGGCTCGTAGCGCTGTATGTGCTGGCCATGGCCATGATAGCCTTTCACCTGTGGCATGGATTCGCCAGCGCCTTCCAGTCTCTGGGCATCAACCACTCGGGTTGGAACCCATTGATCAAGGGCCTTGGTGTCATCGTGAGCGTTGCCATTCCGATTGGTTTCGCCATCATTCCACTCTACGTTTATTTCCTCAAGTAATCAGCTAATATCTGCACAACATGAGTAAAACACTTGATTCCAAAATCCCTGCAGGTCCATTAGCAGAAAAATGGACCCAATACAGAAGCACGGTGCCATTGGTGAATCCGGCCAACAAGCGCAGCCTGGAAGTGATTGTGGTGGGAACCGGTCTGGCCGGTGCCAGTGCCGCTGCCACCCTGGCGGAACTTGGCTACAAGGTGAAAGCGTTCTGCTTTCAGGATTCTCCACGCAGAGCGCACAGCATCGCAGCGCAAGGCGGCATCAATGCAGCTAAAAACTACCAGAACGACGGTGACAGCGTTTATCGCTTGTTCTACGATACCATCAAAGGCGGCGACTACCGCGCCCGCGAAGGCAATGTATATCGCCTGGCGGAAGTGAGTGCGAACATCATCGATCAATGTGTGGCGCAGGGTGTTCCTTTTGCCCGTGAATATGGCGGAACCCTGAGCAACCGTTCTTTCGGTGGAACTCAGGTTCAGCGTACGTTCTACGCGGCCGGTCAAACTGGTCAGCAGCTGCTGCTTGGTGCGTACAGCGCACTGGAACGTCAGGTTGGTCTGGGCAATGTGAAGATGTATGCCCGCCATGAAATGCTCGACGTGGTTACTATTGAAGGGAAAGCCCGCGGAATCATCGCACGCAACCTCGTGACCGGCAAGCTGGAACGCCACTTTGGCCACGCCGTATTGCTATGTACCGGCGGATATGGCAACGTGTTTTATCTGAGCACGAATGCCATGGGCAGCAATGTTACGGCAGCCTGGAAAGCACACAAAAAGGGCGCTTATTTCGGCAACCCTTGTTTCACCCAGATTCACCCAACCTGTATTCCCGTTTCCGGCCACTATCAGAGCAAGCTTACCCTGATGAGTGAGTCGCTGCGTAACGACGGACGCATCTGGGTTCCCAAGAAAAAAGACGACAATCGTCACCCCAACGATATTCCGGAGGAGGAACGCGATTATTACCTGGAACGCCGTTATCCCGCCTTTGGAAACCTGGTTCCCCGCGATATTGCCAGCCGCGCCGCGAAAGAGCGCTGCGATGCCGGTTATGGTGTAGGACCCAGCAAGATGGCCGTTTATCTGGATTTTGCTTATAACCTGAAGCATAAATACGGACGCGCAGAAGCCAGTAAGCTCGGCATTGAAAACCCCGATGATGCCACGCTGGTTCGTCTGGGCAGGGAAGTGGTGAAGGAGAAATACGGAAACCTGTTTGACATGTACAAACAGATAACCGACGAAGACCCTTATGAAGTGCCGATGCGCATTTATCCCGCCGTGCATTACACGATGGGCGGACTTTGGGTTGATTATGAATTGATGACCACCGTTCCCGGTTTGTACGCGCTGGGTGAAGCCAATTTCAGCGACCATGGTGCGAACCGCCTTGGAGCTTCAGCACTCATGCAAGGTCTGGCCGACGGTTACTTTGTAATTCCTTACACTGTTGGTTCTTACCTGAGCAAAGAAATTCATACCAAAGCCATCTCCACCGACCATGAAGCGTTTCTTGAAGCGGAGAAAGCCGTTCAGGACAAGCTGGATCAATTCCTCAGCATCAATGGGAACAAAACCGTGGAAAGCTATCACAGGGAACTGGGTCTGATCATGTGGAACAAGTGCGGCATGGCACGCAACGAAGCGGGATTGAAGGAAGCCATTCAGGAAATCCGTGCCCTGCGTGAAGATTTCTACAAGAATGTACGTGTGCCCGGCAGCAAGGACGGATTCAATCCTGAACTGGATAAAGCCGGTCGTGTAGCTGATTTCCTCGAACTGGGCGAATTGATGTGCCTGGATGCGCTGGATCGCAACGAAAGCTGCGGAGGCCACTTCCGCGAAGAATACCAAACCGAAGATGGTGAAGCCCTGCGTGACGACGAAGCATACCGCTACGTAGCTGCCTGGGAATACAAAGGTGGAAACGACTGGAGCCTGCATAAAGAGCAGCTCGATTACGAAAACATTAAAATAGCACAAAGGAGCTACAAGTAAAAAACAACAACATGGGTAGCGAATCAATGAAAATCACGCTGAAGGTATGGCGTCAGCCAAGCAACAAGGCTGAAGGTAAATTTGAAACCTATCAACTTCAGCACGTAAGCCCGGATATGAGTTTCCTGGAAATGTTTGATGTGCTGAATGAGCAGATCATCACAGAAGGAGGCGATCCGGTGGCTTTTGACCACGACTGCCGCGAAGGCATTTGCGGCATGTGCAGCATGTTCATCAACGGACGGCCGCATGGTCCCAAGCAAGGTGTTACCACCTGTCAGCTGCACATGCGCAGCTTCAAAGACGGTGATACCATCGTGGTAGAACCCTGGAGGGCGCAGTCATTCCCGGTGATTAAAGACCTCGCGGTAGATCGCAGCGCTTTCGACAGAGTCATCGCTGCCGGCGGGTTTGTTTCCGTAAATACCGGAAATGCCGTGGATGCAAACTCCATCCTGATTCCTAAAGATACTGCCGATGAAGCATTTGCCGCGGCTACCTGCATTGGCTGTGGCGCCTGTGTGGCTGCTTGTAAGAACAGCAGCGCCATGCTTTTTGTCAGTGCCAAGGTGAGCCAGCTGGCCCTGCTTCCCCAGGGACAGGCAGAACGCGAAAACCGCGTCATCGCGATGGTAGATCAGATGGATAAGGAAGGCTTCGGCTCCTGCACCAATACCGGCGCATGCAGCGCAGAATGTCCAAAGGAAATCGACCTGAGCAACATCGCCCGCATGAACCGCGAATACGTTCGTGCCAAGCTGGTGAGTAAATAAGACAGGCAACAACAATAGTCGAACAGGGAATCCAGGCGGGTTCCCTGTTTTTGTTTAGAAGCTGACGCCAACACCCAGCATCCACCAGCGCCGGGGCAGTTCCGCGCCCATGATGTCGGAATAGCGCACATTGCCCAAATTCATGCACTGCATGCGCAGCGAGATTGGCTGCTTCGGATGTTTCCAACTCAGGTTGCCGTGCATCACCAGATAAGAACGGGAAATGGCTTTATTGATGAGGCCGACCGTTTCGGAAGTGCGCTGTTTCCAAACACCATTGCAGCCCACACTCCATTGACGGTGTTGTACCAAAAGCTGCGCGTTGGCCAATAATCCTGCGTTTCCGGCTACATACTTGGAAATTCCGGCATTGCTGCCTTTGCTGCGGAAACGCAAAGCCGTGAATCCGGCCATCAGGGTCAGCTGCCAGTGAGGCGCCACTTTGCCCTGCCACTGAACATCTGCTTCCATGCCGGAGGTGCTCAGCGGCGTGAGGTTTTGCGCGTAGAAATAGCTTCGTGTCGTGTCAATCTTTGGATTCACGGGTATGTACTGGCCTTTGATAAAGAGGAAGTCAATCAGGTTGTTGCTGCGGCGCAGAAATGCAGTGCTTCGAATGGTCAGATTTCTGCCTGGCTTCAGGTCCAGGCCGGCTTCGTAGTTCCAGGCAAATTCCGGCTTCAGCAAAGGGTTGCCCAGGTTTCTCCCTGCCGCCAGCACTCCCGGCAGTCCGGTGGAAACGTAGCGCTCGGTAAAATCGGGATTGCGGAAGCTGCGGCTGAAGCCGCCGCGTAGTGTTGCGATTCCGCTCCGGTATGATGCATTGATTTGCGGGGTAAGGTGCCTGCGGTTTAAGGCATCCAGCGTGAGTCGCAGTCCACCGTTGATGTGGAGGGGAATCTGCTTTCCACTGTAGAAAAGCTGCGCATACACACCTGCTTCTTGTTCCTGATGATTTCCGCGGTCATTGCTCCTGATGTCCCGTCCGAAATACTGCATGCCCGTTTGCAGATACACGTTTCTGGAATTGGGACTCAGTTGATAGCGGTGGAATACCTGTGCCTGCCACAACCACATGATGTGGTTATTGCCTGTAAATGCGGGGTTGAACAGAAAGGAGTCTGTGGTGCGCTGCATGGCGGCCTGAACCTGCGTCATGCTGCGTTTGTTGTGCAAGATGACGATGCTTTGCTGTATGCTGAGTCGGCGCACCCATTCCTGGGATTTGTCGGCAGTACTTCGGGTGTAAAAGAATCGTGCGTTGAAGTCATACATCGAACCACTGAGCCGCGTTGTGGCCACGGTTTTTGCGCCCCAGCGTCCGGTATAGGTCAGCGCGGCAAGGCTGTTCCGGAAGTTTCCCCGGATGCTGTCGCCGCTCAAAAGTTGTCCGGGGCTGCTGTTGTGCATGTAGGAGGCGCTGATGTTGTTCTTTCCTTTTTTATCGGTGAAAGAAGTGTAAGCCTGCACACCCAGGTAATTCCACTCGCCTCCGATAATGTTGCTGCTGAATTTCTTCCCTGGAAGCAAAGCCTTGCCGCTGAACGATTTAGTGATGATATGGATGACACCACCCACGGCCTCCGGTCCGAAATTCATGGCCGCCGGACCTTTAATCACTTCTATATGGTCAATTTCGGCAGGAACTACAGGGATGTTTCCGTTGAAATGTCCCGTGAGCGGGTCGTTGATGCGCAGCCCATCCACCAGAATCAATACCTGCTGAAACGTGCTTCCGCGCATGGTGATGTCGGCCTGACTGCCAAAACCACCGCGCTGCTGCACTTCTATGCCCGGTAGATGTTTCAGCAAATCATCCCAATGCACACTTGGCAACTGCCTCAACACGGCGCCATCCACATAGATGATGTTTCTGCCTAAATCAGCTCTTTCCTGCCTGAAGCTGCTGGAACGGATTTCGGCAGCCTCCATGGAAATCGTGTCTGACTGCGCATACAGTTCAACCATGAAGCAGGAAAGTGCGGATGCCAGGCCTAGCCCCAATTTCAAAAACAGGGAAGAACAGGTGTTGGCGTGTGAATGGACTTGGTACATGGCGCTGCGAAGTTAAATGCCGTGGCGCAGGCTGGATGGTTTTAGTGTTGCTGTGGTTCCCAGATCTCCAGACTGAAGGGAAAGGTATGCCGTTCATCGGCAGGATGTGCTTCTGAAAAAACACATTGCCATCCTTGTGCGGGCAGGTGGAAATGCACCGTGGCCTCCGGAAAATGGGCTTCCACGCGGGTGAAGTAAATCCTTCCCGCCAGGGGCAAAGCCTGAGCGTACATATTCCCGCCGCCAATCACAAACACTTCTGTTTCGTTGGAAGCGGAAGCCGACGCCAACGCAGATTCCAGGCTGTCGAAAAATTCATAGCCTTCGCGGTGTTCCTGTTTGCTGCGGCTCACCACCAGGTTGCGGCGACCGGGCAAAGGCCTGCCGATGCTTTCCATGGTTTTGCGGCCCATCACCATCGGATGCCCAAGCGTATGTTTCTTAAACCAGCGAAAATCATCCGGCAGATGCCAGAGCATGCGGTTTTCATGTCCGATGGCGCCATCAGCGGCTGCTGCCACAATCAGGGAAATAACGGGTTTCAAGGGGCGTAAAATTAGCATATTCCCTGCTTTGGGCGCTTTTGTTCCCTAATTTTGCCCCATGCACCGATCACATACCTGTGGAGAATTGAGGTTAAGTCATGCCGGAACCAAGGTTACCCTTGCCGGCTGGGTAGCGCGCAACCGTAAAATGGGCGGCCTGGTGTTTGTGGACCTGCGCGACCGCTATGGCATCACCCAGCTTTCCTTCAACGAAGCCGTGAACGCCGACCTGATGGCCGCCGCCGAAAAGCTGGGCCGCGAGTTTGTGGTGAAAGCCTCCGGAACAGTGCGTGAACGGGAAAGCAAGAACTCTGCAATTCCCACAGGAGAAATTGAAATTATGGTGGAACAGCTGGAAGTACTCAACCCGGCCAAAACGCCTCCTTTTACTATTGAAGATGAAACCGATGGCGGCGATGAGTTGCGCATGGAATACCGCTACCTCGACCTGCGTCGCAATCCCGTGCGCAAGAACCTGGAACTCCGCCACAACACCGCACGTGCCATCCGTAACTACCTGAGCGACAGCGGTTTCCTGGAAGTGGAAACCCCGGTGCTCATCAAAAGCACCCCTGAAGGTGCCCGCGACTTTGTGGTGCCCAGCCGCCTGAATCCGGGCTCCTGGTATGCATTGCCCCAAAGTCCGCAAACCTTCAAGCAGCTGCTGATGGTCAGTGGCTTCGATAAATATTTCCAGATTGTAAAATGCTTCCGCGACGAAGACCTGCGTGCCGACCGACAGCCGGAATTTACGCAGGTGGACTGCGAGATGAGCTTCGTGGAACGTGAAGACATCCTGCAAACCTTTGAAGGCCTGACCCGCAAGCTGTTTCAGGAAGTGCTGCAAACAGCATTGCCTGAATTGCCCCGCATGACGTACGCCGATGCCATGCGTCTGTACGGCAGCGATAAACCCGATGTGCGCTTCGGCATGCAGTTCTGCGACATTACCACACACGCCAAGGGCAAAGGTTTTCCGGTGTTTGACAGTGCCGAGGTGGTCATTGCCATTTGTGCGCCCGGTGCGGCCTCCTTTACCCGCAAGCAGCTGGATGAGCTGACGGATTTTGTGAAACGTCCGCAGATTGGCGCCAAAGGCCTGATCTGGTGCAGGGTAGAAGCCGATGGAAGCCTGAAATCCAGCGTGGACAAATTTTACGGGCCGGAAGACCTGGCGGCCTGGCAGCAAGCCTGTGGTGCGAACCCCGGCGATTTGATGCTGGTACTGGCCGGAGGCTTGAATGAAACCCGCAAGCAGATGAACGAATTGCGCCTGGAAATGGGCAGCAAACTGGGTTTACGCAATCCTTTTGATTTCAAACCCTTGTGGGTGGTGGATTTCCCCTTGTTGGAATTTGATGCCGATTCCGGTCGCTGGCATGCCATGCACCATC
>JBDKIU010000068.1:0-6157 GCA_039796915.1 Bacteroidota bacterium | reverse complement strand
ACGGAAGTCCGTTTTTTTACAATTTCGATGTGCAGTACTTTGAAGTCGTGAACGGAAGGTTTCTTTCTGTGATTGATCCGCTGACTTCAGACACGCTGAACTTTCACCAGCGCCTGCCGCGCATGACGCCCAGCGGCATCGACAAGCAAATTGAAGGAAGCATCCGCATCACCGTTCCGGCGCAACCATCCGGATTCAGGCCCGACAGTGTGCAATACCGCTGCCGCCTGAAAGACCGGGCGCTGAACCAAAGTCTGGAAGTAAGCACGCCGGTCATCGAGTTGCGTCAATAAACCGTTACAGGCCAAAGCTAAACAGAAAAGCACCGCTCATCATTCGCGTAACCGCAGGCACATGTGATTTGCTTATGTTTGCAGCCCGCAGCCAATTGGCACGGCATTTGAAACCAAAATTTTATGCGCATGAAGAAGTTGATCCTGCCTGTTTTGTTGATGATTGCCACCGCGCTGAGCGCTTCGGCACAGAAATTCGGATTTGTGGATACCGATTACATCCTCAGCCAGATGCCCTCTTACCGCTCTGCACAGAGCACGCTGGACCAGCTTGCCGCCGACTGGCAGGCAGAAGCCGACAAGAAAAAACAAAACCTGGATTTGATGTTCCGCGAATACAAAGCCGAAGAAATGCTGCTCAGTCCGCAGCAGCGCAAGGAACGCGAAGAAATCATCATCCAGAAAGAGCAGGAACTCAACACCTTCCGCGAACAGAAATTTGGCTATCAGGGCGAACTGTTCAAAAAGCGCGAAGAGTTAATCAAACCCATACAGGATAAGGTTTTTGAAGCAGTGCAGAAGGTGGCGAAGGAGCAGGCTCTGGACTTCATCTTCGACAAAAGCAGCGACCTGATCATGCTGTATTCCAATGTGCGCTTCGACAAAAGCGACGAGGTACTGGAAGCCCTTGGCATCGCACCTCAGGAAGAAATCAAACCCAACAACAACCGTGAACAAAACTAAATCGCTTATATGAAGAACATCATGAACATGTTGCTGTTTACAGGCCTTTTTGCCGGAGCAGCCCTTGAATCAACAGCTCAGACCAAAATGGGGTACATCAACCGTCAGGCGGTAGTGGACAGTCTTCCTGCCTATGATTCTGCGATGGTAACCCTGCAGCGCGCCGCTGAGTATTACGACCAAACCCTGGCCGACAATCAGGAAGAATACCAGAAGCTGGGCGCACAGTATCAGGACATGGCCCAGAATCCGGCCACGCCAAAAACCCGCCTGGAACTGAAAATCAAAGAGATTCAGGCTTTGGAAGAGCGCATGCGCGAAATCCAGGAGAAGCGCCAGGAAGAACTGCAGCAGATGCAATACGACCTGTTGAAGCCCATCTCTGACGCTGTAAACAAAATGACTGAAACCGTAGCCAAAGAACGCGGTTACGCTTACGTGTTTGACAATACCAGCCAAACCCTGGTGGTGATGCCCAAAACCGACGACCTCACCGATACCGTGCGTGCACGCATGATTGCGGAAGCCAAAAAGCCGGCGCCCAAGCCAGCTCCTGGTAAATAAGCATTGAAGAAAAATCCAGAAGCCACCTCCTGCAACTTGCGGAAGGTGGCTTTTTTTATGCATCAGGCCACAAGCACGGATGCTTCAACCGTTAAATTTGCAGTGCTGCATGCATACACAGGGACCCATAGGCGTTTTTGATTCCGGTTACGGCGGCCTCACCGTGCTTCGCGACCTGGTGGAAGCCCTTCCCGATTACGACTTCGTATATCTGGGCGATAATGCCCGCGCGCCTTACGGAACACGTTCCTTTGAAACCGTGTATGAGTACACCCTGCAAAGCGTGGAATGGCTCATCAGGCAACAACATTGCCCGCTGGTAATCCTTGCATGCAATACCGCTTCAGCCAAGGCGCTGCGCAGCATTCAGCAGAAAGACCTGCAGCGGCTGGGTGCCGACAAACGGGTACTCGGCGTAATCCGTCCCAGCGCCGAGGTGATTGGACGTTTTTCCACACAGGGCGCCATCGGCATTCTGGGAACCAACGGCACCGTGCAATCTGGTTCCTACATGCTGGAAATTGAAAAGTTTTATCCGCATCTGAAGGTATTTCAGCAAGCCTGTCCCCTGCTGGTTCCGCTGGTAGAACACGGAGAACTGGAAAGTGAAGGCACGCGCTGGTTCGTTCAGAAATACCTGAATGAACTGTTGCAGCAATCTCCGGCCATTGATGCCATCCTGCTGGCCTGCACGCATTATCCGCTGCTGATGAAGTTGATTACTGATTCCATACCGGAACGCATCCGCGTGATTTCACAGGGCCCAATCGTTGCCGACAGCCTCAAAGATTACCTGTACCGCCATCCGGAAATGGACGCGCGCATCGGCAAAAGCGGCCGGCAGTTGTTCTACACTACCGATGATCCGGAAACCTTCAGCCGTCAGGGCAGCCTGTTTTTCCATCAAACACTGCACGCCTTACACACAGAGTTGAAATACTGATTGTGGTTCCCGAGCACCTGAAACATCACCTTGCCATGCTGCCCGATAGTCCGGGCGTGTATAAATATTTCGATGCATCAGGCAGCCTGCTTTACGTAGGAAAGGCCAAATCGCTGAAGAAGCGGGTTTCTTCCTACTTCAACAAACAACAGCACGACAACCGCAAAACCCAGGTGATGGTGGGCAAGATTGCCTCTATTGATTTCACCATTGTGGACAGCGAGATGGATGCGCTGCTGCTGGAAAACTCACTCATCAAAGAGTTTCAGCCGCGCTACAACATCAACCTGAAAGACGACAAAACCTATCCGTACATCCGCATCACCGCGGAACGCTTTCCAAGGGTTTATCCTACCCGAAATAAAATTCCGGATGGCAGCGAATATTACGGGCCTTACGGCTCGGTGCGTGTGATGGAAACGGTGCTTGAGCTCATCAAAAAGTTGTATCCCACACGAAACTGCACCCTAAACCTGAGTGAACGCAACATCGAGTCGGGGAAGTTCCGTGTATGTCTGGAATATCATATTGGCAACTGTTTGGGACCTTGTGAAGGCCGGCAAACCGAGGCGGACTACAACGAACAAATTGCGCATATCCGCTATCTGCTGCGCGGAAACCTCGGTGAGGTGAAGCGCCACCTGAAAACCCTGATGACCGACGCAGCGGCAGCCCTGCGTTTTGAAGAAGCACAGAAGTACAAGGAAAAGCTGGAGCTGCTGGAACGCTTTCAGGCGAAGAGTACCGTGGTAAACCTGAACATGGGAAATGTGGAAGTATGCACGCTGAGCAGCCAGGGAAATCAGGTGTTTGTGAACCACCTGCGGGTGAGCGAAGGTGTCATCATCTCCAGCAAGAACATGGAGTTTCGGCGCAAGCTGGAAGAGCCTGACAGCGAAATCCTGCTGCTGGCGCTGGCCGAAGCCGACCAGGGAACGGCGTATAAACAGCGTGAAATCATCTCCAGCTTCATCCCGGAAGAATGGGAAGATCCAACCCTTCGGTTCAGCATTCCCAAGGCCGGCGACAAGAAAAAGCTGCTGGAGCTGAGCATGCGTAATACCTTGCTGTTCAAGAAAGAAAAGCTGGCACATTACGACAAACTCGATCCGGGACTGAAGGTTGAACGGCTGATGAAACAGATGCAGGAAGACCTGCGCCTGAAGGAATTGCCCATTCATATTGAATGCTTCGACAATTCCAACCTGCAGGGCGAACATGCCGTTTCTGCCTGTGTGGTGTTTCGCCATGGAAGGCCTGCGAAAAGCGACTACCGGCATTTTAATGTGCGCACCGTGAGCGGGCCCAACGATTTCGACACCATGAAAGAGGTGATTACCCGTCGCTATTCCCGTCTGCTGGAAGAAGGCCAAAGCCTGCCGCAGCTGGTGGTGGTTGACGGCGGCAAAGGACAACTCAGCGCCGCGGTGGAAGCCTTGCAGAAACTGGGTATTTATGGGAAAATGGCGGTGATGGGCATTGCAAAAAGACTGGAAGAATTGTACTACCCGAATGATCCGGTGCCGCTGTACATTGACAAGAAAAGTGAAACCCTGAAGGTCATCCAGATGATGCGCGACGAAGCACACCGTTTCGGCATCACGCACCACAGAAAGCGCCGCGACAAAAGCACCCTCGGCACAGAACTCACGGAAATTCCCGGCATTGGTACAGAAACGGCTGACGCCCTGCTGCGCAGCTTCCGCAGCGTAAAAAAAATCCGCGAAGCAAGCCTCAGCGCACTCAGTCATTGTGTTGGCCCTTCAAAAGCCGGTACGGTGTATCATTACTTCCACCCTCATGAAACCTGACTGCACGCTACCTGTTCATTCGCTTTCACTGCTGCGTCAACAGCTGGCCAGCCTGGCAGCCGCTGAACCCGTTTCCATGTTGCTCGGTGGCCATGAGTTCCCTGACCCATACGGGAAATACCTGTTGCTGCTTGCGCTTGGTGTGGAAGAAGCCACCGAACTTCAGGCAGGCCAAGATGCCTTCAACGCGTTGGAAAAAGCAACCGAACGTGGAGGCTGGTGGTTCGGACACCTCAGCTACGACCTGAAAAAAGAAACCCACGGACTGGAAAGCCATCATCCGGCGTATATCGCATGGCCCGATGTGTATTGGTTCAGGCCGCGTTTGGTGTGCGCAGTGCGCCGCGATCAGCCCAACGAACTGCAGGTATATGGCGCAAATTCCTTCTTGCTTCCTGAAATTCCGGAGCCTTCGTTGGAAGCGTTGCCACGGGTAGAATTTCAATCGGCAACCTCCTTTGAAACCTACCGCCAGCATATTGAATCGATCAGGGAAGACATACGCTGCGGAACTTATTACGAACTGAACCACTGTCTGGAATTCCGCGGACATGCTGCAAATCTTCCCATTCTTGAAGCGTGGAACCAGCTGAACGAACAGGGACCGGCTCCTTTTTCTGCGTTCTATCGGCGCCAGGGACAAACCGCGATGTGTCTGAGCCCCGAACGTTTTTTGGCCCGCCGTGGAAACCTGCTCATTTCAGAACCCATCAAAGGAACGGCGCCCCGCGGTAAAAACCCTGAACACGACGAATACCTGAAAAACCAACTTGCCGGCGACGAGAAGAACCGTGCGGAAAACATCATGATCGTTGACTTGGTGCGCAACGACCTGAGCATGGGTTGTATTCCCGGGACGGTAAAGGTTCCGGAGCTCTGCGCTGTAAGAAGTTATGCGCGTGTGCACCAAATGACCTCGGTGGTTTGCGGAACCTCAGCACCCGGAATCGGCACAGCACAGCATTTGAAAAACACCTTTCCGATGGGCAGTATGACCGGCGCACCCAAACATGAGGTGATGCAGCATATTGAGCGTTATGAATCCTTCCGCCGCGGACTGTACAGCGGCGCCATCGGCTACATGGATCCGTCAGGCGATTTTGATTTCAACGTGGTCATCAGAACCTTGCAGTACGAGGAGTCAGGCGGCCGCATTGCGTACCATACCGGCGGTGCCATCACGTGGGACAGTGAAGCTGCTCAGGAATGGGAGGAATGCCGGTGGAAGGCTGCCGGAATCCTGAACGTATTTTCCAAAAACGATTGATGGGTGTTTCGCCCTGAATCAGCGTTTCAGCTGCTGCAGCCATTTGCCTGCGCGCGCTTTTTGGGCCTTATTGCCTTCTTTCTGCAGTTTTTTATAGAAACGAATGGCATATTCCCGCTTCCCGCTCAGGCGGTATGAATCAGCCAGCAATTCAATGAGGTCTGGTTGATCAGGATTTTCCTGTAGATTGTCACCCAAGAATTTAATGGTGTAATCATATTCTTTGTGGGCGATGGTGATGCGCGCTAAATCTGCATTCAGCGACGTGTACTTCGGAAAATACTTCAACGCGCAGCGGGTCAGCTGTTCCGATGTGGCCGTATCGTTCCGTCGCAGCAGTTCTCTGGTAAACTTCCGAACCTCTTCAACGGTATAATCCCGAGGATTTCGTACGGACTTTCCCTCAGGGCCTGTCCACATAAATTCAGTTTGTAATCCGTGCTCCAGAGCCGTACACAACACATCGTGCACGCGTGCATATTCTCCAAGCTGAATCATGGTGTGCGCCTTCAGCACGCGCATGTCGAAGCGCTGCGGATTGTCGGCAATACCGATATCTAAACAATTAAATGCCCGTGTTATGCGGTACGCATTG
>JBDKIU010000067.1:0-5225 GCA_039796915.1 Bacteroidota bacterium | reverse complement strand
GTACAAGAGCGACAGCCTGGGCAGGGTGCTTGACCCTATGATGCAGTACGAAGCGCTGATCAAAGCCAACCAACACCGTGACGAAGCGTATCTGGCCATGCCCTGGCGCTATGGGGATCAGGTGATGGTATTGCCAGATTCCATTTCAGGCATTGTGAGCGAAGTTGTTTTAGGTGGCAATCCCTGGAACTACTATGTGCGTTACAAGGTATTGCTCAAAGGCGGTAAATCATTAGAAGTATATCCCAACCAACTCAGCGCACCGAAATGAAATCGACCTTCAAATCCTTCATCAGCCTTTTGCTGCTTACAGTCTTTTCCGACTTAGTGCTATCCGCGCAGGATGAAGAAACGTATGCTTTTCAGAAAGGGAATCTGTACCTCAGTATTGGCGCTGGTGTTCCCAATCAGAATAGCCTCATCCTCAAACCCATCCTGAATGAGCAGGATTTCAGCTATCAAGGCCGTGGGCCGTTTCACTTCAAGGCCGAATACGCCCTGCTGAAAAACCTTGGCATTGGCATCAGCGTAAACCGGGTGGCCTTTGATGCGCGGTTCAAGGTGAAAAACCCTCAGCTGGCGCAGTACTTTGATTATCGGCTGCGTTATGCCAGCAGCAGTTTCCTGTTGCGCCTGAACGGACAGGTTCCTCTGGGCAGAACCACCAGCATCTACGGAGGTGCAGGCATTGGATTCAAAACCGGAAGACCGAAACTGGAAAGTGAAGACCCCATGATGAAGGGCTTTTCGTTCCCGTTTATGTTTCCCGTGGGATTGGAACTTACAGCCGGATTTCGATGGATGCCCATACCTTACCTCGGGCTCTATGTAGAAACAGGGATGGCCAAGAGTTTCATCCAAACCGGATTGAGTTTCAGTGTGGTTCCCAAACCCTGAACGCTACAGTTTTATACAAATTCCTGTGCAGCACCTTTCCCGGTTGCTCAGGCTGTACACGTACGTTCCCACAGGAAGTTCCGATACATCCAGCTGCTGCTGATCGCTTACGTCCCATGACCGCAACAGCCTGCCGCTCAGGTCTTTCAGCATAAGTTGTGCGGATGCCGCGCCCGGACAGCGTATCTGTATGAAGTTGCCCATGGGATTTGGAAAGATGTTGCATGTCGGAAGCGAATCGGGCGCTGAGATTCCGCTGATTTCGCGGTCATTATTGTCTGGCGGCGTGGAAGCGGCAAGCTGGGCCACCGCCAGATAATGATACCCTGCAGTTCGGGCGGTTCCAAGTGTGCCGGCGCTGCTCAGCCATCCGTTGCTGACGCCCGCAGATGATTTCTGTTCCCAACATTGCTGCAGGCTGTCCCAACGCGCCATCCGCGCCATTGTGCCAACAAATGGAACACCACTTTCGCCCAGGTGGTAACGCGTACTGCTGTGTTCGTAGTTGTTGTTCAGGAACCAATAACCGGCACTGGCCAAAGAATCCAGCGGGGATTTTAGGCAGCTTGCCCGGGGAGCAGACGCTGGACTGGCGCGGTAGTATTCTGCGATCCAGGTGCGCGTGTTGCCCACAGAGGCTGGATGGGTGATGCGCAAGGGCCGGTAGAAGCTGTCTTTGCCGATGGGGAACAACACGTTCAGGTTGTCGTTGCCGGAGTTCAGCAGCATGAGGCGGCCATGAAGGAAGGATGTTGCGCTGCCGCCCGACAGGAGCCCTGAAGCGGTTTGTAACATCTTCGCGCTGCGGAGGATGCCACCTTTGAATTCCAGCCGCGACAAAGGCGCAGCGCTGTCGCGCAGGTTTACCGTGCCGCTGCTTTTTTGCAGGATGATGCCGCGAGCCAATTCGCCCGGCAAGGGGTTGCGCACCCACTGATTGCGTGCGCCGATGAAGCAGAGCGGCGCACCTCCCGGGTTGCTGCCTGTGGTTCTGAACGAGGTGTAATCGCCTTCCAGGAACAGCATGCCTCCGCGCACGGTTCCATTGGAGCTGCTCGTTGTTACGGAAGAAAGGACCAGATTTCCGGCAATATGCGCCTGCCCGTCGGTGAGGTTCAGGCTGCTGGTTCGGGCCGCCATATCCAGGTGGTGGAAGCGCAGGGTTTTGCCATTGGAAAAGCAGATTCCTGCGGCCTGCAATCTGAAGGTTCCCTGTTTCATCTGCCAACCCGCCGAATCGAGTACTTCCCAGGTGCCGGAAAAGTCGAGCGTGTCGGCATCGGGTGCGCATAACGTGCCCTGCGCCCCGACAAAAAGCCCAACGGTAGATTTATCGGAAGTTCCGGTGACCACGCGGATGACGGCGTTGCCGGAATCTTGAAACACCAGGCGGCCTCGTTCAATGCGCAGTCGCTCGTACACCGTTCCTGTTGGCGTTCCGAGCATTTGCAGACCACGGAGGCGTACTTCGCTGGCGGCGGCGGATTTATGCACAACCAGCCGATGCCGCCCGACGATGCCGCCCGCCTGTCGCTGCAAGAAACATGAATTTCCGGATCCTGTAAATGCCAGCGTGATGGGCGCTGTGCTGCCGGTACCCGGATGAAACGCAAAGGTTCCGGTATTGTCGCCCATGCTCGCGGCAAACTCCAGGGTATCGCGCACCATCAGCACATCATC
This sequence comes from Bacteroidota bacterium, assembly GCA_039796915.1. Classification (GTDB taxonomy): domain Bacteria; phylum Bacteroidota; class Bacteroidia; order NS11-12g; family UBA955; genus REEB481. The sequence goes on along the minus strand of JBDKIU010000067.1, from coordinate 2,648 downwards.
GGCGGCCCAGACGCTGCTGCCCTGATCTTTGAAGGTGACTTCGTGAAAGGTCATGCGGCGCAAGGCCAGCAGCGTGTCCTTCGACAGTGAAATGGCGCTGCCCGGCTGTGTTGCCGTGGCGCCGGTTTTCCGGAATTCGATGATGTGCGCGGTGAACGGCTTGTTGTTGAGGTTCAGGTTGAGTGGCGCAGCGCCGGCAAATCGCAGGATTCCGTCTTTATGGGCGTAACCGGAAATGGGATCTCTACTCAAATTGCCATTGATAGTTACTATACCCTGAATGCCATCAGGCGCCGTAAAGGAAGCATAACGCTGCATGATGAGGTTCAGGGTGCTCAGTTGCCGGCCTGCGCATACACTCAAAAGGCCGGTTCCGAGGGTAATGGTTCCCGTGCATTCGGTATTGGCCAGTGCGCAATAGCCATTGAAATTCAGGGTAAGGTCTGTGAGGGAGAGCAAGCCGGCCTGGGCATGACATACGAACATGGCTCCGCTGATGCGCAGGTGTGCGGCCGTGAGTGTGGCGCCCTGTTCCAGAAACAGCCTGCCTGCGCCGTTTTTCATGGTGATGTTGCCACTGTGAGCGGCGGCGGTAATGCGACAGGTTTTGGTGGAAATGGCCCGGTCAAAAACTACCTGATCGTTGCAGTCGGGCACCGAATCGGTGGACCAGTTTTTGGGATTGTGCCAGCGTTCATCCGAGCCGCCGCCGTCCCAGGTGAGGTTGCGCGTTGTTCCGCATTGTCCGTGTAATCCCTGGAGCAGCCAGAGCTGAAGCATCCCTAAAGCTAAAACATGTTTCATAAATCATGGTGGTTGATGCCACAAGACTAAAACAGGGCGCGGCACGGAAGTCGTTTACAAACGCGTACAAACGTTAGTAAGCGTTTAAGCGCTCAGGGATTCAACGGCAGCTTGCGTGTGGGCTGCGTGAGGGATTGCAGTGAAAAGCCCGCAGCGCAGCGAGGACTTGCAGCGGAAAGCCCGACCCCGTCCGGAGGCGGGGGCACGCCCAAATGATGAGGCTTCAGGAAAAGGACGCGTATCCGAGGGCGGTGCCGATGAGCGTGGTGGTTGTGGCCTGGCTGATGCGCACGCGCACCAGGTCGCCGGGCTTGTAATGTTCTTTGGGGAAGACGGTCACCACATGCTGGTCGTTTTTGCCCATCCAGTCCTGGTCGCTGCGTTTGGAGCGTCCTTCGACGAGCACGACTACTTCTTTGCCGATGTACTCCTGATTTTTTTCTTTGCTGATGCGGTTTTGCAGGGCAATGATTTCCTGGAGGCGGCGCAGTTTCACGTCTTCGGGCACATCGTCGGGATATTTACGCGCGGCGAGGGTTCCGGGGCGTTCGCTGTATTGATACATGTAGGAAAAGTCGAAGCGGGACCATTCCATGAGGCTGAGTGTGTCCTGATGTTCGGCTTCTGTTTCGCTGCAAAACCCGGAGATGATGTCGCAGGAGATGCCGCAGTCGGGCAGGATGTTGCGGATCATCTGCACCTTTTCCATGTACCATTCGCGGGAATAGTTGCGGTTCATGAGTTCCAGGATTCGGGTATTTCCGCTTTGGGCGGGCAGGTGAATGTATTTGCACACGTTTGGATGGGCGGCCATCACGCGGACTACCTTTTCGGTGATGTCTTTGGGATGGCTGGTGCTGTAGCGGATGCGGACTTCGGGAACGGCGCGGGCGGTCATTTCCAGCAGGTCGGCAAAATCAACCGAGGACGCCTGTTCTTCGGGTGTGAGTTGTTTGAATTCTTTCTTGGGACCTCCGCCGAACCACAGGTAGCTGTCCACGTTCTGGCCGAGCAGGGTGATTTCGCGGAAGCCCTGATCGCGCAGCTGCGCGGCTTCTGCCACGATGGATTCGGGTGCGCGGCTGCGTTCGCGGCCTCGGGTGAAGGGAACCACGCAAAAAGAGCACATGTTGTCGCAACCGCGCATGATGCTGATGAAGGCGCTCACACCGTTGCTGTTCAGGCGGGTTGGCGCGATGTCGGCATAGGTTTCTTCGAGGCTCAACAGCACGTTAATGCTGCGTTTGCCATCTTCCACATCGGCGATGAGCTGGGGCAGTTCGCGGTAGGCATCGGGACCGGCCACCACATCCACGAGCTTTTCTTCGTCGAGCAGTTTTTCTTTCAGGCGTTCGGCCATGCAGCCAAGCACACCGATGATCAGGTCGCCATTTTTCTTTTTGTTGCCGCGCAGGTGCTTGAGGCGTTCGCGGATGCGCTGTTCGGCATTGTCGCGGATGGCACAGGTGTTCAGGAGTATAACGTCGGCTTCGGCTTCATCGCTTGTTGCGTGAAAGCCCTGCTCGTGTAAGATGGAAGCTACGATTTCGCTGTCGCTGAAGTTCATGGCACAACCATAGCTTTCGATGTAAAGCTTGCGTTGCGCGGTATTGCTGCCTGTTTCGTTGAGCGCTGCGGTTTCCATGATTTCAGATGCAAATATAGTTAAGGGGGTGGTGGGAGTTGGTAGTTGAGGAGTTGGTAGTTGGGGAGTTGGTAGTTGGGGAGTTGGTAGTTGGGGCGTTGGTAGTTGGGGCGTTGGTAGTTGGGGAGTGCGTATAATTTGGCAATAATTTTTACGTTCATGATTGCATGAAAAGAATTTTCCTACTGCTTATCCCCTT
>JBDKIU010000066.1:0-2654 GCA_039796915.1 Bacteroidota bacterium | reverse complement strand
TCTTCAGGTAGCGATTCACCTTCGCCTCATTTTTACTGGTAATATCGGCACGGCTCAGCAACAATAAATCCTGAATATCGTCGCCGGCATCTACAATGAGTCGTCGCACGGCCGAGTCGGTTACGGTTTCTTTGGAAAGAACAATCGGCCGAAGGTGCAGCGCGACCAGCTTTTCTACATATTTCATTTTGTGGTCGAGCGGCAGCCGCAGTTTCCGGAAGATGCCTTTCACCATGCGCGCGCCTTTGTCTTCGTGCCCGTGGAAGGTCCAGCCTTCTTTCGGGTCGAAGCGTTTTGTGGCGGGTTTGGCGATGTCATGTAAAACCGCTGCCCAGCGCAGCCACAGATTCTGCGTCCATGCGCTCAGGTTGTCCAAAACCTGTAAGGTGTGGTAGAAGTTGTCTTTATGGCCTTTCCCCTGAATTACCTCAACGCCTTGAAGCGCCACCATTTCCGGGAAGAAATGATGCAACAGGCCGGTGTCGAACAGCAGTTTGAAGCCGGTGGAAGGCGTTGCCGCCATCATGATTTTATTGAGTTCGTCGCTGATGCGTTCAGCAGAAATAATGGAAATCCGTGCAGCGTTGCGGCAAATGCCTGCATAGGTTTCTGCTTCAATGCTGAAGCCGAGCGTAGTGGCAAAACGGATGGCGCGCAGCATGCGCAGCGGATCGTCGGAGAAGGTTTTATCAGGATCGGTTGGCGTGCGAATGAGACGGTCCTGAAGATCCTGGATGCCGTTGAACGGGTCGTGCATCGTTCCGAAGTCGGCCGGATTTAAAGAAATACTTAACGCGTTGATGGTGAAATCGCGGCGTTCCTGGTCGTCGAGCAGGCTGCCCGGACTTACCGATGGATTTCTGCTGTGCGCCTGATAAGATTCCTTGCGCGCCCCAACAAATTCAAGGTCAAAACCCTGCCATTTGATTTGGGCTGTACCGTAATTTTTGAAGTGCGCCTGATGCTTTTCTCCGGGCAGCCGGCGTGCTACTGCTTCTGCAAAAGCCGGCCCATCGCCCAAAACCACCACATCAAGGTCTTTACATTTTTTTCCAAGCAGCAAGTCGCGCACAAAGCCGCCAATCAGCCAGGCCTGGATGTTGGTTTCAGCAGCTGTTTGTGCCAGATGGTTAAAAACGGGTTCCTGTAACGACGGAATCACGCAGCAAAGTTATGATGCAAGCCTGCTCCGTTGCGTGCTTTTTGTCCTATTTTCGGCGCATGGGCCGGGGAACCTTGCATTGGAAGTGGCTGGCAGCAGGATTCGCCCTGCTTTATTTGCTGCTGCCCAATGGCAATCCTTCTTCCGATGCCGTTGGCTATGCCGCCACACAGCGCTGGGATTCACTGCATTTTTCTGCGCATCATCTGTTGTATCATGTATTCTGGGCCTTGCCGCTGCAAGCGTTTTCCTTCGTTCATGAGCCGAATATGTTGAGGCTGATGCAGGCCGGAAACAGTTTGGTGGCCGGTGGCATTCTGCTGCTCTGCGGTGCGCTGATACAAAAAATCCGGCCCGATTATACCCGCGTTGTGCTGCTTTGTATCGGCGCTTCTTTTGGGCTGATGCGTTTTGCCACAGAGAATGAAACCTACATGCTGCCTTTGTTTTTTGGGTTGCTGGCACTGTGGCTCAGCTTTGGAAACCATCCATGGAAGTGGTTTTGGTCGGCAGCCATGCTTGCCTTGTCCATGTTGTTTCACCAGAGTTATGTGTTCTGGTGGCTGGCTTTTGTGTTGTACGCCTTCAAAAGTGCAGGTCGCATGCCCGCGCTCACCGTCTTGTTTGCCATGCTGCCCACTGCCGCTGCTTATCAGGTGGCTTCATGGATGGAAGGAGAGCCTTTGTGGCGCTTCATCTTCCACGACGTATATGAGGGCGGCGTGCAAACATCCCTGAGCCTGCGCAATGTGTACATGACTCCGGTGAGTTATCTGCGTAGCTTCCTGCAGGTTCACGGATACATGTTCTGGTCGTGGAAGCATGACGGGTTTTGGTCTATGGCCGCCAGCTCCATTTCCGCTGCACTGCTGCTGTTTGCCGGCGTGCAGCTGATCCGCGGCATGCAAAAGCCCGAGGCCGGCATGCTGTGGCGCTGGTTCCTGCTTCCTGCTTTTGTGCTGCATTTGCTGTTCGCGTTTTATTCCGAAGGGAATGCCGAATTTATGGTGATGCTTCCTTTGTTGCTGGTGTTGGGAACGGCAGCCTGTGCAGTTGTGAAGCCCCGGTCGCTTTGGTTCGCAGGCTGGGCCATGTTGTTCTGGAACCTGATTCATGGTTTGCTGCCCTGGCATTTCCGCGATTTTTACGGGCATGAACAACTGCTGCATAAGTTCGCAGCTTTGCCTCCCGATGTTCATCTGGTCAGCGAAGAACCGGTCATGATGCGCAACTTGTATTACTATCATTTTGGCCTGCAGAACTCCAATCGCATTCTGGATTCACCGGAATGGGCCGTTTCAAAAGGGAATAGCGCTGAATCGGCAAGGAGGTCCATAGATTCCGTGTTGACACAACCTCATCGTTTCGTTTGGTACGCCGATTACAGCCGCTACATGCTGAATCGCGCCGCCTTTGCAGGCAAAAAATCGGGGGAAGCGACGATGAATGGCTTCCGCTTCAACGTGAAAGACAGTATGCAGAACATGAACGG
>JBDKIU010000065.1:0-4937 GCA_039796915.1 Bacteroidota bacterium | reverse complement strand
GGAATGCACATCCTGATGACCAAAAATGGAATCCTGTTTTTCGCCGATACAACGGTGAATCTGGATCATGGCGTGGATGAACTCGTTGACCTGACAAGAATGGTACACGAGCAGGTTCGTCAGTATCAGATTGAGCCGCGAATTGCCCTGGTTTCTTATTCAAATTTCGGTTCTTCCAAAGGTGCAAGTCCGGAAAAGATACGCGAGGCGGTTTCCATTCTGCACCGCGACTTCCCTGAAATTATGGTTGATGGCGAGATGCAGGTGAGTTATGCGCTTGACGGAGAAAACCGCGCCAAAACCGCGCCGTTTAGCACGCTTGGAAACCAGTCGGCCAACGTATTGATTTTCCCCAACTTGGACAGCGGGAACATTGCCTACCAGCTGATGCGCAGTTCAGGTCCTGTAGAATCTATTGGTCCCGTGCTGCTTGGCTTCCGAAAGTCTGTGCATATCCTGCATCATACCAGCAGCGTGCGCGAAATCGCGAACATGGCAGCTATTGCCGTGGTGGATGCCCAAAACAAAGATCAACGCGGATAATGGCTCCCGCTCCGGAGGATTTGCGTGGTTCAGAACTGCGTTTTGGTTCAAAACTTCAGGTAGCATCTCTTGCCCTGCGCGACCGCATCCTGCGTCAGCCACTGGGCCTGAGTTATGAACCGGAAGCCCTGCGGGCGGAACATGAGGACCTGCATCTGGGGCTTCATTCCGGAAATGCACTGTATGCCGTGCTTTTGCTGCGGAAGGCGCATCCGGAGGATGAAACAGTGCTGAAAATGCGGCAGGTAGCAGTAGATGAAGCTTTTCAGGGCCAAGGTTATGGCCGCATGCTTGTTGCATTTGCAACCAGTTTGGCCCGGGAAAAAGGTTGCACCCGCATCGAATTGCATGCGCGGGCGCAGGCCGTTCCTTTCTACGAGAAACTTGGCTATGTGGCTGAAGGCGACTGGTTTGAAGAAGTGGGCATCCCGCATCTGTTCATGTTCAAAGAAATTTAGCGGGCCTTCGTCCACATCATCCCGGAGCGTGCCGAAAAAAACAACGTACAGCCGCTGTTGAATTCTTAAATTTGCCTTTTCCATGGGTACTTTAGTCATGATTGGTCAGTTAATACTGGCCCTGGCGCTGCTGGTGACCATCCACGAATTTGGTCATTATCTGGCTGCGCGTATGTTCGGAATGAGGGTTGAAAAATTTTACCTTTTCTTCGACGCGTTCAACTTCAAATTATATTCCTGGAAACGGGGAGAAACCGAATACGGTATTGGCTGGCTGCCTTTGGGCGGCTATGTGAAAATCGCCGGAATGGTGGACGAATCACTGGATAAAAACCAGCTGAAAACCGACCCGCAGCCCTGGGAGTTTCGTGCAAAGCCGGCCTGGCAACGTTTGATTGTAATGCTCGGCGGTATCATCATGAACCTGGTGCTGGGTCTGATCATTGCGTCCATGTCGCTGCTGTACTATGGCGACAGTTACCTTCCCAACGAAACCGTGAATAAAGGTTACGGCATTTACGCCGGACCGCTGGGCCGCGAGCTGGGTTTCAAAAGCGGCGATAAGCTGATGGCCCTGAATGGCAAAGCACTTCAGGACTGGCAGGAAATTTATGATCCTTCCTTCCTGATGGCTGATCAGCATCAGGTGCGCGTGCAGCGTGCCGGAAAGGATACCAGCATCATGCTTCCTTCGGATTTTGCTGAACGGATCATGGAAAAAGGAAAAGGACCCGGAGCATTTATCGATGTGCTGAGTACGTTCAGCATCAGCGCTGTACAGCCCGACATGAGCGCAGCAAAAGCTGGGGTTCGCGCCGGCGACAGCTTGTTGACGGTAAATGGCAAATCAGCTTTGTTTTACCAGGAATTCCGGGAAGAACTGGCCGCCAACAGCGGTAAAGAAATAGCATTGCAGGTAAAGCGAAAGGACAGCATCCTGAATTTAAAAGCACTGGTGAGTGAGCAGGGTTTGCTTGGTGTTCAGGTTTCCATGACTTCTTACATCAATCAGATGGCCGTACATAAATATGGATTTGGAAAATCTGTTGCGCTGGGCACCAATCGTTCATTCGATGCTTTGTATCAGAATGCGCGTGGCCTGGCCAAAGTAGTTTCCGGAGAAGTAAAGGCGAAAAATGCACTTCAGGGCCCGGTGGGCATTGCAACCATGTACGGGTCGGTTTGGAACTGGCAGCGATTCTGGAGCTTAACCGGAATACTTTCTCTGGTGCTGGCCATGATGAACCTGTTGCCGATTCCGGCACTCGACGGCGGTCACGTGGTGTTTACGCTGTGGGAAATGATTACCGGAAGGCCGGTGAGTGAAAAAGTGCTGATGGTGATGCAGATGATTGGCATGGCCCTGATTGGCGCCCTGATTATATTCATTTTCTGGAACGACATTTCCAGGCTGTTGGCGCATTAATGCATTCCGAGTTTCATCCCTTTGCCTTTTACGGGATTCAGGTTTCCTTTTTTCCTGATGAAGCCGAGCTGCGTAAAACATTTCTGGAACTGAGCAGGAAACACCATCCTGATTTTTTTCCATACGATACGCCAGAACACGAAGAAGCACTGCATTATGCAGACCTGAACAACAAGGCTTATCAGGTTTTAAGCAGTTTTGATTCCCGGCTGAAATTCATCCTGGAGCACCACGGCTTGCTGATGGAAGGAGAGAAGAACATTCTTCCGCAGGATTTTTTGCTGGAGATGCTCGACCTGAATGATCTGATTGATGAAGCGCATGCCGGAGATCCTTCGGCACGCACACAGGCGGAAGAATTGCTCAAAACCAGTTTGGACGGCATCAGGGAACAAATGGAACAGCACGCCAGAAGCTGGGATGAAACACACGAACACCAACAGCTGGCAACCCTGCATGTATTGTATCAGCAATACCGATACCTGTTGCGCCTGGAACACAATTTTGTTCAGGGTGTGGAATAAATCAGGGTGAATTTGGCTGTAACGAAGGCTTTCTTTTGAACATAGTTTCAAATACCTGAATTAAATTCGCAGCGCCTATGACAGAGAATAAGAAATCAAAGACCGGATACTGGTTGCTCACACTGGTGTCACTTGCCGCTTTCGTGCTGTGCTGCCTGTACCTGCCCCAGGCCTTGTGGATGCCATTGCCTACCACTTTTGGCGGCTTTGCGCTCGCCATGGACTGGATCTGAGTTTCTGCCAAGTTGCGGCTTCGGATTACTGCAATTCCTGCAGTTCCAGCCAACGCATGCCTTTTTCATCCAACTCGTTGCGCACATCTTCGAGTTGCTTGGAAACTTGTTCCAGTTCGGTAAAATGAAGATTGACTTCCATGAGACGCGCTTCCAGCGCGTTTTTTTGTTGCTCAAGTTCCGGAATCAGCTTATCCAGGGTTTCCAGTTCCAGCTTCTCTTTGTAGCTGAGTTTGCGTTCGGCGGCTTTCTTTGGTTGCACCACCTGTGCCGCTGCAGCTTTGCGCGCTGAGGCATTTAGTTCTTCCTCATCCTTTTTAAACGCACGGTAGTCAGAATAAGAGCCCGGGAAATCACGGATAACGCCTTCACCTTCAAACACAAATACATGGTCGGCGAGTTTGTCCATGAAAAAACGGTCGTGTGAAACCACCAGCAGGCATCCCTGGAAATCCAGCAGGAAGTCTTCCAGGATGGCCAGGGTGTCGATGTCAAGATCATTGGTGGGTTCATCCAGAATCAGGAAGTTCGGATTGCGCATCAAAACGGTCATGAGGTGCAGCCTGCGTCTTTCGCCGCCACTCAGTTTATACACAAAATCAAACTGACGTGGTGGGGCAAATCCGAATTGTTGCAGCAACTGGCTGGCGGTGAGTTTACTGCCATTGGCCATGGGAATAAAATCCGCGATATCCCGCACCACATCAATGACCTTCATGTTCAGGTCGAACATCGGGTCATGCTGGCTGAAGTAGCCAAAAACCAGGGTGTCACCTACCACAATTTTTCCTGAATCAGGCTGTTCCAGACCCATGATCAGGTTGAGTAAGGTGCTTTTCCCAGCGCCATTCGCACCAGCGATTCCTACCTTTTCTCCTCGCTTAAATACATAGTTGAAATCTTCCAGGATGCGTTTGCTGCCAAACGATTTTTTGACCTTATGCAGTTCCAGGATTTTGGTTCCAAGGCGCGTCACTTTTACGCTCATGGCAATCTCCTGTTCTTTCTTTCTGCTTTTCATCCGGGCTTCCAGCGCATCAAAGGCGTCAACACGGCTGCTGCTTTTGGTGGTTCTTGCCTTGGGCATACGCCGCACCCATTCCAGTTCCCGACGGTAGGTGTTTTCCGTTTTTTCCCAGTCGCGGTCCGCAGCTGCTTTACGTGCTGCTTTTTGCTCGATGAAGTATGAATAGTTTCCCTGATGATGGTATAAGGTTCCGTCTTCCAGCTCCAGAATGTGGTTGCACACGCGATCCAGGAAATAGCGGTCGTGGGTGACCAGCAATAAGGTAAGCTGTTTCTGTTCCAGATATTCCTCCAGCCATTCAATCATGGCCAGATCCAAATGGTTGGTTGGCTCATCAAGGATCAGCAGATCCGGATCCTGTGCCAATGCTTTAGCCAGAGCCACGCGTTTGCGCTGCCCGCCCGAAAGTGTGCCCACGGCCTGGCTTAAGTCGGTAATATTCAGGCGACTTAAAATTTCCCGGATGCGTTGTTCCAGGTCCCAGGCTTCCAATTGATTCATGGCGTCGGTGGCTTTTTGCAAACGTGCCGCCGCCGCTTCTGAATGGTCATGTTCCTGTTCCTGCAAGGCCTGCTCATAATTGGCGATGGCCTTCAGCACCGGTGTTTGTCCGGAAATAACGTTTTCCAGAATGCTGTGCTGATCTTCCAGGATGCATTGCTGATCTACGTAGGTCCAGACGATGTCTTTCCGGAAAACAGCCTGTCCCTGGTCTGCCGGCTCTTT
>JBDKIU010000064.1:0-4676 GCA_039796915.1 Bacteroidota bacterium | reverse complement strand
CGCGGCAGGCGCTGGTGAAAGTTCAGCGTGTCTGAAGTCAGCGGATCAATCACAGAAAGAAACCTTCCGTTCACGACTTCAAAGTACTGCACATCGAAATTGTAAAAAAACGGACTTCCGTAGCGGAACGGTCCGGAGCTGTCGCCGTCATTCAGCCCAAGGTCGCCGTCGCCGTCGGTATAGTTGAAGTTCAGGTACAGCAGGGAATCTCTGCCGTCGGGGGCAAGCACGCGGCTGAATCCGCTGAACTGCAGCGAAGGCACGGGCGGATACCCTGCCTCTTCAGGCCTGCAGGCAAAAAGTAGCGGCAACAGGCCGAGAAGCGTTATAACTTTGAAGCGCATGCGGTTTTCTTTGGCGGAACTCTCCGGACTCGATGAGCACAAATTTAACGAAACGGCACTCAGTCTGTTTCGTTACCAGCACGATTCCTGCGCGCCCTACCGCCAATATTGCGATTATCTGGGCATCGATGCCGCTTCCGTGCAGCAGTGGTCCGCGATTCCCTTTTTGCCGGTGGAATTGTTCAAAACCCACGACATCCGCAGCGGCAGCTACGAACCGGAAATGGTTTTCAGCAGCAGCAGCACCACAGGCAGTGGCGTAAGCCGGCATGCGGTGGAACAACGTTCCTGGTATGAAACCGTGAGCAGGGCCTGCTTTGAACATTTCTTCGGGCCGGTACACGAACAGGTATTTCTGTGTTTGTTGCCTTCGTATCTGGAACGCAGCGGTTCTTCCCTCATTGCCATGCTGGAAACCTGGGTTCAGGAAACTGAAACAGCAGGTTCAGGCTTCTTTCTCTACAACCACAACGAATTGCTGGAACGACTGAAACACGCTGTTTCCTCAGGGAAAAATGTGCAGCTGTGGGGCGTTTCGTTTGCATTGCTTGATTTTGCTGCCGACTTCCGTTTCAATCCCAATGGCCGCCCCTTGCGCGTGGTGGAAACCGGAGGTATGAAGGGACGACGTGAGGAAATTACCCGAACCGCGCTGCATCAAACCCTGGAAGCAGCTTTCGGGGTGAATGAAATTTCCAGCGAATACGGCATGACAGAGCTTACTTCCCAGGCTTATGCATTGCGTGCAGGCCTGTTTCGTTGTCCGCCGTGGATGAAGGTCTTCGCCGTTCAAACTGACGATCCCTTTGCGCAGGCCGGTGCCGGAAGAATCGGAAGACTTTGCGTTGTTGATCTGGCCAATGCGCACAGCTGTGCCTTTCTGATGACTTCCGACCTGGGCAGGGTTTATCCCGACGGCAGCTTTGAAGTGCTGGGCCGCCTCGACCACAGCGACCTGCGCGGCTGCAACCTGATGCTGGCATGAGCAGCCTTGACAAGCTGTTGAACTTCCCTTAGTTTTGCCCACGGAAACCGGGGTGCTGCCATCGAGCGGCTGAGATGATACCCGCAAACCTGATCAGGGTAATGCCTGCGAAGGGAGTTAGGAACTTGCTGTTCTGGCCTGCGCCTCCGGAATCTCCGTCAAAACGAAAACAACATGATGAAGAGATTGCTATGCTGCGGCCTGATGCTGACCTTCGGCAGCTTCGTGCAGGCCCAATGGAGCGCACAAGTCAACGATTATTTAGGTAAAACTGTGGAAGGAGCCCGGGTGCGCATCGAACCGGGATTCTTTGAAACACATACCAACGCCCAGGGACGATTTACCGTATCCATGCACAGCTGTTCGGGCTGTGTGCTGGAAATCAGCAAAGAAGGTTATGAGTCCATCAAGATAAATCTGTCCGACCAACTACCTGTGGATACCTTGTTTGTGATGGTACCTGATGCACGGGTGATGGTTGCCGTTCAGGTTACCACCGTACAGGCAAACCACCGCACGCCGGGCGCCTTCACCAACATGAGTAAAAAGGAATTGCAGGCGCTGAATCTGGGACAGGATCTTCCCATGTTGTTGCAATGGCAGCCGGGTGTGGTGAGCACCAGCGACGCAGGCGCGGGCATCGGTTATACGGGAATCCGCGTACGCGGCAGCGATGCAACACGCATCAACGTGACCCTGAACGGCATTCCGCTGAACGATGCCGAAAGTCATGCCGTGTTTTGGGTAAATACGCCCGATTTGGTTTCCAGCCTGAACAATGTGCAGCTGCAACGCGGCATTGGCGCCAGCACCAATGGCTCAGGCGCATTTGGTGCCACCCTGAACCTGCAAAGCGAATCCGGTGCAGAACGTCCCTTTGCCGAGCTGAACACGGGTTTGGGTTCGTTCAATACCCGCCGCGCCACGCTCAAAGCGGGCACCGGACTCATCAACAAGCATTGGGATGCGGAAATGCGCATCTCCCAAATCAACAGCGATGGTTACGTTGACCGCGCATCCTCGCGTTTGGGCAGCTTTTACGCCGCCATGGGCTACCGCAACGGGAAACAGGCGCTGCGCCTCATCCATTTCCGCGGCAATGAACGCACCTATCAGGCCTGGTGGGGCGTGCCCAGAGCCTTGCTCGAAGGCAACCGAAACGCACTTACAGATCATTACTACAACAACCTTGGCGTACTGTACAAAACCGCGCAGGATTCCGCGAATCTGTTCGGCAGCGACCGTCGCTACAATTATTACCGCTATCGCGGGGAAGTGGATCAGTACGGACAAAGCCATACCCAGGCCTTGTTTCAGACGCGCATGCAGCGCGGCGTGCTCAACCTCACGTACCACCATACCCACGGCGCGGGTTATTTCGAGCAGTTCCGCACCAACGATCCATATACTTCCTATGGGCTTCATCCGCAGATCATCGGCGCGGATACCATTTCGCGCAGCAACCTGATTCGCCGCCGCTGGCTCGACAATAATTTCCACGGCCTGAGCGCAGCCTATCAGCAACAGGTTGGCGGATGGAACCTGCAGGCGGGTGCAGCTGGATTCTTGTATGAAGGAGCTCATTTCGGCAGGGTAATCTGGGCCGAACGGGGAGGTTTTCCGGAGGATGATTTCGAATATTATCATGCCCACGGCCGCAAGCAAGACGCCAATATCTTCATGCGCAATACGCTGGAGTGGAAGCGGTTTACCTTGTATTCTGACCTGCAATACCGAGTGGTGGCGCACCGAAACAGCGGCAGCGACAATGACCTGCGCGATGTGGCGTTTTCCTTCCGTCATGGCTTCTTCAACCCCAAAGCCGGTTTCATGTATCGCCTGCGCAATGCGGCACAGTTGTACGCTTCGCTGAACGTAGGACACCGGGAACCCAACCGCAGCGACTTCACCGACCGCAAACCCGGCACACCGCTGCCGCAGCCTGAGCAGATGTTCGACTGGGAAGCCGGCTACCGCGTGAGTCGCAGCAAGTGGCTGTTCCGCAGCAATCTGTACTTCATGGATTACCGCAACCAGCTGGTACTTACCGGTGCGGTGAACGACGTAGGCACGCCACTCAGACAGAATGTGGCACGCAGCTACCGCGCAGGTATTGAGTTGGAGGCGGCACGCAGCCTGGGATCGCGCTTCAGCATCGCCGGAAACCTGAGCCTCAGCCAGAACCGCATCCGCAACTTCAGCGAATACGTGAGCAACTACGACAACTACAGCACCGAAATCATCAGCTATGGTCTTACGCCCATCGCGTTTTCACCGGCGGCTGTGGGTGCGGCCATCCTCAGCTGGAAGCCACGGAAACACTGGGATGTGGCACTCAACAACAAATACGTAAGTCGCCAGTTTATGGACAATACCGGAAGACGGGAAGCCAGCCTGAATCCTTATTTCGTGAGCGACCTGCGCCTGGCCTGGAACAGCCGACAAACCACTTTGACCCTGCAGGTGAACAACCTGCTGAACACGATGTATGCAAGCAACGGCTATACCTATCGCTACATCTACGGTGGAAGAATGATTGCTGAAGACTTCCTGTTTCCTCAGGCAGGCACGAATGTTATGCTTGGACTGCGGGTGCGTGTGGAGTGAAGGCTGCGCCGGAAGTGCGCCGCTGCGCCAGTATCCATTGTGTGCGCTGGGCGGCGTTGCTGATTTCCTGCCTGCGGACCACGAAAAAGCGGTTGAGGTAGGCGTTAAACTCTTCGAAACGCCATTCCCGGAAATGACATTCATTGGGCGGCGGGCCGAAGGTCCACGGTGAAGGGTCCAGGTTGCGGTCGGGAGTGCTGAACAGGAACCATTGGGCGCTGCGGTGTTCCAGCAAGTTGCGCAGGAAGTTGTCTGGGTTTGGAACATGTTCAATCACATCGGCAGCGATGATGAGTTCAGCCGGGAATTGTTTCCAGTCATCCTGAAACACCTCGAACCAACGCGCCCTGGGATAGGTTTGGCGAAGAAATGCGGTATCCGTCTCTGCGCCGGCGCAGGGCACGTCACCGAAATACTGCATCAGCTTAAAGCCTGAGCCGCAGCCAATGTCAAGCACACCTTGCAGTTGCTGTTCTTCGTAAAATGCCCGGGCTAACGCGTACACTTCCTTCTGGTATTCGTCTTTGTTGTGGCGGTCGTCAAAATCCAACACCACACTGCGGTGCAGATAGCCGCGGGGCAGGCCGTATTTCGGCTTTCGCAGCCAGGCAGCAGCCACCTTCAGGCGGTACAACACATGGCGGTAAAATGGAAGACGACGGCGCATCGCACAAAGAAAAGGGTTTGGCATTTGTCATGGTTATTCCCTGCTGTCATGGTTAGCTTTTCGAACCATCGGT
>JBDKIU010000063.1:0-19346 GCA_039796915.1 Bacteroidota bacterium | reverse complement strand
GGTGCCTGAATTTCACCATGCGTTGCCTGGCTGTTTTAGACGCTTCCAACCCCGAAGCGCACCAATCCATCGTCAGCAAAACAGGTCTCGACACGGAAAAAGAACTGCCTTTCTGGAAAGAGGTGACCGCCTCGATGTTTCTTCCGGAAGACGCCAGGCTTGGCATCTTTGTGCAGCATGAAGGCTTCCTCGACAAAGAACTGATGCCGGTATCCGCCCTTGACAAGAAACACCTGCCGCTTAACCAAAAATGGAGTTGGGACCGTATTCTTCGCTCCTGCTTCATCAAACAGGCCGATGTGTTGCAAGGCATGTACTTCTTTGAAGACCATTTCAGCGCCGAACAACTGCAGCGGAACTTCAGCTTTTATGAACCCATGACGGTTCATGAAAGTTCCCTTTCTCCTTGCATCCACAGCATCCAGGCATCCAAACTGGGTATGCAGGAAAAGGCTTACGAACTATACCTGCGCACCGCACGACTGGATTTGGATAACTACAACAACGACACCGAAGATGGTTTGCACATCACCAGCATGGCAGGCAGCTACCTGAGTATCGTACAGGGATTTGCCGGCGTGCGCATCCGTGAGGGCGTTTTGCACCTCAGCCCAGCCCTTCCCAAAGAATGGTACAGTTGTGCGTTTTCACTTCTCGTTTCAGGCCAGGCCGTAAAAGTAGTTTTCGACAAAAGAGAAACGCGCATCCAAAATCTTGGTAATCAGGATATTCAACTGGCATTTAAACAGCAAGAAATCACCGCTCTGGCAACCGGAAGTGAAATTGCTCTCTCAAACACCTAAAACAGCTTGACCTGCAATATTTATATTGCACTTGTAAAGCACTTCTTCTATGAAACACATCACCTGCATTTTATTGGCACTTGGCAGTGTAATGACTGCATCAGCACAGGTTCAAACCCAAAACAAAGAAATAGGCATCAACGGACTGAATATGCTGTTCAGCCGACAGGTTGAACTACTTATCCGCAAACCACTCAAACAGGAAGGGCACATGCGCCGTATAGAACTGAACGGCATGCCTTCTTACAGCAACACCCCGGTGTACAGCCAGCAACAGGGCTTTGAAAGTGCACCCAATGCCTACCAAAAAGAATTTAATGCCAATGCACGCATCGGTATCCAGGTAGCCAAAGAACGTTACAGCCAAATGGGTGGAAACTTTGCTTTTTACCGCGGCACACTTTGGTGCCTGAACATGAACTACAGTGCAAACCGCGACGTGGTAGTTTCCATGAACACAGCCAACAACAGTGCCTACGGAAGTCTGACCATCACGCCCGGAATTGGGTACCTCGTTGGCTTTAAATATCAGGCAGGAAAACACGTTGCCCTGTCGCTGGACAACAACATCACCCTGAATGCTTCGCTGACACGCACCAACTTCGAAAACAGCAGCTACAACTTCCAGACAAAAACAGAATCACAGACTTTTTCAAGTACCTACATGAACCAGTCTTTTTCCCTTGCGCCGGCCATCATCAGCCGCCTTTGGATTACCTACTGTTTCTGAGTCTTATTCATTCCTGATTTTACGCAGTTTATGGAATACCGCTGACATAATGGCAGCGGCGTGATCTATTTTTGCAGCACATGGAAATACAGGCCGTAAAACAGCGATTTGGAATTGTGGGCAACGCACCGCGCCTGAACAATGCACTGGAAACCGCAATCAAAGTGGCTCCCACAGACATGAACGTGCTGATTGTGGGTGAAAGCGGTGTGGGAAAGGAAAGTTTCTCTAAAATCATCCACCACCTCAGCCACCGGAAACACGGACCGTTCATCGCCGTAAACTGCGGTGCCATCCCGGAAGGAACCATTGACAGTGAGCTGTTTGGTCATGAAAAAGGCGCCTTTACCGGAGCAACAGATAAACGGAAGGGCTATTTCGAAACGGTAAACGGAGGAACCATTTTCCTGGATGAGGTTGGCGAACTTCCACTGGGAACCCAGGCCCGTCTGCTCCGCATTTTGGAAACCGGAGAATTCATCAAAGTAGGTTCCTCGTCGGTACAAAAAACCGATGTAAGGGTGGTAGCCGCCACCAACAGAGACCTACTCGAACGTGCAGATCAGGGAAAATTCCGTGAGGATCTGTACTATCGTCTGGCAACTGTGCCCATCCGTGTGCCGCGCCTCAGCGAGCGCAAAGAAGATATTTACCTACTGTTTCGCCGCTTTGCACACGCCTTTGCTGAAAGCCATCATACCGGACTGATTACCATGAGCCCGGAGGCACAACACATGCTTGAAGCGTATGCCTGGCCCGGCAATGTGCGACAGCTTAAGAACATCACAGAACAAATATGCGTTCTGGAGCAAGGACCACTGATTACAGAAGAAATCCTGAACCGCTATCTGCCCGTCGTGGAAACAAAACTCCCAATGCTCCTCGGCAAACAGGAAGACTTCAGCAGCGGCATGAGCGAGCGCGATATTTTCTACAAAGTTTTGGTAGAACTGCGCAAAGATGTGAACGACTTAAAACGCGTGGTTTTTGGGCTGTTGGAAGGAAGCCGTCCGGAGCAGGGCATCAACATTCCCGCTCAGCCACAGGTAAGTGTTGCTCCCGTAACCGTGCCTGTGCGACAGGAGCCAGCCATCCTCAGACCCGCAGAACCTGTCGAAGAAGCGCACCTTTACGTGGAAGCTGAAGAGGCTGATTCCACAGAAAGCCTGTCGTTGGAAGACAAAGAACTGGAGATGATCCGCAAAGCCCTCAACAAGAATAAAGGCCGACGGAAAAAGGCTGCATCCGACCTCGGCATCAGCGAACGCACCCTGTATCGTAAAATCAAACAGTATGGGCTCGAATAAATATTGGTTGCTCATACTGCTGGCTATTTTTACAAGCCTGCCCTCCTGTTTTTTGAAGAATTATTCTCTTTCCGGAGTGAATATACCTGAGGATGTACGGAACATTTCCGTGGACTTTTTCCCCAATGAAGCAACCCTGGTAAACCCACAACTCAGCCAGCTATTTACCGAAAAACTGCGCAGTAAATTCGTTGGTGAAACCCGACTTGACCTGATTGAATCTCAGGGTGATTTCCGTTGTTCCGGATCCATCAAAGATTATCGTATTGACCCTGTTGCCGTGCAGAACAACGCTGCAGCCACCCAAAACCGCCTACAAGTGGCCATAAAGGTTAAATTTGAATGCCCATTGCATCCTGAGCTGAATTTCGAAGATGTATTTTCCTTTTTTGCAGACTACGACGCTACGGCCAACTTCCAATCGCTGGAACGCGGACTTGCAGAACAGGTATGCGACCAGATTGTGCAGCAAATCTTCAACAAGGTGGCCCTTAACTGGTAATGACAGATGAATAGAGATTACCTGAACCAATTGCTCCTGAATCCGAAGCAAATCAGCAATACGGACGTGTATGAACTGGAACAGTTGTGTAAGGAATTTCCTTTTTTTAGTGTTCCTCATCTTTTACTCGCGCAAGCCCATAAACAACGCAGCGATTACAGGGCTTCTGACGCCTTGCACGCGGCAGCGCTGCGCCTGTCATCCAGACCCTGGCTGCGCCAATTTGTAGAACAAGGCAAGGAGCAAATCACTGTTGAACCTTCCTCGTATATTCCAGAGGTTTCTGAGGCAGCTTTGCCAGAAATAGAACCTGTTATAGAAGCAATTCACCAGGAACCGGAAATCACCGAAGCCAGCCCGGAACCAGAAGCCAAGCTGCCCGAAACACAAGAACTGCCAGCTTTACAAGAACCCGAACTTCCCCGAAAACCTATATTGGATGAGACACCGGCTTATTCCATCGAACAGTTTTTCCCGGAAACAACACAGCCCTTACTACCCAACGCACCCAAGGATTTCTACACCTGGCTGAAAGATCCCAAAAGGAAAGAAGCACCGGCGCCCCCAAGACAAAGCGAAACCAAACAAACCGATGACCTCATTCAGCGCTTCCTGAAAACCAATCCGAGCATCAGCAGGCCGAAGAAAGAATTCTTTAATCCGTTGAATGTTGCCAAAAAGAGCGAACAGATGGATGAAACACTGGTCACTGAAACACTGGCTCATATTTACTGGAAGCAGGGCAACTTAAAAGCGGCCTTGCAGGCGTTCGAACGTCTGATGTTGAAATTTCCGGAGAAAAGACCGTATTTTGCCGGGCTGATTCAGAAAATCCGCAACGAATTAAATCAAAACTGAATATGAAAATCCTGCTTATACTCGGAATCATCGTCGCCATCCTGTTGATGCTGATCGTGTTGATTCAAAACCCCAAAGGTGGCGGTATTGCCAGCAATTTTTCCGCGGGCAATTCCATTCTTGGTGTAGCTAAAACCAGCGACATCGTGGAGAAACTGACTTGGGGCGGTGCCATCCTAATCCTCGTGATCAGCCTTGTGGCGGCTACCTGGAACGGCGCACCTGACCAAACCACGCCAAAAACCCAAAACGCCGATCCTGTGATTGAACGGGTACTGGAAAATGCTCCGGCTGCGCCTGCAACTCCAGCCGCGCCCCAGAAATAAGATCAATCATTTCTTACACTCATCCGAAAAGCCGTTGTTACTGAAGTAGCAACGGCTTTTCTTTTGGAATCTGTTTCAGCCTGCAAAACTTGGCTACTGGCCACAGGTGTCGGGACGTTTTTCCTTCTACTTATCCACCCACCACCCTAAAAAGCATCCTCCACCATTGGCTGCGTTTACGGATGCGCAGCCGTCAGATTCGATAACTACACATCTGTCATCCAGAACCGCTGCTTACCCGCACAGCTGAAGCTGTGCTCATACCTGCACCTCAGTAATTTCCAGGTTGCCACAAAAACAAAAGAGCACCCGCCTTGCGACGGATGCTCTTTGAACAAACAGTTTCGGAAACCTTAACGCTGAACCATCACCTTACGGCTGCTCATTTTGGCGCCATCCTGAACCTGAATCATATACAGGCCCGGAGTCCAACCCTGCGTATTGATGCGGGTGGTTTGCTGCACACCCTGCTGCATCATCAGCTTGCCGTTCATGTCGAACACACTAAGCTGTGCATTTACAGCGGCGGGCAAAGAAATATTCACTTCATCACGGGCCGGGTTTGGATAAACCATCAAACCACTCAGCTCGTCCTCATTAAGTCCGGTATTGAAAGCGATATCCCTGGTTTCAGACTGAACCACTTCTTTGGTGGCATTGTTCTGAAGGAATACCACTACTTCAAGATCCCAGAAGTCTTCAACGGTAGTTTCAGTAGCCAGGTTGATGCGATCAGTTGCATTGTTGGGCAGACGATATACATCGGGGAAGGTATAGCTCAGGTTGAACTTCTGAGGAGTACCTTTCACCAGGTTGCTCAACACAGTGCCATTGGTTCCGGGAACCATTTTCTTCGCCACATGCGTGAATTCAGTTTCTCCGTTGGTTTTTACGTTCTTGAACGTGGTTTTTTCCGCAATCACGGCCATAAGGCGCCAGTTGCTGCCGGTCATATAATCTTCCAGAGGAAGCAGTTCCACTTCAAAATCAACTTTGCCTTTCCAGCTCAGCTGGGCAGAATTGATTTTGATGCGCGCAAAGCTGGGTTTGGCCTGCAGTGCGTCATAATCATCAATGGTATAACCACCGTTCGGATTCACCCCTGGCAAACCGTCGCGAACGGTAGCAGGAATAGAATTGATCCCGTAAGAACCACGGCGCGTGCCGATTTCAGTGGTGAAATAAGGATCACCTGAACCTGGGAAATCGCACTGGTATTTCAGGATGGAATGTGTTCCGGGGCGTGCATCCCAAATGGCCTGAAGGGCAGCATTTCCAGGATTACATGGAGGGCAGGTGCTGCTGGTAAATACTTCATGCATCAGCTTGCGGGTAGCTGCTGAATCGTAAGCATAAGTACGTGCACTGGCTGTATCATTGGCCGGAGCTGCGTCGCCTGTATTGTTCAGGTTGCTGGCCCATGCTTTAATGGTGTACCAGCCAGCTGCGGGTGGGTTCCACTTAATCGTGTTGGTCAACACTGGAACCGCATTGGGTGCAATGTTTGCAGCGCTTACATTGGCTGATACCGGTGCACCTCCGTTTACGCTGTAGTTCAGGGTGTAAGAGGTAATAGCGGCAGTGCCCTGATTGCGCACTGTCAACTTGATGTCGATGGGTGACTTTCTGGAAACATACGCAGGAAGATCAACCTTCATGCCCGCCAAATCGAGCGCAGGCTGTACGCCATAAATGAACTCGTAGAAATCATTGTCTTCCACAATCAGATCACTGGTCTGGTTGGTGATGTTAGGCGAGCCGGCTACCATCACTGAAGAAGTGCCATCAACCTGAATACCAAAGGTATGTTTGGGGCTTACATAGGCATTGCTTCCCTGCAGACAGTTCTGCATCACGATGTAAATCTTGTTGCTGCCTTCTTCCAGAACTACACTGGCGTATGTCCAGGAATTACTGGCATCACCCGGTGTACTCATAGAATAGAACTTAATCCAGAATTGACGCTTACCGGCTGTGCCGAAAGTTTTGGTGAAAATTCCATCATTGGAACCGGACGCGCTCATGCCCCAGATAGATACTGACTTTTCGGGAAGCGTGGCTGTGGGCAGTGCTGCAGGACCTGTAACCGGAGCCACCTTGGTGCCGGTGTCGAAGGTGATGAAACCGCTGCTTGCCGCCTTCAAATGGGTAACCGTATTGCCGGCAAACTTGAAGCTGAATGGAATCGCAATGTTTCCGGAATAAACCACATTGGCCTGGGTGCCCATCACCTTAGTCCATCCTCCGCCGTTCTGATCATTGGCCTGATCGCTTTCTGCATTCAAACCGCCAGGGTTTCCTTCGCGAACATGCGCGATGTAATAATAGGATTGGGCCTGCAATCCCATGCTCAGCATCAAAGCCGAGCCAAACAGTACCTTTTTTATCATAACTTTTTGACTTTAGAAATTTGGATGCAATGTAGTGGAATTCGCCTGAAGTTACCCTGATGAATTTCATGGGTCATCCAAGAAACAAACACTGCTGACATTCTGACCATTCTCTATGTTGTTTCTGACACAAACCCAGCCCTGTTGCGCAATAATGACAGCCTTTCGGGTGGTGGCACAGAAATCGTTCTTTGGCGGCTGAACCAAAAACAAATCTATTGACTATGTCAGTGAACATTCAACCTTTATCAGACCGGGTAGTTGTAGCACCCGCAGCGGCAGAACAAAAAACTGCCGGTGGCATTATCATCCCCGATACTGCCAAGGAAAAACCCCAGAAAGGTACTGTTGTGGCGGTAGGCGGCGGCAAAAAAGATGAGCCGATGACCGTTAAAGTAGGCGATTCCGTTCTTTACGGTAAGTACGCCGGAACAGAAATCACCATTGATGGTAAAGATTACCTCATCATGCGTGAATCAGACATTTTCGCTGTTATCTAATCCAACTGAACACGTAAAACGGAAACAATTATGGCAAAATCCATTCATTTCAATATTCAGGCCCGCGAAGGCTTGAAAAAAGGTGTTGACGCTCTGGCGAACGCCGTTAAAGTTACCCTCGGTCCTAAAGGCCGCAACGTGGTAATCGACAAGAAGTTTGGTGCTCCTCAGGTAACCAAAGACGGTGTAACCGTTGCCAAAGAAATCGAACTGAAAGACCCCATCGAAAACATGGGTGCACAAATGCTGAAAGAAGTAGCCAGCAAAACTGCTGACGTGGCCGGCGACGGAACCACTACCGCAACCGTTCTGGCTCAGGCTATCGTAACTGCCGGTCTGAAAAACGTTGCTGCCGGCGCAAATCCTATGGATTTGAAGCGTGGCATCGACAAAGCCGTTATTCAGGCGGTAGAAGCGCTGAAAGGCATGAGCCGCGAAGTGGGCGACGACCACCAGAAAATCGAACAGGTTGCTACCATCTCTGCCAACAACGACAACACCATCGGCAAACTGATTGCTCAGGCCATGGAAAAAGTAGGTAAAGACGGTGTCATCACTGTAGAAGAAGCCAAAGGCACAGATACCACCGTAGAAGTGGTGGAAGGTATGCAGTTTGACCGTGGCTACCTCAGCCCCTACTTCGTAACCAACCCCGAGAAAATGGAAGCTGAGCTGGAAAACGCGTACATCCTGATCTACGACAAGAAAGTGAGCAGCATGAAAGACTTGCTGCCCGTTCTGGAAAAGGTTGTACAAACCGGCAAGCCTCTGCTGATCATCGCTGAAGACGTAGAAGGCGAAGCATTGGCTACCCTCGTGGTAAACCGCATCCGCGGCGCCCTCAAAATTGCTGCTGTAAAAGCACCGGGCTTTGGTGACCGCCGCAAAGAAATGCTGCAGGACATCGCCATCCTTACCGGTGGTTCCGTAATCAGCGAAGAGCAAGGACGTCGTTTGGAAGACGCAACCCTGCAAGATCTGGGTCGCGCCGAGAAAATCACCATCGACAAAGACAACACCACCATCGTGAATGGTGCCGGAAGCAAAGACGATATCCAGGGCCGCATCAACCAAATCAAAGCACAGATTGAAAGCACCACCAGCGATTACGATCGTGAGAAGCTGCAGGAACGTCTGGCGAAACTGAGCGGCGGTGTTGCCGTGCTGTACATCGGCGCTGCCACTGAAGTGGAAATGAAAGAGAAGAAAGACCGTGTTGACGACGCACTGCACGCTACCCGCGCTGCTGTGGAAGAAGGCATCGTGCCCGGAGGTGGCGTAAGCCTGATTCGTGCCATCGCTTCACTCGAAGGCCTCACCGGCGACAACGAAGACGAAACTACCGGCATGCACATTGTGAAGCGCGCACTGGAAGAACCTCTGCGCCAGATTGTAGCCAACGCCGGCGGCGAAGGCAGCATCATCGTGCAGAAGGTGAAAGAAGGTCAGAACGATTTCGGATACAATGCACGCACCGAGGTATTTGAACACCTCATCACTGCAGGCGTCATCGATCCTACCAAAGTGAGCCGCGTAGCTCTTGAAAACGCCGCATCTATCGGCGGTATGATCCTCACTACCGACTGCGTTTTGGCAGAAATCAAAGAAGAAGAAAAAGGCCACAGCCATGGTCCAGACATGGGCGGCATGGGTGGCATGATGTAATCCATCATTTTTCTATCACCTACAGAAAAACCCCGGAAATCCGGGGTTTTTCTATTTATACGTCTTTGAGACGTTTATGTCATGCAGCAAGCCCTTCAGATTTCGCTAAGCTCCACAGCTCAGGGCCTGATTTCAATATCGTTGAGGTAAATACTTTGGGTATAAGCGACCAGGGCTTCTATAGAAATCTCGTAAGTTCCCGAAAGTGGGATGCTGATCTTCGGGTTGCCCTTTCCATAACCCGAGGTATTCCAGATTTCAACGCCATTCAACCTCACCCTTAAGTATCCACCGGGACTATAAATCTGGTAGTAAAAACTCAAAGTGGCGCCCGTTGGCATATTGCTGAAATCACGGCTCAAACTAAACAACTGTGGTGCACTGCTGCTGTTCTGCCAGGCCCAAACACAACCATTACACACCTGCCCGGATGTAAACATCCAGCCATCGCTGTACCAATCCTCCCAGTCTTTATCCTCAAATGATTTAAAGTAGAAGGCTTCGATATAGGATTTTCGGAGTGTGCTGTCGCTTCCAAATGGATTGCTTACCGACAGTTGAACATCGTAGTAGCCAAGCCGGTTGAAGGTGGCTTCTGCACTGCTTCCTTCGGCTCTTGCAGGGGATGCTCCCGGAAAGTACCAGGAATACACCGTGGGATTTTGTGTGGAAGTACTGATGAATTTCACCTTGCCACCGACCCGAACCCGTGTTGCAGAAGCATTGAACCGGGCAACAGGTGCATTGGGGTGATTGGGATTGACATTCCGGGCACTGTCACCGGCATTCTTTCGCGGCAGATTCCAGGAAATCGGCTCCTTCAGACAGCCTGTTAAAACAAGCATTAAAGCGATTGACGCGGTACTTAGGGTCTTCATGGCAAGGTAATCGCCTGACTGTGGACGGAGATTGGTTCATTGTGCAGCCGCGCACGCAGTGCCCGGCTTTCCTTCATATTACGGCTTCCGCGGTGAAGCGCCGCGAAGATGTTGTGCACATAGATGGTCGCCGCCAATCCGCCAGAAACCAAAGCCGTTTTATAGCCCAGGTTTGCCCGTTCAAAGTAGTAATCCATGTCGGCCTGATTGGTCGCATTCTGATAGTTGGTGTATTGTGCCCTGGCATACAAGGCACTGAGCACCGATGTTCCAGCACAATACAGAAACCACTTTGCCGCTCCTGCACCCTGCGCACCATAGCTGGCGCGAAAAGTACCCAGGCCGGGCCACAACAATGAATACAAGGCTGAACCCGGACCTGCCTTGGATTTATAATCCACCAGCTGAAGGTCTGTTGTAGTTCGATCGTTCAGGATTTTATGCTTTACCTGAAACTCAAAATCTCCGTATTTGGGTGTGTTCCGGTTCAGGTAGCGCTCAACATCAACCTTCAGCGCAGCCGGGAAGTCTTTGTCGAAGCGCAAACCGCCCACATCCGACCATACAGCATAACTTTCTGAATTCCATCGCAGGTTGATGGGCACATCTTCCTTAGCCGCTACAAAATAGCCACGCTTTTTTGGTGGAGAGAGCACGCTTGCCTGAACGAGGCGCTGAAACTCCGCATTTAAATCAGGCGTTCCTCCTTCCTGAATGCGGAAGCTGCTTTTGTTCCTGCCCATCGTATCAAAGCGCAGCGATATATCAGCCCTGATGCTGCCACTTGATGAAGCGGCAACGGTGCGGTTCAGCGATTCAGCCACCGATCGCTTCCACAGCAACAAGCCCGAACCATTCTCTTCCTGATAAGCAAAAACTGTCCTGCCGCGGTCATACAAAAACTGCGTGATGGTTTTGATGCTACTGATTTGATTCATGGCATGCCTGTTTCCGGGATCTATGCGCAGGAGTTCCTCGTAGGCATTGCGGGCAGCGCCATAGCTTTTGGCTTCATAAAGTCTGTCGGCATATTCTTTAGCCTTGCGCACCTGTTCCTCCTTCATTTTGGATTCCATCAGGCGGATTTTGGTGTCAATGTTTCCCTTGTTGGCATTGCAGGGACGGGCTTCATAATAAAGGTTTTTTGCCAGCGCGTAGTTGCCGGCGCGGTATGCTGAGTCGGCCCGCACTTCCTTCGCCTTACACATGGCCAGCTCGCATGATTCTATCCGCTCGCGTACATCTTCGTTGTCTTCGATGTATTGGGCATCTCTGTAAGCAGCGCGGGCCAGCACATATTGCCCTGCAGCATAAGCCTCATCGCCGCGCTGCAGCGCTTCCCTGAACCGCCGGGTTCGTTCCTGTTCCTGCCTTTGCGCTGCCTCTTGTTTCGCAATTTGGGCGCGCGCCTCCTTGGTTAAAGCAAGGATTGGAATCACCTGAATGGTGAAGTTGCTGCTGTAGCTGCTTTCTGTAAATTCCACCTGGAGGTTCCGCACCTTAAATACCGTAGTAAGGGTGTTTTCGCCAACGCTGTTTCTCCCATCGGCCTGTCTGAATGCCGCCAACAGATAACGGAAACAGGTTTCGTCAGGTTCCAGTCGCACAATCTGTTCTTTCCCCGGATAGTAATAAAGGACCAGTCGGGCGTAGCTGCTGCGGTGTTGCCAGTTGATGTAATGGTAAGGCAAGTCCCGCTCTAAAAAGCGATAAGACATATCCTGTGACGAGCCGGTGAAGTTCCAGCCCAATGCATCCAGAAACAGCCGCGTGGCATCCAGATCACTTTGCTGCATCCGCAGGATTTGTTGCATGGTCAAACAGCCTTCAGGCTGCGCCGGCATCGCCGTTTTCTGCATCGCCTGCGCTTCTACAGCCAATGCACAAAAAAAGAATGATTGAACGAACCCCCTCAGGAACATGTAGGTGCAATTTTAGGAAGCTTTCAGGAGATTTTGCACGCCAAGAAATAGACATGCCCAACAGCAGGACCACGCTGTGTACCCTGAATTGGAAATCCCGGTTGATGCGTGTTCATGGCAAAATCAAGCCTCCACACGCCGGTAGATCTGCGCGCGCCGCGACTTACCTCACCACGAGCGTTTTGGTTACCCGCTGATTTCCCTGGGCGAGTTGCAGGAAGTAATTGCCTGGACGAAGACCATTCAGGTCCAGGCGAAGTTCATGACTTCCGGCGCGATGTCTGCCCTCGCTGATGATGCGGATGAGGCTGCCCATGGTATCAAACAGGCGCAATTCCACCTGGCCGCCATCGGTATAAAAGCGCACCTGTGCAGCGCCGGAGGCTGGATTCGGGTATGGATCATCGAGGCTGATGCGCGACAACAGGTCGGCGAAGTCTTCGAGTTTGGTGGAACCGGCTTTGAAGATGGGCAGCGTTTGGAAGGTTCCGCCGAGCATCGCCGTTTTCACTTCACCGTCACTGAGTCCGAACCAATCTTTAAGCACGGTGGCATACACTTGCCGGAAGTCATAGCTCATCGGCACGTTGTCGTTCACCGAAACGGTGGACGGAATGACGGGATTATTTCCAATAATCCCCGGGTTCACGCTGCTGCCGAACACAAACAAGGGCGCGGCGGCACCGTGGTCGGTTCCGTTAGAGAAATTGCTCATCACACGTCGACCAAACTCACTGAAGGTCATTCCGGCCACGCGGTCCTGGATTCCCAAAAGTTTCAAATCATCCTGAAAAACCTTGATGGCATCGGAGAGGCGTTGCAGCAGCGTTGCATGCGCGCCTTTGGATGTATCTGCCGTGTCCACCTGCGCACTGTGCGTATCGTAACCACCCTGACTGACCATATATACCGGAGTTTTCAAGCCACCGTGAATCAGTTTGGCTACAATTTTCAGCTGGTCTGCCAGCGGATTTGCGGAAGGATACGTCGCCAGATTCTTGCCTGCACTGGCGGCTGCTTTAATGACTGTGCCATATTGCTGGGTTTGCTGCGCGATGGTGCGTATGTATGTAAGCTCTTTTCCGGCCGGAGTGGAAGGCGCTGCATCGGTGTTTCCTGTAACCAGATTATAGAAGCTGCTCGGATCGGTAATGGCCATGGCCATGTTCATATCCGGGCCCATAAACGTAAGGGAAACTCCTGCGCCAATTTGAATGGCCAGCGGATCGCTCATCGCAGCATTGGGATATCCGGTTGGAAATCCTGGAAATACCTGATCCAGGTAGCGTCCCATCCAACCTGAAGGTTCCAGCACATTGCTGTCCGAACCGCTCATCCAGATATCGGTGCTTCGGAAATGCGAAAAATTCGGATTGGGATAACCCACATTTTGCACCGCAGAAATCAAACCGTCGTTGTACATGGTTTGCATTCCCGTCATGGCCGGATGCAGGCCTGTACCTGTTTTCCCGTTCAGCTTCAGCACCTTGGTGTCGCCAATCAATACGTTTTGCCGCACTTTGGAAAGATTGCCGTACTGGTCCAGCGGAATCAGGGTATTCAGTCCGTCGTTGCCTCCATTCAATTGAATGATGACCAACACGCGGTCTGTCTGTGCAGCAGCTTTTGCCAAAGCACCCAGCATGGAGTTTGGGCCAAAGGCCTGAAGCTTATGGCTTCCCAGTGCAATGGGTAAAATGGTTCCGGCGGCGGCAGTATTCTGTAGAAATTTTCTCCTTTTCATGGATGCTGACATTAGGCGAGCTGATACTCGGCAAGGTTCATGATTGCTTTATAGAAGGCCATCAGCTTGGCGTAGATGATGGTTTTGTACGTGGTATTACCCGGATTGTTCTTGTAGTTGTTCCATTCATCTGTCCAGTTGAAATCGGGAATGCCTCCGGGCAGCAGGATGCTTTTCAAAGTGGCGCGGGTATTGGCTCCAATTGGAAGTGCCAGCAGGAATGCAACGGACTCATCAATCAAATCATCGGCCTTTGATGGATTGGAAAACTGACTGGCCATGGCATAGACATCGCCGAGCAGGGTTGTGGTTCTGATTTTATACCCAGTGGTGATGAGCAAATCCTGGAATTGGTTACGCTTGGGATAGCTATCGCTGTTGATCCACAACTCGTAGAACTGCGGCGACTGATGATAGGCGGGCCAGCCTGCCACGCTCGGCGGATCACCCAAATCCTGACCCAGCAACTGTCCGAATCCGCGCAGCGTATTCCACATGCCGTATTGTACATCGAGGTTGGCGGTGCCTGGATAAGCCAGGCTCCATTCACGGCTGAAACCTACCAGATGATCCATGGGCGATTTGATGTAACAGGCACGGTTCAGTGGATCAAAAAAGTGTTCGCTGTTGAACAGGGCTGAAAGTACGGGCCGGATGTCGTAATTGTTGTTTCTGAAGATGTCGGCCAGCGGTGCAATTACATTGGTTTCTACCTCCGGCGTCAGCTCGTAGTACACGAAGAACTTGTAGAGCCTGCGGCATACATATTTGGCTACTTCCTGCTGGGCGAAAATCATGTCGAGCAGGTCGTTCAGCTCGTCGTCGCCAGCGGTGGAAGTGTTTCTTCCGGTAATGACTTTATTTCCAAAGAAAGAAGAAAACTGCTTGTTGGCTGTATCGTGTCGGGTCACATCGAAATAAACCGGCGGCGGATTTCCAACCCGGTTGATCCTCCAGCCTGTGAGCACGCGTGCTGCTGCTTTTACATCATCCTCGGTGTATTTGCTGTCCGGGCCTTTGCCCAGGGTGAACAGCTCCTGAAGTTCACGGGCATAATTTTCATCGGGTGCAGCCTTGCTGTTCAGGTAGCCATTCAGGTAAATCAGCATGGCGGCGTCTTTGGTAATATCGCGGGTAAGCGTTTTGAAGTTGCCCAATGCATGCCTGCGCAGCAAGGCATTGCTGTGGTAGGAAAGTCGGGCATCCTGCACGGTATTGACTTCCGTGGCAAAATGATTGTGCCAGAACAGCACCATTTTCTCGGTGATGTTGGGCTGCTGATCCAGCATCTGGCTGATCCACCAGCTTTTAAAAGACAAGGTTCGGTGGAAATTCAAAGTGCCGTCGGTATATGGCGCATTTACCCAGGTAGAACCCAGCGCAACATTAGGATCTGCATACGTAGCATTATAGTTGTTCACCGGCGGAGCAGGCGGCGTTGCCAAGGGCGTAATGAGCAGATCAACCACCTGCGACAGCGACAAAGACGACAATGCATCCAGTTCCGATTTTTTCACGCCAAACAAGGTACGACGCAACAAATGCTGCAATTCTGCTTTGCCGAATGTTCCCTGATATGCTGCCAAACCTGTAGTCAGCAGCCTGCGGCTGCGGACAGGCGATTGAGGTGCCGCAGCTTTTTTACTGAAACCGGATTTAAGGAATTCTTTCCTGTCCATAAAGTGCAAGATATAGGATTTCGATAAATAGACTGCCTGCAGAAAGTAAGGTTTAAACGCTGCCGTGTTTTTTACAAACAATAACTGCTCGCATTACGGAATTGCACGCGGGCCGGCAAGCCGGGACAGGGCTCCTGTAAAATTTGGTCCCTCCTTCCCTTTATTTGAAGGATGCGTTTCCTCAGATTCTTGCTCTTTTTGGTTTTTCACGCCTTAGGTTTGGGCACGGCCCTTCGTGCCCAGCACAGCAACATTCCCAATGCCGGCTTCGAAGACTGGGTATTCACAGGTACCTATTACGAGCCCTATTACTGGAACACCTTCAACCTTGCTTCCGAGTTTGGCTGCAGCCCATTTGTTGCGCCCGACTCATCGCCGGTTTCCGGGAAAGTGGCGGTCCGAATCAGCACTTTGGCCTGTACCTCAACAGATCTTCAATTCAGCGATACCATTGCTGGCATCATCACCCTGGGAGAACGCGATGTTTCGCCGGGCTTGCCGGCAAATCAAAAACCTGCCAAATTCAGTTTTTACCTGAAATACCAACCTACACCCGGAGATTCCGCGGCCATCATTCTGCTGTTCACCCGAAACAAGAGCATCGGCGTAAAAGAACAGGTGGGCGTAGCTTTTCATGTAGAAGGCAGATCCATCAGCAACTGGACACGCCTGGAATTACCCGTGTACTGGCTGCTTCCCGGCTTGCCCGATTCAGTACAAGTTGTTTGTACCAGCAGTAAAGCAATCCTTGACGGGAAGAAACCCCGACAGCCCGGCAGCGTTTTGTGGCTGGACAACCTGGCCACCGATCAACCCATTTGGATGCCTTCTTCCGTGACAACACCGCAACAGAAAGTGCTGGTAATTCATCCAAATCCAGCGGGTACAATTGAAGTTTTGCAACTCCAGCTGCCGGATGCTGCGCCGTTTCAATACCGCATTTACGACAGCAAAAGTTGCCTGAAGGCAACGGGTACTTCCGCACACAAACAGCTGCCACTGCAATCGCTTGGATTGTCGCCGGGTGTTTATCACCTGGAAGTAATTCAGCTTGGCCGTGCACATTCAGCGCACTTTGTACTGATTCAGGAACCCTGATCGGGCATCAGTCCAAACTGCGTAAAGTGGTGCGTGATGTGGCGCTGTTGAAACAGCTGCCACTGCCTGTGATTCATCGGACCCAGCGTAGGATGCATGAGTACCGAATGGGGCTGGTCTTCCCAGTATTGTATAAAAGCGCCGATTTCCAGCGCAAACCATTCTTTGGCTTCCTGAAGGTTGGCTTTCCTGGTTTCGAAGGGTTTATCCTTCATCATCGGATTCATGATGTTGCGTGCAAAAGGTGTTTCTGCGTTGGTAAATGCAGCAACCTGCGCCTTGCGTTCCTCATCGTAGGCTTCCCAGGGAACCGGATTTCGCGGACGCAACGACCCATTCCCTATTTTGATGCCGAGGGTGAGGTGTTCCACCATAGCCTGCGGGCCAAGTGTGCCCCATAAAGGCGCCTGATCCTCGCGCAGTGCTTCCAGCAATTGGATGAAGTGTTTCATGAATCTCTTGATATTCCTTGATGTAACTGTTGATGTAAGCGCTCAGTGCAGCGGTGCAGCAGGTGAAACACCTCTTCAAACAGGGCTTCATCACCGTACCACGGATCTGGAACATCTGCACCCGGCGCATGTTCATCCAGGTCGCGCAGCAGCATCAGCCGGGCAGCAGCATCCGAAGGTTTCATCTGTTCCAGATGCCTGAGGTTGTGTTGATCCATCGCCACTAAAAGATCGAAGTTGTAGAAGTCGTCCAGGCGCACCTGACGGGCACGGTGGTTTATTTCCAGCCCGTGCTGTGCCGCGTTCATCAGGGTACGACGGTCGGGCCTTTCGCCACTGTGGTTGTTGCTGGTTCCGGCGCTGTCGCAGCGGAACAAGTGTGCCGTGCCCAGGTTTTGGGTATGTGCCAGAAAATGTGCTTCCGCCAGTGGCGAACGACAAATATTCCCAAGGCATACAAAAAGCACGCGTGTTACATCCATCCCATTTCGGTTCTGTTTTTTCCCCGGGTATTACAACTCTTTCTGGAACCGCATGATTGCAGGAACAGTAAGCCGGCAACGAGCAGCACAACGATTATAAAATGACGCTTATTCATAGTTAACCTAACGTGTAAAACCTCAACCGCATTGCTCAGCGGAGGTTCAGCTTTTCAGCCAGCTTCTTACCGAGTACATCCTGATGCACCATGATGGAAATGGTTTTGCCCTTGAAGTATGCTTCAGAAACCATCTGGTAACCATGTAGGTAATTTCCGGTTCCCCAGCTGTTGCGCATCTTGAACCAGCGCTTGCCATCGGGAGTGGTGTACCAGCCTGTCATTTGCATCCCGTGGTCGTCGGTGGTGAGTTTGTAATCGTAATAATGCTGCCGCAGCGCCTCATCCACATTCAGTTCCGGACAGGCCTGGTCGAATCCGCTGATGCTTAATCCCTGCTGGAACTTTACAGGTTCACCTTTGGTCTTTACAAAGCTGTCATGCACGGGCAGAATGGCCATTCCATCTTTGAAGGAGAAGCTTTTTTCGCTCACATCGGCAGCCCAGGCAAAGCTGTAGCCCATATCCAGTGAACGGAATGCCAGCTCGGTAAATTCATTCAGGGGCAGGTTCCAGGCGCTTTGCAAGCTCCAGTTATCCGGAATTTCGAGCACGAAAGGCTTGTAAAAAGGCTGATGGGTAAACGAGGTAAGAAACACATAATCGTCCATCTTCAGGCCCAGGCCATCGGCAAAGGTGCGCGCAGTATAGGTTTTCCCGCCATAGGTAAAGGTTTCCGGCAATTTGCCGAGGTAGGCATCCAGCAAGCCGTTCAGGGCCTGCAACCACGCGGGGCTGAGTTTTCCGGCAGCTGCAAAAGGCTTGTAGGCATCAACAAGTGCTTTGATGGCTGCGCGCAATTCTGCGTGATTATGGGTGCTGTCGGAAGCGCTCGACTTGTACGCCAAACCGCGGTAGGCTTCTTCCGGAACGATGCCGTATTTTTTGATGATCATTGGAACATCATGGGCTTCGCCACCTTCATCCAGCCGGTGGTCGCCGTCCATGCGCAGGTACATGATGGCTTTTTCGAAGTAGGCATGGCGCACCACAAACATTTCGCTGAGGTTATGAACACCTTTCCCCTGGCGCAACAATTCACTTTCCAGGAAGCTGATGGTGCTGAAGCTCCAGCAGGTGCTGGTTTGACATTGGTTACGCACCGTTGTGGCCTGAAGATCGGCTTTACGGGTGAACAGGTAGCGGCTTCCGGCCTTGTTTCGGAGCGTATCTTGGGCCTGCAATGCAGTGAAAAAACTGGCAACAGCAAGCAGCATCAGGCGTGGTGTCATGATGCAAAAATGAATCTTTTTTATCGGAAAGCCTTGCGGATGGGTTCTTCATCGGGCCTTGCCCAGCGCGCCAGGATGCCGAGGATGAAGCGCATCAGCACGCCGCGTGCATATACGCTGTAATGGCCTTCCACAGGCTCTGCGCCAATCGAAGATTTGATTCCCGCAGCCGTGCGGCCCATGTGCAGCAGGTTGCATTTTTGGCTGATGGCGAGCGCTACTGCATCGTACAGCATGCGCTGGTAAATATGCAAACGTTTGTTTTCAGCGGGCAATGTGCAGGCATGCAAGGCATATAAGGTTCCTGCTTCTTCCAACAAAGTCATGAATCCAACAGGCTGGCCTTCCAATTCATACAGGCGCAGATGCAGTCGATCGCCGTAATGGGCTTTCTGTTCTTCGAAGAATCGGGTATTGATGGCACCCAGCATAAAAGGTACACGCTGTTTGAGTCCGGCAAACAGTGCATCGAGCGCTTCACGGTGCTCGTTTAAATCAGAAGCATCGAGCAGGCGCATGGTTAACGGTGCCGAAACCGCCATGATTCGCTTCGCCTTCACGCGGTGTTTGCTGTTCAGCGTGGACAAATAGTCGTCCATGTGCCGCCATTGCGTTGGAATGTTCAGCTGCATGATGGGTTCTGTGCGAAACGGAACCCAGCC
>JBDKIU010000062.1:0-7844 GCA_039796915.1 Bacteroidota bacterium | reverse complement strand
AGGCTGGCCTCTGAAGCGTTGTTTACGCGGCCAATCAGGTCTTTGCTCAGGTATTTGCTGATGGGTTCATCCAGGTCAATCAGGTTTTGTTCGGCCAGTTGAAAAACCATCGTGGCAAACATCATTTTGGTGATGCTGCCCAGCTTATTCACCGTGCATGGCGCAAAAGGAACCTGTGTCGCAATGTCTGCCATCCCAGCGGCTCCGGTCCAGGTTCCGTGCTCATCTTCCACAAGCACCGAAATGCCCGGAAGTCCTTTCAGCGTATAAGCTTTCAGGATTTGGTTAAAAATGGCAGCTTTGGGATGTTGCGCACTGCTGTCGTTGGCCGGCGCTGCGCAATGTACTGTGGACTGAACCATAGGTTCGCGACAGGCGGCCAAGATGACAATGGCAGCAAAGAGCCAGACAGTCAAACGCTTCATGGATTATGTTTTTTTGATGGGAACGGTGACACCCAGGTGCAGCTGGTTGATGGGAAGGATGGGAATATATCCCTGTACAAATGGCGTTTGCAGGATGGTTTGTACACGGGTGAATACCCTGTATCCTTTTCCCACTGCGCGGTCTATACCAAGTGTGAAACCCAGCATCGCCTGAGGGCGGCCCCAGGTTCCGTATGATTCATAAACACCGTCGGCATTTTGTTTAAAGCGATCGGTAGCCACGAAACTGTGCAGGTAACCTGCGCCAAGCATGGCTGAAATTCCCCATGATCCTTTTGCATACCGCAGGCCATTTTCGGCATAAAGCATCACCGCATTTTGGATAAAGCGATGTCTGAAAAATCCAATTTTGAACGTTTGCGCCCAGCTGATGTTTCCGAACTCTTTCCAGTTGAAGCCTGTTCCGAGGGTCAGGCCCGGGTGCATGCCCGCCTTCCACAGCTGAGGAACGCCTGATATGGGAAAACTGCTAGCGCTGTTTGTTGCTGCGATGCTCACGTAGCGCAACCGATGCTGGGCCCGAAGCTCGGCAAGGTTACACAGGAAAAGCAACAGCAAAAAAACAAGCAGTTTCCGACGCATTATCTTTTCCGTTCAGCGGTCCATTTCCAGGTAATACTTTTCCGGTTCACAGCGGTGCCGATAATCCTGCCGCCGTTGATGGTACCTGCAAATGTTGCGCTGCTGTCGTTGATGTACATGGTAATAGTTTTTTCCAGAATCACCCAGTGGTCATTCGTAGGCGTGAAATCGTCGGGATGCTTGTGTTGCATATTCCCGCTGTCCAGAAAGGTGATTTCGTAGCTGATCTTTTTCGCACCCGGTATTTTGTAAGAAATGACCCAAGTGGTTCCTTCCAATTCCACCATGGTTTGAGCTTTCAATTCTTGAGATGCTGAGCCAAGGGAAATTGAAATGAAGAAGGCGCTGAGGAGGCGTTTGAACATGCTCGCAAATTACGAAAGGTCAATGGATTACATGTGAAATGAAGGAAATTTTAAGCCATGTTGCGAAGGTAATTACAGTGTCAAATCATCGTCGAAATGCGCTTAAACAATTGCATTTTTGTTCCGTCTTAAGAAGTATGTTCCGCCAACTTATTGTAACAATCACAGCATCCTGCTTCATGGCCCTCACATCGTTGAAGGCGCAGTCTTTGTATTTTCCGCCGGTCAGTGGCAACAGTTGGGATACCACAGCGCCAAATTTGCTGGGGTGGTGTGCTGATAAAATAGATTCGCTGGATGTCTTTCTGCGTCAAAATGATACAAGGGCTTTCATCCTGCTGCAGGATGGCAAGATCGTGCTGGAGCGATATTATGCCGGTCATCAGATGAGCAGCCTTTGGTACTGGGCTTCCGCAGGCAAAACGCTTACGGCGTTTCTGACAGGAATTGCCGTTCAGGAAGGGAAGCTGAAGCTCAGCGATACCACGGCAAAATACCTCGGCAGGGGCTGGACGAATTGCAGCGCTGCCGCAGAGGCCCGCATCACCATTCAACATCAGCTGACCATGACCACCGGCCTCGACGATAATGTTCCCGATCCTTATTGCACCTTGGATACCTGCTTGAACTGTCTGGCTGCGCCTGGTTCCCGCTGGGCTTACCACAACGGTCCTTACACGCTGCTGGATCCCGTAATTGAACAAGCCACCGGCGTGACTTTAAATGCCTTTCATACGCAAAAGGTGAAGCTGCTGACCGGAATGACCGGCTCATTTGCAGCCCAGGGATACAACAATGTGTATTTCAGCAATGCCCGCAGTATGGCCCGTTTTGGTTTGCTGTTGTTGAACCGCGGAACCTGGAACCAAACTGCAGTTTTGCGCGATACCGCCTATTTCCGGCAAATGACCAACAGTTCCCAAAGCATGAACCCGGCTTACGGATACCTTACCTGGCTGAATGGGAAAAGCAGTTTCATGGTTCCCGGCAGCCAACTCCGGATTCCGGGGACATTTTTCCCAGATGCGCCTGCAGATGCTTTTGCCGCATTGGGCAAGGACGGACAGTTTATCAATGTAGTTCCTTCGAAAAGGCTGGTTTGGATCCGGATGGGTTCTGCGCCGCAAAGCACATTGGTTCCTTTTCAGCTCAATAATGAAATTTGGAAATACATCAATAGGCTGCCCTGCCCGGGTTCTGCAGTTCATACGGTTCAGCCATCACCGCTGCGCGTTTGGCCCAATCCCGCTGACGGAAAGGTTCAAGTAGAAATCCCCGAAAAAAACGGAGTTGTTTCTGTTTTTGATTTCAGTGGAAGAAGGGTTTTTGGTCCCATCTCCATGCAGGGGAATACCGCGGTGTTGCAACTCGGTCATCTGCCGGCGGGCAGTTACCGAATGATGGTGCAGGGCAGCCAGGGCCATTACACTTCAAAGCTGATGCTGCATGTGGAAGATTAAATGGAGCAGTATAATTTCCCTGCGCGTTTAGTATTACATTTACATCTTTACCTATGAAATTTGGTTTTCGTATTCCCAACATCAACAAGCGCATTGCCGCACGCACTTCCTGGAAACGCTATGTGCGTCATAACCTCGGAATGAAGGTGCCCCGTGGCATGGGTTGGTTTACCAATCCTCGAAAAGCCCTGTACAACAGGATTTACAGTCGCACCACCAGAGGTTGTTCAGTGGTATTGGTCGTGTTTGTGCTATTGTCCTGGATTTTGATGATGACCTGAGCACAAGAACAAGCATAAATAGCTTGTTGCTGCAGCTTGAAATCAGGCGGCCTGTTCCTGTTCAGCATCTTCTTGCGCTGGTGCTGATTGAAGTTGGTATAGGGCAGAAGTTCAGGACTTCATATTAATTCAGGCTTCGAGCAGTTTCTCCAATTGGCTGAACACGGGAATTACGGCTGTGCCCTTTTCGGTAAGCCGATGTTCCACATGCAGGGGCTTTTCCCTGATGATCACTTTTTCCAGAAGTCCGGCCTCTTCCAATTCCTTCAGGGCCACGGCCAAAGACTGTTTGTTGGAACCTTTGATTTCACGGAGCAACTGACTGAACCTGATCGGAGCCTCCATGGCCAGTCGGAATATTTCCGGTTTCCATTTGCCCGATAATGTTTTCAACAGGCCCTGCGCCGGACACGTTTCATCTGTTGCTACTACTTGTTTGGTAGTCATAAATATCTGACAGATTGTGTGCCTGAAAACCCCTTTGCACCTTTGTACAAAGATAATTTCATCTGAGCATCCAGCTATCCATGAACCTGCCGCTAATTCTTGTCTGTGCCCTGTCTGTATGGAATGTTGGGCCCTGTAACGCACAAAAACAAAACAATATGCAACAACAGAATAATCCATTAATGTGTGATCCTGAAACCGGTATTTGTGAGCTTCCCGGTGTGCAGGCAGCCACTTCCGACAGCAATGTCATGCCAGCCGCAAAGCCCGTCAAAGTGATTTATTTCACCGATCCGATTTGTTCATCCTGCTGGGGAATTGAGCCCCAGTTGCGGAAGCTGAAACTGACTTACGGAAAATATCTGGACATTGAATACCGCATGGGCGGCTTGCTTCCGGACTGGAGTTACAACAGCGGCGGAATCAGCAAGCCTTCGGATGTGGCGCATCATTGGGACGAAGTGAGTATGTATTACGATATGCCCATTGATGGCGATGTATGGCTGGAAGATCCGCTGCATTCTTCCTTTCCGCCGTCCATCGCTTTTAAAGCCGCACAGTTGCAGGACCAGGCCAAGGCCATCAGGTTCCTCCGTGAAATCCGTGAAATGGTTTTCCTTCAAAAGAAGAACATCACCAAATGGGAATACTTGTTGCAGGCTGCACTGCTTGTCGGGCTGGATGTGGTGAAACTCAAAGCCGACAGTGAAGCACAGGCGCGCGTATTGTTTGAAGAGGATTTGAAAGAAGCGCGGGCCATGGGCGTTCGCGGATTTCCAACCATTTTTTTCGTGGATTCTTCTGGTCGCAGGGAAATAGTGTATGGCGCGAAGCCCTACAGCAGCTATCAGCAAACCCTGCTGAAGTTGCTTCCGGATGCAGAGGAACAAGCATACGAGCCAAGTTGGAACGCACTTTTTGCCCTGTACCCCAGTTTAACCGCGAAAGAGTTTTCAGAACTCAGCGGTACCGAACGCCAGGAAAGTGAACGCGTGTTGGATGCGCTGACACAACAGGGGAAGCTTCGGAAGACCAGTACGAAAAATGGTTCCATCTGGCGCTTCAGCAGCCATTGACCTTCATTGGCGATACGTGCTGTGGAAGACTTCCTTCCAAAATTTGCCTAAAGGCGGATGAATCTGGATTTCGTATCCAAAGAACCTGTTTTTGTATCCGTGCTGCCTGAATGGATGGCGCAGTTTTGCAGCCAACAACAGCACACATGACACAAACCATTTTCATCACAGGAGCCAGCAGCGGCATTGGAAAAGAAACAGCGAAATATTTCCATGCGAAAGGCTGGAATGTAGTCGCGACCATGCGCCAACCGGAACAAGAAACCGAGTTGAACAAACTGAACAGGGTATTGCTTACCCGCCTGGATGTGACAGATCTGGACTCCATCCAAAGTGCCGTGCAGCAGGGAATCAGCCACTTCGGAAGCATCGATGTGTTGGTGAACAATGCCGGCTACGGCGCTTATGGTCCTTTGGAATCATTTCCCAGGGAGCGCATTTTGCGGCAGTTTAACACCAATGTGATTGGTTTACTGGATGTTACAAGGGCCTTGCTGCCACATTTTCGCAAGAACAAGCGCGGTATCATCATCAATATTTCATCCATGGGAGGGAAAATGACTTTCCCGCTGGGTTCATTGTATCATGGAACCAAATTCGCCGTGGAAGGCATTTCCGAGTCGTTAAGGTATGAAGTAGAGCAGTTCGGGGGCAAGGTGAAAATTGTGGAACCCGGCGCCATTGCTACCGAATTCGCAGGTCGATCGTTTGATTTCAACCACGACGAACGTATGGTGGAATATGGGAAAATCGTTACCAACATCAGCAGCGTGTTTCCTACGATGGTGAAGAATGCATCGCCGGTGGGAATCGTGGCTGAAGTCATTTACAAAGCCGCCACCGATGGCTCGCATAAGCTGCGTTATATGGCGGGCAGAGATGCGAAGATGTATGATTTTATGAATAAATGGCTGGGCTATAAATTCATCGTGGCCATGAATAAGCGGTTCTTCAAATTGTAAAAAGACAAAGCTTCCGGGAAGCCTTCCATAGCGAGGGCATATTCGCCATTCGGCCCGATAACTGCCGGGGTTGCAAAATCTCAGCAGAATTTGAAACCTATGCGGCGTAAGTTGCAACAACACACACCAGCCCATCAATTTTCCCATCAGTGATGAACGAAATCATTCATTTAAAAACCATCTCCGATTTATATAAGTTCCTTCATTTAGGTTATGCCGAGCATCCTTTATGGGGTGTGGTAGATTTCAGTATGGTAAAAGGACACAGCGAGGAGCTGCGCATCAAAACCGATTTTTATTCGGTCATGTTCAAGAATCATTGCCGGAATCACATCCGTTATGGCAGGAACAGACTGGATTTTCAGGATGGCAGTTTGGTATGTATCGCCCCGAATCACGTGATCAGTATGGAAATAGACAACGGGGAGCAGGAAGAAATGATGGGCTGGGGATTGTTTTTTCATCCGGATTTAATCCGCGGGAGCAGTCTGGGGAATAAAATGCGTGAGTACAGTTTCTTTAATTATGAAATATCAGAAGCCTTACATCTTTCAGAAAAGGAACAACAGGTATTGTACGACTGTATTCAAAAAATCCGGGCGGAGCTTACCCAGAATATTGATTCGTTTAGTCAGGCAATTACCATAGCCAATATTGAATTATTGTTGCAGTATGCGGCCCGTTTTTACGGACGGCAATTCATCACGCGAAAAAGCGCCAATCGCCATGTGGTGAGCAGGGTAGAGCAATTCCTGAAGGCTTATTTTGAATCCAATGACCATCGAAACGATGGCATTCCCACGGTGAAAGAGCTGGCCGGGCAGGTGCATCTTTCACCCAGTTATCTGAGTGATTTGCTCAAAAAAGAAACCGGGTTGAACGCCCAGGATCACATTCATTATTTTGTTATTGAACAGGCCAAGCACATCCTGATAGAAACCAATCAATCGGTGAGTGAAATTGCCTATTCGCTGGGGTTTGAATATCCGCAGTATTTCAGCAGGCTGTTCAAGCTGAAAACAGGGAAAACACCTATGGAATTCAGGTCGGGAAATGAAAAAATATCATGATCCGTATTCCTGTCCCCACTGATGCAGTGATTTAATGCTGGGAATCAGCATTTCCCCTTTTTCCGTGAGTGCATATTCAACGGTTGGCGGCACTGTGGCAAAAACCTGGCGCGTAAGGATGCCGTTGGCTTCCAGGTTCTTCAATTCCTTCACCAGCATCCGGGTATTAATGCCCTCGATGGTTCTTTCAATTTCCTTGAATCGCATCTTACCCAAGGAAAGATGGTAGATGATGGGCATGGCCCATTTGCCTCCGATGATGTCCAAAACATCCTTGAGGGTGCAGTTTTTTGCGATTTTTTTTTCAGGCATAAACGCTTGATACCAGTAATGACTTTACTTTGGGTTACTACTGTACAAAGTAGTAACTACTTTCAAAAGTAAAGTAATGGCCATACGTTTGCAAGCACTTAGCAACGCACATGAAACTTCTGGAACACATAAACATTGGAACATCGAGGCTGAAGAACCGCATGGCCATGGCGCCAATGACACGCTCACGTGCCAACATGGAAGGCGTGGTTGGTGAATCAACCGTTCTGTATTACACGCAAAGGGCAAGCGCAGGGCTCATCATCAGCGAAGGCATCAACATCAGTCCGCAGGCACAAGGAAGTCCGTTAACACCCGGAATCTACACCCGCGAGCAGATTGAAGCGTGGAAAAGGGTGACGCAGGCCGTGCATCAACATGATGGAACCATATATGCACAACTGTGGCATACCGGCCGGGTAGGGCATTCATTGGTGAAAAACGGGGCTTTGCCGGTTGCGCCCTCTGCCCTGGGTATTCAGGGACAACAACACTTCACGATGGAAGGAATGAAGGATTATGAAACACCTCACGCACTTACAATTGAGGAAATTCAACACATCATTCAGGATTACAAGCAGGCCGCTTTGAATGCTATGGAAGCCGGATTTGACGGTGTAGAATTACACGCAGCGTTTGGCTATTTACCCAATCAGTTTTTGGCAGATAGTTCCAATCAACGCGCAGATCAATACGGTGGCAGCCTGGAAAATCAAAATCGTTTTGTAGTGGAAGTAATGAATGCGCTTGTTGAGGCCGTTGGAGC
The DNA here is from genome assembly GCA_039796915.1 of Bacteroidota bacterium. Classification (GTDB taxonomy): domain Bacteria; phylum Bacteroidota; class Bacteroidia; order NS11-12g; family UBA955; genus REEB481. Next base: position 77 of record JBDKIU010000062.1, on the reverse strand, counting down.
ACATAAAGCCGCTATTCGCCTGTCACCAACCAGCACGTATAACAACATTTCACACCAGCAACCGATGGAACAGTTTT
>JBDKIU010000061.1:0-5550 GCA_039796915.1 Bacteroidota bacterium | reverse complement strand
ACAGCCTCGGATATACACCGGCACTGGTACCAGATGCTCGGGTCAACACAAGCAAGGAGCAGGGGAGAACCATCCTGAAACTGGCAGTCGCCGGCTTCGCCTTTGGCAACATCATGTTGTTCAGCTTCCCGGAATACCTGGGGCTTTCTGAGGCCGGCTTCCGGCAACTGTTCTCTTGGCTGAATGTGGCACTTTCTGTTCCGGTACTGTTTTTCTCCGCCGGACATTATTTCAGCAAAAGTTTAAAAACACTCAAAGCCAGAGAGATTTCAGTAGATGTGCCCCTGGCCATTGGCCTGTCCGCTCTTTGGCTGCGCAGCGTTTATGAAGTAGCCAGTGGAATCGGTCCGGGGTATTTCGACAGCCTCAGCGGCCTGGTCTTTTTTCTGTTGATTGGAACCTGGCTGCAGGAACGCACCTGGGAAGCCATTCGCTTCGACCGCAGTGCAGAACGCTTCTTTCCTTTGTCGGCGCTGGTGCTGAAGGATGGGAAAACACAGGCGGTGCGCGTATTTGACCTGGTGCCCGGCGACAGGGTTCAGGTGCGTAATGGAACGCTCATCCCCGGCGATGGCATCCTCATGTCGCACAGCGCATTGATAGACTACAGTTACGTAACCGGTGAATCTGCGCCGGTGTATAAAGTGGCAGGTGAACTGCTGTATGCAGGCGGACGCAGCGTTCAGGGTATGCTGGAGCTTGAAGTGGTTCGGCCTTTTACCGAAAGCCGGCTGCAGCAAATGTGGAGCAACGCAAGCCAGAAAGGCAGACCTGTTTCCCGCATTGGCCGCTTCGCACAAAAGGTAAGCATTTGGTTCACCCTGGGAACACTGGCACTGGCCGCAGGCGCATTTCTGGCCTGGTGGCCCGTGGATCTTTCCAAAGCCATGTTTGCCGCAACAGCCGTGCTCATGGTTGCCTGTCCTTGCGCGCTGGCCATCGCCACGCCTTTTGCTTACAGCAACGCAACCCGCATTTTGGGCAAAAACGGGTTTTACCTCCGCAATCCGGAAGTAGTGGAAACATTGGCCAGTGTGGATCACCTCGTATTCGACAAAACCGGAACCCTTACCGATCCCAAAGATGCAGAACTGGAATGGACCAGCGCAGTGCCCGACGCAGCACTCAAAAGCCTGATTCTTACCGCGGCCGCAGCTTCGACACATCCGGTAAGCCGCGTGCTCGCCGAAGCCTGCGCCGATGCCACGCCTGTTCAACCTGATTTCTATGAAGAACAAAGTGGTCGTGGACTGCGCATGCAGTGCGGCGGCCATGAACTGCGCATCGGAAGGGAAAGCTGGGCGCTGCCAAACGGCAGCCATTCGGGTGAACACCTGCATGATGGTGCGGAAACGTATATCTCTTTAGACGGGAAACCGGTGGCCACTTTCATCACCCACCACCGACTCAGGAATGGTGTGGCTCAGATGATGCAGCAACTGCATGAACGCTATGATCTGAGTTTGCTTTCCGGCGACAGCCAAAAAGATGCAGCCTACATCGAAGCACAAATACCTGAAGTGTTTGAACATATGCAGTTTCGTCAAGATCCTGCCATGAAGGTTGCTGCGCTGCAGGAACTGGAAACACGCGGTGCAACCGTGATGATGCTGGGCGATGGACTCAACGATGCCGGTGCGCTGAAGGCAGGGCATGCGGGAATTGTGCTGGCTCAGGATATGACACAGTTCACTCCGGCTTCATCGGGCATTTTGTTGCATGATTCCCTTGAAAAGTTAAATGTATTTATGCGTTTTGCACGAAATACGGCCCGCGCAGGCAGGGAAAGTTTCTACCTGAGTCTGGGCTATAATGCGGTAGGACTCTATTTCGCGGCCACCGCTCAACTGTCGCCCTTGTTCGCTGCCGTGCTCATGCCGGTCAGCAGCATCTCTGTGGCACTTTTTGCCGTGTGGCGCACCCGACGTTTTGCATCCAGGGAGGGTTTGATATGAACATCCTTCCATTGTTGATTCTGTGCAGCCTGTCGCTGGGCCTGGTTTTCCTCGCAGTGTTTTTCTGGTGGGTGAAATCAGGGCAGCATGAAGACCTGGTTACTCCGGGGATGCGGGTACTGTTCGACGACATGCCTCATGAAACAATGAACGAACAAACGAAAGAAATGACTTCAATAGAACCTAAACCTCAAACTACTACCCATGAATAAAGAAACATTCTTTTACGACAACCGGATTGTGCGGGCCTTTGCCTGGGCAACCCTCTTGTGGGGTGCGGTGGGTATGCTGGTCGGACTGATTGTATCCATGCAATTGTTCCTGCCAGAACTCAACTTCGCCTCCTGGCACACTTTTGGGCGTTTGCGCCCCCTGCATACCAATGCAGTCATTTTTGCCTTTGTGGGCAATGCCATTTTTACCGGGGTGTACTATTCCCTGCAGCGTTTGCTGAAGGCACGGATGTTCAGCGATGTGCTGAGCAGAGTGCATTTCTGGGGCTGGCAGCTCATCATCGTGTCTGCTGCGCTTACCCTGCCCTTGGGCATCAGCACTTCCAAAGAATATGCGGAATTGGAATGGCCTATTGATATTGCCATTACGCTGATTTGGGTGGTGTTTGGGTTGAATATGTTCGGAACCATTCTGAAGCGTCGTGAGAAGCACATTTATGTAGGTATTTGGTTTTACATCGCCACCTGGGTGACTGTAGCCATGCTGCATATTGTAAACTCTTTCGAGTTGCCGGTTAGCTTCCTGAAGAGTTACAGCGTTTATGCCGGCGTGCAGGATGCGCTGGTGCAATGGTGGTACGGACACAATGCCGTGGCATTCTTCCTGACTACGCCGTTCCTTGGACTGATGTATTACTTCATGCCCAAAATGGCCAACAGGCCGGTTTATTCCTATAAACTTTCCATCATCCACTTCTGGTCGCTCATCTTCATTTATATCTGGGCCGGCCCGCACCACCTGCTGTACAGCTCATTGCCCGACTGGGCACAAACGCTGGGTGTGGTGTTCAGTATCATGCTGATTGCACCTTCCTGGGGCGGTATGCTGAACGGTTTGCTCACCTTGCGCGGAGCCTGGGATAAAGTGCGTGAAGACGCCCTGCTCAAGTTTATTGTGGTTGGTCTTGTGGCTTATGGTATGGCCACCTTTGAAGGTCCATTGCTTTCCCTGAAAAACGTGAATGCCATTGCGCACTTCACAGACTGGGTTGTAGCGCACGTGCACGTTGGCGGACTGGGCTGGAACGGCTTCCTCACTTTTGCCATCCTCTACTGGATTATTCCCCGCATGTGGCAAACCAAGCTGTACTCAAACAGGCTGGCAAACATGCACTTCTGGATTGCCACGCTTGGCATCCTGTTCTACGCTGTGCCTATGTATTTCAGCGGATTTTCTCAAGGCTTCATGTGGAAAGAGTTTGATGCAGATGGAAACCTGAAATACAACTTCCTCGAAACGGTGGAACGCATCAAGTTCCTGTATGTGTTGCGCTCATTCGGAGGCTTGCTGTATCTGAGCGGTGTGTTTGTGATGGTGTATAACATCATGAAAACAGTGAAACAAGGCAGCTTCCTGGCCAATGAACCCGCAGAAGCGTATCCGCTGAAGGCCGCTGAAACTGCTGAAGATCATGGCAAACCCGCCTACTGGCATAAATGGATTGAATCTCGCCCCATGACCATGCTGGTGTTCTCTTTGATTCTCGTTTCACTGGGTGGTCTGGTGCAGTTAGTGCCCATGATTTTTGTGAAGGAACAGGTGAAAACCATTTCCAGCATCAAACCTTATGCACCACTGGAGCTGGAAGGACGCGACATCTACATCCGTGAAGGTTGTAACAACTGTCACAGTCAGCTGGTCAGGCCGTTCCGCAGTGAAACCAAGCGTTACGGTGAGTACAGCAAATCAGGCGAATACGTGTACGATCATCCATTCCTTTGGGGCAGTAAGCGTACCGGTCCTGATTTGGTGCGCGGTGGTGAACCCGGCGGAAAGGTGAATCGGGGTGCGGCCTGGCATTATGCCCACATGATGAACCCACGTGTAACTTCACCGGGCTCCATCATGCCGGCTTATCCCTGGCTGGCAGAACAGGAGTTGGATCTTTCGCTGCTTGAAAAGAAAATCAGCGCCATGCGCACACTGGGTGTTCCCTATGCGCCGGGCTACGAAAAAGAAGCTGCTGCAGACTTGAAGAAGCAGGCAGAAGAAATAGCAGGCACGCTGAAAAAAGATGGGTATAAAGTGAAGCCCAACAGCGAAATGCTGGCACTGATAGCCTACCTGCATAAGCTGGGCCGTGATCTTAAACCTGCGGAAGCCGCAGCTTCTACCCAACAGTAATTGCACAGATCACTATGATGAACAAAATGATTGGCAGACTGGAAGGCGTTGACGTCTGGCTGGTGCTCTCCCTGATGATTTTTCTGCTGTTTTTTACAGCGGTTTGTATTTATCTGGTTAGAATGAGCCGCAGCCATGCCGAACAAATGAGCATGACGCCTTTGGCTGATGAACCAACTGAAATGGACTTAAATCTTTAAAAAAAAGCTATGAAACGCATTCTGAATATCATGTTTCCCCTCATCGGGTTGTTGCTGGTGGGCGGCCTCGGTGCCATGGTGGTGCCCGGCTTCCTCGAAAAGCTCAATCCTTCAGGGGCAAGTATCTCTAACTGGTGGCTCGTGTTTTTCGCCATCGCCATCTTCGCCTTGTTCCTGTCGGTTGATTTGTTGAACAGGGTTCAGGTTTACACGGCCTTCAGGCGTCAGGGTGAACCGGCCTCTTTCTGGAAGGAGCATTTCCCAGCCCTGCGCATGAAGGTGATGCGACTGTACCTCACCGTGGTGCTTGTAGCCGCCATCGCTGTGCTGGTGATGGTGTTCTGGGCCGGTGGCGAAGAAGTGCTGAAATCAAAAGTGCGTACCGCCTGGATTTGGTGGGGCATCAAAGTATGCAGCATGGTGATTGGCCTTGGCGTGGTGTTTATGTACAACGCCGTGAACAGCCTGAGCCGGGGCGAGCAGCTCGTGCTGGGCAAAGAAGCAGTGCCCGAAACCGAAAAAGAAGGATTCTGGAGCAGGTTGCTGCAAATCAAATCTTCTGCAACCGATAAAGAAGTGGACCTGAACCACGATTTCGATGGCATCCGCGAACTGGACAATCCACCGCCACCATGGTTTATGTACCTGTTTTATACAACCATTCTGTTTGGTGTGGTGTATATGGTGCGCTACCAGTGGACCGGTCAGGGACTGCGCCAGGAACAGGAATATGCCGTGGAAATGAAGGTTGCCGAAGCGAAAGAAAAGGCCATGCTGGCCAATGCCGCTGAAAAAGTGGACGAAACCAACGTGACGCTGATTACCGACAAGTCGAAGCTTGAAGCGATGGCTGCCGTGTACGGAAAAAACTGCGCCGTATGTCATGGTAAGAACGCGGAAGGGCTGGTAGGTCCTAACCTGACCGATGAATACTGGATTTACGGTGGCGATGTGAAGAACCTCTTCAAAACCATCCGTCATGGCACGCCCAACGGTATGCAAAAGTTTGAAGGAGTGCTGAAGCCTTCTCAAATTCA
>JBDKIU010000060.1:0-22752 GCA_039796915.1 Bacteroidota bacterium | reverse complement strand
AGGCGTGGTATTCACAATTCCCCAGTCGCCATCGCCACTCAGGTGGCAACCCAGCCTGCCAACGGCGTAGCTGATCATCATTCCCGGAGCACCCACATCCAAAACGCGGAAAATATTCATGCCCTTTTTGTGGGTATAAACCAATACGGCCGCGCCACCACCAATCAAGCCTCCATAAAACGTCCAGCCACCGGTTGAGAAGATGCTTCCCAGAGGATCGGCAGTAAAAGTGGACCAATCTTCGAGAATATGGAAGCATTTGGCGCCGAGAAAACCAAACAACAGCGCAAGGGCTGATATATTACCCATGAAATAATCCGGGCCAACCTTGCTGATGCGTTCTTCAGGCTTGGGAAGCCGCTGCTTGCGGTCTTCGCGGTATTTCATCCCAAGCACCAGGGCCATTACCAGCACACCCAAGCCCAGAGAGCCATCACCTGAAAACAGAAAACCGGCCGGATCCTGGCCTGCTGCTTCTGGCCAGATGATCAGGTACAGCAATTTATGTCCCATGATAAAACCAAGCACGGCACTGCTCACATAATCGGCAGCGCTAAAAGGTTTACCAACCACGGTGAGCAAGGAAAACGTGGGAAACTGTTGTTGGATGTGCCTGCGCCTGAATTCAGCGGAAAACACCTGATAGGCTGCGGCAACAGACAGCGCCACCAGCAATCCAAACGTATTGACAATTTGGAGAAAAGGGAGCTTCAGACCGGTAAGGTCGAAGATCAAATCATATAAGGTGGCGTACATATACTTTATTCTTGTTTAGTGATGCGGTTTCAACAAAGCTACATCAGGCATGGGAAACCCTTCCAGGGCTCCTTCGGCTGTTGGCCTTCCCAATTCCACAGCCGTAACCTCATTGACCAGCAGCGGATCATAGGGAACCCGAACCTTGATGTAGTTATCGGTAAATCCTTCCATGTAGCCGTTTTTTTCTTCTGATTCAAACAAAACCTTACGCACCGAACCTGCATGAGCTTCATAAAAGGCATGTCTCTTTTTCTCACTCAGAATTCTGAGCATTTCTGAACGCTGCATCCTGAGTTTCTTCGGCACCACTTCTTTCATTTTGTAGGCCGTGGTATTTACGCGTTCACTGTAAGGAAACACGTGCAGGTACGAAACCGGCAGTTCGTTCAGGTAATGATAGGTATCCAGGAAGCACGCCTCATCTTCACCGGGAAACCCAACGATAATATCTACGCCTATACACGCATGCGGCATGCGGTCTTTAATGCGCATGATGCGGTCGGTGTAAAGGTCACGGTCGTAGCGCCTGCGCATCCTTTTCAACAGGTAGTCATTGCCGCTTTGCAGGGGAATATGAAAGTGTGGGACAAACTTTTCAGATGTTGCCACGAAGTCGATGATCCGGTCTTCCAGCAGATTGGGTTCAATGCTTGAAATGCGGAAACGATCTACCTCCACTTCTGCTTCCAGCGCACACATCAAATCGTAGAAGCTGCTGTTGTGGTTCACCCCAAAATCACCGAGGTTCACACCACTGAGGATAATTTCACGCGCACCGGCTTGTGCAGCGTCCTGCACAAAACGAACGGTATCGGCCACGTTGGCACTGCGGCTCTTACCGCGCGCAAGCGGGATGGTGCAGAAGGAACAGAAATAATCACATCCGTCTTGGATTTTCAGGAAGGTGCGGGTTCTGTCGCCTTTGGAAAATGCCGGAATGAAATCATAAACATCTTTCACATTTGCCTGATGGATGCGGGCTTTGGGTTCTTTTACCAGGCTGCTGAGGTGCTGGGTGAGGTTAAACTTTTCAGCCGCTCCAAGCACCATGTCCACGCCAGGAATTTCGGCAATTTCCTGAGGCTTCAGCTGCGCGTAGCAGCCCACAATTACGATGTAGGCGTTGGGATTGTACCTAAGTGCTTCCTGAACCACTTTGCGGCATTTTTTATCTGCCTGATCGGTAACACTGCAGGTATTAATCACATATAGATCGGCACCTTCGGTGAATTCGGCTTTTTGCAATCCGGCATCCACGAGCTGACGCCCAATGGTGCTTGTTTCGGCAAAATTGAGTTTACACCCCAGGGTATAAAAGGCCACGCGCTGTGCCATAACTGGCACAAATTTAAGCCGATCAGAGCGGATCAAACTTATATCCTACCCCTTTTACTGTATAGATGTAACGTTCTTCCAGCTTTTCCCTGATTTTCCGCACATGCACGTCGATGGTGCGGTCAACAACTTCTACGTCTGCACCCCAAACCTGATCGAGGATTTCCTCACGGCTGAACACCTTTCCGGGCTTGGAAGCGAGGAACGACAACAGTTCGAACTCTTTTCTGGGAAACTGCAGCGGCTTGCCCTTGTAGGTTACCAGAAATTTCTCACGGTCAATTTCCAGATCGGGAAAGCGCATATTGTCCATGAATCCGCCCTTATCCTGTCGGCGCAAAATGGCTTTAATCCGGGAAATGAGCACCCGCGGTTTGATGGGTTTATTGATAAAATCATCTGCTCCGGCTTCAAAACCGGCCAGTTCTACAAACTCCTCGGCGCGAGCGGTGAGGAATACAATCAGGCTGTTTCTTGTTTTCTCATTTTGGCGCAACAGGCGGCAAGCTTCAATGCCGTCCATTACCGGCATCATCACATCCATCAGAATCAGATCCGGGAATATTTTCTGGGCCTGCTCTACGGCCTGAGATCCATTCAGGGCTGTAAATACCGCATAGCCCTCCTTTTCCAGATTGTAGCGGATAAACTCGAGGATGTCGTGCTCGTCATCAGCTACAAGAATGGTTGGAGTATTGCCTATCATGTCTTACAAAAAAGGGATGTTATTGTTACGGCATTGTTACTGAAGCGGGGGCTGCTTATTAAATGAACATTAAGTTCCCCGCAACATCGGCCGTATCGTTTAACCCTTAAGGCTTGGCGAGCAGCTCTTCGATTCGGGCTTCCAGTTCCGGACCTCGCAGACCTTTTGCCACGATGATGCCCTTTCTGTCCAGAAGCACGGTATATGGAATGCCGCTCACTTTGTACAAGCGGGCAGCGGCATTTTGCCATTGACGCAAATCGCTTACATGAATCCAGCTTAAACTGTCGCGGGCAATGGCATTCAGCCACGCATTGCGATCCTGGTCGAGGGAAACGCCGTAAATTTCAAGTCCTTTCGATTTCAGCCTGCGGTACATGCGCACCACATTGGGATTTTCGCGCCTGCAAGGACCGCACCAGCTGGCCCAAAAATCTATGAGCACCACTTTCCCGCGCAAGCTCGACAAAGGAATCGGTTTGCCGTTGGGATCATTCTGGATGATATCGGGCGCCGGGCTTCCAACGGCCAGTAAACGTTCTGCATTGTACAGGGACTGCAGCTCTTTGGCATATTTTGATTGCGGATTGTAGGCGTTCACGGAATTGTAAGCCGTTTCCAACATGGCAAAGGAAAAATCTTCCATCAGGTAATAAGTGAATACCACGTATGGAACCAGGCTCTTGGGCTTGGATTTCATGTATTCAAGAAACGCCTCTTTCCTTTTGGAAAGCACATCATAAAACTGATTCTGCAATACTGCGGCCAGCGCGTAATCTTCTTCCGAACCGCTCAGGTTTGAAGCCTGCTGCTGGATGGCGAACAACTTGTAATCGAATCCTGCGCTGAGTTCAATAAATTCCTTAAGCTCCATGCTCTGCTGGATTTCTGCGCCGCTGAGGCTGTAGGAGATGTATGGATTAACCCCGCTGATTTCCAGCTGCATTTTAGTATTGTTGTTCACCACCAACATGATGTAGCTGCTGGAATCCCATTGCAGGATGCAAAACACTTCCTCTTTGGTATTTCCGGAAAGTGAGAAGTTTCCTTCCGCATCTGTACGCACGGAATCCATAAAACTCCAGCCATCCTTGCGCAGTTCCTGCAAAACCAGCAGGCGTTTGGGCATATTCAGCAAACGCCCATTCAGGGAAAAACCGTCGCTCACCACTTCCTGTTCGGCGGCGCGTGGCGTAAACATTTCACGCATCCAGTCGTTGAAACCGGCGGTAGCTTCGGCCTTCTGGCACGATAAAACGGTAATACTCAGAAGCAAGAGGCTGCCGATGCGTGTAAGGAAGTTTGGTTTTGCCATGATGTGATGAACGATATCAAATGTTATTCCGTTCCCCAAAATTAGGCATCGGAATCGTTTTTGAGCAATGCTTCCTGCCATTCAGCAGGGGTTTTGGCTTCCGCCAGGGTGAAATCACCAATCCTGGTGCGGCACAATGCCTTCAGATAGGCTCCGCTGTTCATCGCTTTGCCGAAGTCGTGGATCAGTGAACGGATGTACGTTCCCTTGGAACAAACCACCCGAAAATCCAGTTCGGGAAGTTCCATGCGGGTGATTTCAAATTCGCGCACCACCACATTCCGCGATTCCAACTGGTGCATCACACCTTCCCGCGCCAGCTTGTACGCCCTTTTTCCATCTACTTTCACCGCACTGAACAGCGGTGGAACCTGCGCAATGTTTCCGGTAAACAAAGGAAGCGTATCGGCAATCAGCTGCGCGTTGATCTGCCCGATGGGGAATTGCTCATTCACTTCCGTTTCCATGTCGTAAGAAGGCGTGGTAGCTCCCAGCACCATGGTTCCGGTATATTCTTTTTCCTGTCCCTGAAATCCTTCGAGCTTGCGGGTTGCTTTGCCGGTGCATAAAATCAGCAATCCCGTGGCCAGCGGATCAAGCGTGCCGGCATGGCCGCACTTTCTGGCCTTAAACAGGTACTTGATTTTCTTTACCGCCTGGAATGAACTCCAGCCATACGGTTTATTTACCAGAATGATGCGTTCCGGTTCCGGCTCCTGATTCAACGCACCCACAGTTTAAACGTTCCGGTAGTTTGACCGCTGCCTTCTTCATAAACCTTCAGGTAATAAACACCTGATGCTATTTCCGCAGTGTTCAGCTTCAACAAATGGGTTCCTGCATCCAGTACAAAGCGTGAATCCAGGATTTGCTCCTGCCCTTTCATGTTGACCAGAACCGCCCGATATATTCCGGAGGCGTTGATGCTTAGTTCGATTTTCACGGCATCATCAACGGGATTCGGGAACACCCGAAACGCGTCGATTTCGAGCGCCTGGCGCAATGGATCTTTCAGGCTGAGCCGTGAAATCCACGCATTCATGCCTCCATTTCCGTATGAACCAACCAAATACCAGGTATTGGATTCGTTGTACTTTTTCTGGATTCCTTCATAATCGCCCCAGCGCTGCTGGTCTTTGGGCAGGAAGGAATAGTTGATGATGCTTCGGCCCTGCTTGATCCGGAGGATGTTCGAATACTCGCGGTAGCGATTGCAATACACCACGGATGTTCCGGGAAAGGTTTGCGCAGCGGAATGCTGAAAGGTAATCAGCACCGAAGGATCGTCTTCGGCATTTCCCGCGGCGGCTATGGCCGGATAGGCAAAATCTAAAGAGTCTGTGGTGATGTATTGTGCCTTGGCTTCGGGTGTTCCTTCCAGATCATACAAGGCGCCGTGGTAGATGCAGGGCTGCAGGCTTTGCGGGTGGATGGAATTTTGTGCGTAGTGAACCACCTTTCCTGTTTGAACCGCGTGCAATACGCGGGCATCATTGCAGGCCAGTTTATATCCCTGAGGCTGCAAGGCCGATGGCGGATAGCCGTAGGTTTTGTCGGCACGAATCACCTTCAGCGCATAAGAGGCATTTCCTGAAGCCTGGGTTCCTGTGATTTTATGGATGAAGAGCGTATCGTTCAGCGTATCAGCCGGACGCACGCTCAGGAAATACATGTCGGGATACAATTTCACGCCACCCTGAGCCGGACAGATGCTCCAGATGGATTTACCCTGAAACTTCAGGCTGTGCCACAAGTTTTTCTGAAGACTCTTCCCTTGGAAACCATCGCTTTTATTCACCTGCCAGATGATGCTTTGCACGAATCCGTCCTGCCAGCCTTTATTGTTTTTAAGCTGGTTCAGCGTGATGAACAAATCGCCAGTTCCAAGTGCAACGATGGGGTAATCGCTCCAGGTGGTATCGTTCAGTGGATTTCCCGACAGACGGTACACATTCCAGGGTTGCAGCGGATCTGAAGAAGTGGAAAATCCCACGATGGTAGCACTGTTGCTGTGCAGGGTTCCATTCATGAACACCACAATCCAGCGGTTGGATTCCTGATCAAACAGCACCCGTGGATCAAACGGACGATCCAACATGGGCAAAGCGCCTTCAGGATTGAAGTTCGGATTGCGGGCAAACGAGGCCAGGCCCCAGGTTTTCAGCAGTTTTCCGGTGTCGTTAAAAACGCGGATGTTGGTGTTAAGAACAGACATCACCACGCCTTCGTTGTTCACGGCTACATGGTTGTCGTTGGGCGTTCCGCTCCCGGAAAGTGCTTCAAAGCCTTTTTCCATGGCAGGCAGTAACAGTTCCTGTGGCGTGGGTTCCGCTTTGTTGTTGCTGCGCGAGCGAATCAAAGATTCCCGTCGTGCGTTCTGGTAGGCGGTTAAACCCGGCATAAGTCCGCCGGGCTTGGGCATTTCCTGCGCTGATTGTTCCAGCAGGGGCTCCTGATGTTTCAAAGGTTCAAACACATGAGCGCGCGCAGTTTGCAGGTTCCGTTCCACCTGAAAAGAACCCTGCGCGGCCAGTTCTGACAACCCGCAGAGCAAAAGCAACAGCAGGAATCGGTACATCATTTACGGAGCGACTTGGTAAATTCAGCAACCAGCTTCAGCTCTGCCTCATTCCAACCTGAGAACTTTGGCATCCGGTTTTTACCATTGCGCAAAATGTTGATGATGTCGGCCTCGCTGAGCGTGCTGGTTTGCAGGTTGGCAGCGCCTGCAACCTGTGCGGCGCCATCTTCACCGTGGCATACAACGCAATTCGACACATACATTGCCTTGGCAGTTTCCTGAGGCGTAGCGCCGGCAGCAACGGGCTGTACGCGGTTTTTCTTCGCAGCTTCGGCCATGCCATACGCACCAAAAATGAGCAATACGCTGAGTGTTGCCAGTGGCTTATTGGCCTTTTTGAATCCGATCACAGCCAGGGGAATGCTGAGAAACACCATACCGATTTTCACCCATTGCAGCATTTTCACTTCTGCGGCGGTGAACAGCAAATACAAGCCTGTTGCAAGAAACAGGGTGCTGATGCCCATGTCAAAAATGCGCCATCCTTTTTTCTGCATGGCTGCCATGGCTTTGGCATTGTTGGTGAGCAGGAAAATGAGTTTAAACAGGTAGAGCACAAGAAACAGCATCACGCTGAGCTTGTGGGTGTGTAACATTCCGGTTCCCATAAGTAGGGCAAATATAACCAAGAGGGATACCTTTGCGGAGGCATGGTTCAGATTCTCTTCGGCAGTTTTTTATTGAGTCTTATTCACGTGTTGCTGCCCAGTCACTGGTTGCCTCTGGTGGCTTTGGCACGTGCCGAAAAATGGACCAGAATGCAAACCCTGCGCTTCACGCTCCTGCTTGGACTGGCGCATGTGCTCAGCACGGTTGGCCTCGGCATTGTTCTGGGCCTGATTGGCAAACGCCTGGCTACAGAACTGGAGTTTTTCGGACACCTGCTGGCACCTTTGCTGCTCATCCTGCTTGGGCTGGTGTATTTCAGCCTGAACAGCGGACACAGCCACCACGAACACCTGCCTTCTGAAAAATCGCTGAAGAAGCTGAAACCGGCAACCGTGCTGCTCACCATGGCGGCGGCCATGTTCTTTTCCCCCTGTCTGGAAATTGAAAGTTATTTTCTATCAGCGGGCGCCTTTGGCAATGCGGCCATCATTTCCGTGGCCGTGATTTACACGCTGGTGACCATCATTGGCATGCTGGCGCTGGTTGGATTTACCCTGAGCGGCTTGCACCGCCTGAACCTGCACTTTATGGAACATCACGAAAAACGGATTACCGGCACTGTGCTGATTTTAACAGGCGTCATCGGCTTTTTCGCCGCTTAAGTACCGCGTTCAGAACTGCGAGGCATCAGTTTCCCTGCTCCGCTTGCAGCACCAGTTTCACCCCGATATTTTTGGGTTCGGTGAAGAAGCGCATCGCTTCCCAGCCTCCTTCTCTGCCCACACCGCTGCTTTTCACACCGCCAAAAGGTGTTCTGAGGTCGCGTTCCAGCCAGCAGTTCACCCAAACAATACCCATCTGCAGCTTGTGGGCCACGCGATGTGCGCGGTTGATGTCTGAAGTCCACAGCCCGGCCGCCAATCCGTATTCTGTGGCATTGGCCAGAGCCAGCGCCTCGGCTTCATCCTGGAAGGATTGCAAGGTCACCACAGGGCCGAAAATCTCTTCCATATTTGTCCGACACTGCTGTGGCAGCCCTTCAATCACCGTTGGGCTGAGGTAATAACCGCCCGGAACGGGTTGCAACGTTTCGCCGCCGCAAAGTATGGTTCCGCCCTCCTGTTTGGCCAGCTCGATGTATTGTTTCACTTTCTCAAAGTGCGCCTTTCCTACCAAAGCACCAATGTCCGTAGCTGCATGGGCGGGATTTCCCACCTTCAGCTGCTGCGCTTTCGCCACAAAAGCATCACGGAACTTTGCATAGATGGCATCCTGAACCAGAATGCGTGAACCACACAGGCATATTTGTCCCTGGTTGGTGAAGGAGGCACGCACAGCAGTATTCAGCGCCAGGTCGAAATCTGCATCGGCAAATACGATGGTTGGATTCTTGCCTCCGAGTTCCAGCGAAAGCTTCTTGAACATGGGCGCAGCGGTGGCAGCAATCGCTGCACCGGTTTTGGTGCCGCCGGTAAAGCTGATGGCTTTGATGCGCGGATGTGCAACGATGGCGCTGCCGGCCTGCGGACCGGTACCATGCAGGATGTTCAGGACTCCTGCTGGAAGTCCGGCCTTTTGCGCTATTTGTGCCAGACGAAAGGCCGTCATGGGCGTTACTTCGGAAGGCTTGGCCACCACGCAACAACCCGCTGCCAGGGCCGGCGCTATTTTCCAGGTGAACAGGTACAGCGGAAGGTTCCAGGGACTGATGCAACCCACCACGCCAAGGGGCTGACGCAGGGTATAATTGAACAGTTCCGGGGAAGTTTGATGGCTTTCGGAAGCAAATTGCGTTGCTGCCGATGCAAAAAACCTGAAATTATCTACGGCACGGGGAATGTCCATGCGGCGGGCCAGGGCCAGTGGTTTGCCGGAATCACGGCTTTCATCGGCGGCCAGCGCATCTACATCTGCTTCCATCAGATCTGCCATGCGAAAAAGGAAAGCAGCCCTTTGCTCGGCTTTCAACGCGGACCAGGCGGGAAATGCCTGTTCAGCAGCGGCAACGGCGGCGGAAACATCGTCGGAATCGGAAGCCGCAATGCGGCTGTATGTTGTTCCGCAGGAAGGATCTTCATTGTCGAGCCAGGCTCCGGAAACGGCAGGGCGCAATTCGCCGTTGATGTAATTCAGGATGGATTCCATGATGATTCAGGTTCAAAGTAAAGGAAGCCGGGATGAACCCTGAACAGGCAGAGCACAGAAACCGCAGAAATTCTATAGGGTTATCCGGATGATGGCCAGATACAAAGGCATGCCCAGCGTGATGTTAAAGGGAAAGGTAATTCCCAGTGCCATGGGAATATACAGGCCGGGATCTGCCTTTGGCGCGGCGAGCCGCATGGCGGCGGGTACGGCAATATAGGAAGCGCTTGCGGCGAGCACTGCGCACATGAAGCGGTTGGCCACATCATCGGTAACCATGGCGCTCAGCAATGCAGCGATGGTTCCGTTCACTGCCGGAAGCAACACCGCAGTCAAACCTGCAAACCAGCCATACCGGGCAAATGAAGTGAGGCGGCGGGCGGTAACCATGCCCATTTCCAGCAGAAAAATGGCCAGAAATCCTTTGAAGATATCGTTGGTAAATGGCTTGATGCCTTCGGCCTGTTTTGAATCGGCAATCAACCCGATGACGAGGCTGCCCAGCACCATCAGCACGCTTCCGTTGGTGAACGAATGTCGGATGACCGAGCCGAGTTTCAGCTGATGTGTTCCGGGCCGAACCTCTTCAAACCTCCGCATGAGCACCATGCCAACGATGATGGCCGGAGCTTCCATAAGGGCCATTACGGCAACCATGTGTCCGCCTGCGGAAAGCCCGCCCAACTCCAGAAAAGCTACGGCGGCCACAAAGGTTACGGCACTAACTGAGCCGTAAGACGCGGCCACAGCAGCGGCATTATACACGCCCATTCTTCCCTTCATCAAAAAGAATACATAGAATGGGATGACCGCGGCAAGGCCCAGACCGAAGAAAAGTGAATAGAAAATTTCAGCAGTAAACTGGGCGTGCGCCAATTCCTGCCCGCCCTTAAAACCAATGGCAAAAAGCAGGTAAAGGGAAATGAATTTGCTGGTTGATTCGGGGATTTCGAGGTCGCTTTTCAACCTGGCGGCCAGAATACCCAGACAGAAAAACAGCAGTGTAGGG
The DNA here is from genome assembly GCA_039796915.1 of Bacteroidota bacterium. Lineage (GTDB taxonomy): Bacteria > Bacteroidota > Bacteroidia > NS11-12g > UBA955 > REEB481. Next base: position 12,293 of record JBDKIU010000060.1, on the reverse strand, counting down.
TTGGTTAGATTACTCAGTACGATTTGGAACTCCATATCGGGCAATGCTGACCCATTTGAGGATGCAGATTCGGGGCACAAAAGTGCGGCTTTCGCATGAACCCCGGGCACGACGGATGCATATACCGCCTATAAAGTGCGTTTATGAAACGCTGCGGAAGAACAACTTTAAAACTGTTCCGACCAGCTAAAATGCCGGGCAACGATTTCTTCCTTTTTGCAGCGGATATGTTCCAAAAATGCCTGAGCCACCGGACCGTGCCGTTTCCCTTTCAGCCATACCAGACTCCAACTTGAGCGGAACGGCAATCCGCGCATGGGAATGATTTTAAGTTCACCCTTGAGGATTTCATTTCGGATACCAATGAGCGGCATCACCGAATAGCCCAGGCCCGCCAGGATAGATTGTTTTACGGCTTCATTTGAAGTGAGTTCCAGCTTTTTCGAAACATCTATCCGGTTCACTTCAATAAACCGTTCCATGGTTTGTCGGGTTCCAGAACCTTGCTCCCTGAAAATGAGGGGCATGCAACCCAAATCCTGCGCGCTGAGCGGCTGTGCGGGCAAGTCGTGGTTTGCATTTCCAATCAGGTACAGCTTATTCTGTAGCAAATCAAGATGTTCAATGTTCAGGTGTTCCGGCAAACTGGAAACCAGGGCAAAGTCAATTTCATTATGCTGCAAACTTTCCAACACCTTTAGTTTGTTGGTCACATCCATTTGCAGTTCTACGCCCGGATTACCATTGACGAAATCCGACAGAAAATACGGCATCACGTATTTGCCGGTAGAAACCACCGATACCCGTAAATGCCCAAACAATTGCCCCTTGTGCGCATGTGTTTTGTAGTTGATGGCATTAACCTGTTGCAGGATTTGCTCTGCCGCGTCGGCAATTTCTTTACCGAAATCGGTGATGTACAACTTCCTGCCCACCACTTCTGTGAGCGGAATGTCGAACTGCTCCTGAAACTTACGCAGCTGAATGGATACTGCCGGTTGCGTGAGGTGCAAAGCCTCGGATGCTTTTGTGACACTTTGTGTTTCTACCACTTTGAGAAACACCTGCAACTGACTCAGGGTGAAATTCATAACTAAAGGTTATACTCAACATTTGGAAGTTAAATTTAGTTTTATGCGCTGTGGCCATCAATTTTGCGTGTGTACGGATTGCATCAGCTTCCATCAACAAAAACCCACTCCACAAGATGATACAGATTGTTCATGCATTGAAATCGGCTTCAGCTTACATCCTGTTCCTGATTGCCCTGTTGCTTATGATTCGCTCCTTTGTGGAGCCGCACCTGCTGTTGCAGCAATTTGAAATTGCCGCCAGTGTGGTGTTCATGCTTACCGGATTGAAGGTTTATACCCTGGCAGCGTTCAGTCAGCCGGGTTTTGCTGCGGATCGCCAACCCTCTGCAACCAGAGACAAGGAAGAAAAAGACGCCCGCAGGAACCACATTTCCTGAGGGACATTCCTGAGCTTGCTGCTCAGTGATTCAGGAAGGCATCGTTGTGGATATCGGCAAAGATTTCAAACTCTTTGCGCTCTTCCCATAAGGCCTGTTGCCAGCCTTTAATGGTGTATCCTTTACCGGGAAGATAACTGAGTCGATAGCTGCGGTGCATCCAAAAATTGTGTTCTGTCCAGTCGGCTTCGATCACCAACAGCGTTTCCTTTGCATCATAAAGCAGACTCACAGACCGAAGATCGGGCTCCTGATCTCTGGTTTCATACAGTGCAAAACGACCGCCATCAGCGGTTTGCTTCACCGTTAAATCGAAAGAAGCTGCCCAGGAAGGTTTATTCAAATCCATGCGTTCCCATAGTCCCAACTCGCGATCCCAATCCACCGAATCTTCCTGCGCACTTCGAAGTTCATCGCCCCAGACCAGGGTTTTACTGATGGAAGGATTTGATTTTTTGAGCGCGGCAATTTCCGCGTTCATGTATTCCGGCACCTGAAACCAGGGACCTTTGGTGCTTACTTCCTTTTGGGCACAGGCGTGCAATGCGAGCACGGAACAAATAAGGGCTATTTTCTTCATCAATACAGACTTTGACCGCTCATATCGGCAGGTTGAGGTAATTGCATCATTTTCAGTATGGTTGGCGCCACATCGGCCAGTTTACCTTCATGCAGCACAGGTTTCAGATCATTGCTCACCAGCCAGCAGGGAACGGGATTCATGCTGTGGGCTGTATTGGGTGTTCCGTCGGCATTTACGGCAAAATCGGCGTTGCCGTGGTCGGCAATGATCAGGCAATCATACCCGTGCTGCAAGCCGGTTTCCACCAGAGCCTGCGCACATTGATCAACCGTTTCCACGGCTTTCACAATGGCCGGAAAAACGCCGGTATGCCCCACCATATCGGGATTGGCAAAGTTGATGCACATGAAATCGGCCGCCTCTGCGCGGATGTGCTCCAGCAGACGGTCGCGCAGTTCGGGTGCGCTCATCTCAGGCTGTAAGTCGTAGGTTGGCACCTTGGGAGAAGCCACCAGCACGCGTTCTTCACCGGGAAAAACTTCTTCCCGCCCACCGCTGAAGAAGAAGGTTACGTGCGGATATTTCTCGGTTTCGGCTGCGCGCAGCTGTTTCAGGCCGGCTTTACTCACAACTTCACCCAGGGTATCATTCAGATTCTGGTCTTCAAACAACACTTTTACGCCGTGATACGAGGCATCATAGGTGGTAAACGTGGTAAAATCGAGTGGTAAAGTATGCATGCCGTGTTCAGGCATATCGGTTTGCGTGAGCACTTGCGTAAGCTGCCTTCCGCGGTCGGTTCTGAAATTGAAGAACACTACGGCATCGCCGGGTTCAAGCCTTCCTTCGCCGCCGGGCGCCACAAGTGGCTCCATGAATTCATCGGTGGTTCCGGATGCGTAGGCATTGCGCATGGCCTGCAGCCAGTCGGAACAGGAATCGCCTTTACCGTGTACCAGCAAGTCGTATGCTTTTTTCACCCGCTCCCAGCGCTTGTCGCGATCCATGGCGAAGTAACGTCCCACCAGCGAAACCAGCTTTGCCGGCGAGTCTGCAGTGCGCGTCAGCACTTCCTTCACAAAACCCTCACCGCTTTTGGGATCGGTATCGCGGCCGTCGAGGAAGCCGTGGATGTAAACTTTCTCCAAGCCCTGCGCTCGGGCAATATCGCACAGCGCAAACAGGTGTTCGCTGGACGCATGCACGCCGCCATCGCCCAGCAAACCCAGGAAATGCAAGGCTTTGCCTTCCCGCTTTACCGTGCGCATGGTTTCCAGCAATTGCGGATGCTGCGCCAGCTCGCCTTCGCGGATGCTTTTGTTGATGCGCACCAGCATTTGCCACACCACGCGACCAGCCCCAATGTTCATGTGGCCTACTTCGCTGTTTCCCATCTGGCCGTCGGGCAGGCCCACGTGTTCCCCGTGGGTCCACAGGCGCGTATGCGGGTAATGCGCAGAAAGCGAATCTGTAAACGGCGTATGGGCTTCCCAGACCGCATCGCTGTGGTCGTGTTTGCCAATGCCGAAACCGTCGAGGATGATGAGGATGCTTTTACGTGACATGCGCAGATGAGTCATTAGGCAGGCGCAAAGGTATCCATTAAACCTACTTCCGTCTTTGTTTAGGGAATGAAGCAGCGCAGCCTGTGTACTGACTTTTGTGGGTCGTAAAAATTCAGAAAATACCGTCTATTTTAGATGCAAATTGCCGCTAGTTGCCATGAAAAAAGCCATCATTATCGGAGCCACATCCGGCATCGGAGCGGCCTTATCCAGGGAACTGCTCAGGCATCATTACCGGGTAGGCGTCACCGGCATTGACCAGGCGGTAGTTGCGGAAATCAATAACCGAAAACAGGCGAACCTGTTTGCTGTGTTCCTGGACAGCCGCGAGGGTCATACTGCCGAAGTGATCCAAGAAATGACCCGGCAACTTGAAGGATTAGACCTGATGGTATTTAGTGCCGGCATTGGACATTTGAATCAGGGACAAGCCTATGCTTTGCAGAATGAGGCAAATGAAATCAACGTAATGGCATTTACCGAGGTTGCCGATGTAAGCTGGCGCTATTTTGAACAGCAGGGACATGGTCATTTCGTGAGCATCAGCTCCATTGCAGGGCTTTTTGGATACCACAAAGCACCTGCCTATCACGCAGCAAAATCGTATCAGATCAACTACCTGGAAGCCTTGCGCCAGAAGGCTTTTCATTCCGGAAAGCCGATTTACATCACCGACATCCGGCCCGGATTTGTGGCCACAGGCATGACTGAAGGGAAAAAACTGTTCTGGCCTGTGAGCGCCGCCCAGGCTGCCCGCATAATCTACCGGCACGTAGCGCAACACCACGACATCGGCTACGTTCCGGGACGCTGGAAGCTGATTGCCGGCCTGCTGAATCTGTTGCCTGCGTGGATTAGGAAAAGGTTTTGAAGGAAGTCGGTGGCTGAGGCGCTCGAAGCCACAAAACCCGTATCCTGCTGGTAGCTGAGGCGATCGAAGCCACGAAACGTGCATCCTGCTGGTGGCTGAGGCGATCGAAGCCACGAAACGCGCATCCTGCTGGTGGCTGAGGCGCTCGAAGCCCAAAAAACATGAGCAACATCCGGGCAACGAAACCCATTAAAAAGGAATCTCCAAAGAACAAAACGATATTTCTTAGATATGAAAGCTTGGATGTACATATTAAAATGCTCCGATAAAAGTTATTACACAGGGAGCACAACTAATCTTGAATACAGAATTGCTCAACATCAGGCTGGTGAGGGGTCTAATTATACACGTGAGCGGCTCCCTGTGGAATTAGTTTATTTTGAAGAATTTCAAAGAATTGATGAGGCATTTAGCAGAGAAAAGCAAGTACAAGGGTGGAGCAGGAAGAAAAAGGATGCGCTGATTCTTGGGCAAGTAGAAAAACTCCCTGGTTTAGCTTTTGCATACAGAGATAAAAAAAATGATTGATTGTTGTGTGTGGCTTCGAGAGCATCAGCCACCAGATAGCAATAACTTTGGGCTTCGAGAGCATCAGCCACCAGATAGCAATAATTTTGGGCTTCGAGAGCATCAGCCACCAGATAGCAACACCTCTTGGCTTCGAGAGCCTCAGCCACCATATAGCAACACCTTAAGGCTGCGAGTGCCTCAGCCATCAAAAAGCAATACTTTTGGGCTTCGAGTGCCTCAGCCACAAGATAACAATGCCTTTGGGCTTCGAGTGCCTCAGCCACCACGAACACAACGAATTCAACCACATGTCAACCGCCGAATCTGCCATCACAGCATACATCAACGGCTTTCCAGAGCCGGTTAAAGGCAAACTTCTGGAGCTGCGCAACATCATCCGGGCGGCGGTTCCTGAGGCGGAAGAATGCATCAGCTATGGCATGCCCGCGCTGAAATGGCAGAAGGTGCTGGTGTATTACGCAGGCTGGAAATCACATATCGGATTTTACCCTACGGCAGAACCTATGCGCGTATTCGCATCGGAACTGATTCCCTTTAAAACTTCAAAAGGTGCCGTTCAATTTCCTCTGGATGCGCCTTTGCCTGAAGGATTGATAACCCGTATGATTTTATTCAGGAAAGAAGCAGTTCTGCATGCAAAAAGGAAATGATGCACCGCTAAAAAACGTAATTTCGCCCTGCTGAATAAGCGCGTGCACATATTGCTCCTGTTGATTTTTTCGCTCTCCGGAACGGAATTTGGCCAGCTGCTGCGCCTTCCTTTGCTGATCAATCATTACCTCGAACACAAAAAAGGGCACAGCGATTTGAGCATAACCGATTTCTTGCTGATCCATTACAGCCGGCAACATCAGGAAGGCGCCAACGAAGAAGACCGACAGCTTCCATTCAAATCACATCTGGAATGCGCGAAATTATTCAGTATTGCCTCGCCCTTCCCGAACAGCGTGAACCTGATCATCCCGCCTGCAACCCTGAGCAGCAATGACATCCCCAGAGCATCGGCACCGCTGAGTACAGGTGTGCGCACCATGATCTGGCAACCGCCCCGTCATGTTTGAGGGTTGAACAATCAATGCCTAAAGGCTAAGCATTGGCTACACAGGGGTATCATCCTTCCCTTTCAAACAGGATTTTTTAGTTGAAACAACATGCTGAATCAAATCATCGGTTTTTCCATTCGGAACAAACTCATCATAGGACTATTCACCCTGGGCCTGATTGGCCTGGGCATTTACGAACTGCGCAGGCTTCCCATAGATGCCGTGCCAGACATCACCGACAACCAGGTGCAGGTCATCACCGTGGCGCCCAGCCTGGGCGCCGGCGATATAGAACGCCTGGTAACCTTTCCCATCGAACAGGCCAACAGCAACATCAGCGGGATCAAGGAAATCAGAAGCTTTTCACGCTTTGGCCTTTCGCTGATTACCATCGTTTTTAACGACGAAACAGATTTATACTGGGCCCGCCAGCAAGTAGCTGAACGCTTACAGCAGGCGCGCGCAGAAATCCCTGAAGGCGTGGGAAATCCCGAACTGGGACCTATTTCTACAGGGCTCGGCGAAATTTACCAATACGTGGTAAAGGCAAAACCCGGCTACGAACAACGTTACGATGCCACACAACTGCGTACCATCCAGGACTGGCTGGTGCGGAGGCAGCTGCTGGGCGTGGAAGGTGTCGCTGAAGTGAGCAGCTTTGGCGGAAAGCTGAAGCAGTATGAAGTAGCGGTAGATCCGGCGCGATTGCAGGCACTTCAGGTAAACATCAACGAAGTGTTTGATGCCCTGAACCGCAACAACGAGAATACCGGAGGCGCTTACATCGAAAAAGGGCCCACCGTGCTGTTTATCCGCAGCGAAGGGTTGATTGGAACGAAGGAAGACATCGCCGCCATTCCCATCAAGAACACGTCTGGCGGTAGGCCCATCCTGATGAGCGACATCGGCACCGTGCAGGAAGGTCATGCCACCCGCTTTGGCGCGATTTGCTACAACGATCAGGGAGAAGCAGCCGGTGCTGTGGTGATGATGCTGAAAGGCGCCAACAGCAGCGATGTGATTCAAAAGGTAAAAGCGCGCATCGACCAAATCAGGAAAACCCTTCCGGAAGGTGTGGAAATCGAACCCTTCCTGGACCGCACCAAAATGGTTAGTCACGCCATCGGAACCGTAGAAAAAAACCTGCTCGAAGGCGCCTTAATCGTGGTGTTTATACTCGTATTGTTCCTCGGACAACTGCGCGCCGGCCTGCTGGTTGCATCCGTTATTCCACTGTCCATGCTGTTTGCCGTGATCATGATGAACGCCTTTGGGGTGAGCGGCAACCTGATGAGTCTGGGTGCGCTGGATTTCGGCCTCATCGTTGATGGCGCAGTGATTATTGTGGAAGCAGTAATGCACAGCCTGTCGCACAGCCGGCGCTTCGTTGGCGTGAACAAACTGAGTTCGACGCAGATGGATGAAACGGTAAACCGCTCTGCTGGCAAGATGATGAACAGCGCCGTGTTCGGTCAGATGATCATCCTGATTGTGTATTTACCCATTTTCACCCTTCAGGGCATTGAAGGAAAAATGTTTAAGCCGATGGCCCAAACCGTGGCATTTGCCTTGCTGGGCGCATTCCTGTTGTCACTGACCTATATCCCGATGATGAGCGCGCTGCTCCTCAGCAAAAAAATAAGCCATCAGCCCAACAGATCGGAACGCTGGCTACATGCACTGAGTTTGAAGTACAAATTCCTGCTGGCCAAAGTTTTACGGTTTCCGAAACTTGTTCTGGGTGGTGTGGTCCTGTTGTTTCTGCTGGCCGTGGTATTGCTTTCGCGCATGGGCGGAGAATTTATTCCAGCGCTTGAAGAAGGTGATTTTGCGGTAGATACCCGCGTGCTTACCGGAAGCAACCTGAACACCAGCATTGAATACACCCAGAAAGCCGCCGCACTGCTGTTGAAAAACTATCCAGAAATTGAAAAAGTGGTCACCAAAATTGGCAGCGGAGAAGTTCCCACGGACCCAATGCCCATGGAAGCCGCCGATTTGATGGTTATCCTGAAGGATAAAGAAGCATGGACCAGCGCGAAATCATTCCCAGAGCTGGCCGAGAAGATGGGAACCACCCTGTCGGCCGTGCCCGGAATCACCACCGGGTTTCAGTTTCCGGTGCAAATGCGCTTCAACGAACTGATGACCGGAGCCAGACAGGATGTGGTATGTAAAATCTTCGGGGAAAACCTGGACACCCTGGCCGCCTACGCTGAAAAACTCGGCGCACTGGCACAGAGCGTTCCCGGCGCAGCCGATTTATATGTAGAACCCATCACAGGCATGCCTCAGCTGGTCATTCGCTACAAAAGGGAAATGCTGGCCCAGTACAACCTGGATATTGCCGCGCTGAACCGCACCGTTCATGCCGCTTTTGCCGGACAGGAAGCCGGAAAGGTTTACGAAGGCGAACGGCGCTTCGGATTGGTAGTACGCCTTTCTGCCGATGCCAGAAGCAATGCTGAAGACATTGCCCAGTTGCTGGTTCCCACCTCCACGGGACAACAGATTCCGTTGCACCAGGTAGCAGATGTTCAGGTCATCAACGGTCCCAACCAGATTCAGCGTGAAGACGCCAAACGCCGCATCGTGGTAGGCTTTAATGTACGCGGCAGGGATGTGCAGAGCATCGTTCAGGAACTGCAGCAAAAAACAGAACAGCAATTACGCCTGCCTTCGGGCTATTATGTGACCTACGGCGGTGCGTTTGAAAATCTGGAAGAAGCCAAACAGCGCTTGTCCATTGCCGTACCTGTTTCGCTGCTGCTGATATTCATCCTTTTATACTTCGCCTTCCGCTCCATCAAGCAGGGATTGCTCATTTATACCGCCATTCCGCTGTCGGCCATCGGCGGCGTATTCCTGCTGTCGTTGCGCGGACTGCCCTTCAGCATCAGCGCCGGCGTTGGTTTCATTGCGCTGTTCGGCGTTGCCGTGCTGAACGGTATTGTGCTGATTGCGGAATTCAACCGACTGAAAGAATCCGGATTGAAGAACCTGTATCACATTGTGCTGCGCGGCACTGCCCTGCGCCTCAGACCTGTGCTGATGACCGCCACCGTGGCTTCGCTGGGCTTTCTTCCCATGGCGCTGAGCAACGGAGCCGGAGCAGAAGTACAAAGACCCTTGGCAACGGTGGTGATTGGCGGTTTGCTGCTCGCCACCCTGCTCACATTGTTTGTGCTTCCCTTGCTGTACATCCTTTCAGAACAAGGATTCCACTTCAGAAGCAGGAAAGCATTCAGCACCGCGCTGGCGCTTTGTTTGGCCGGTGGAAGCCTGTTTGCCCAGACGCCTTCCCAAAACATCGGCTTACAAGCTGCCCTGGATTCAGCCATTAAAAACAGCTTTGAGATGAAACAGGCCCGACTGAATGCCCTGTACAAGGAACAATTGCAGGGCATGGCGCGGGATATTCCGGCAACAGACTTCAATCTGGAGTCTGGACAACTCAACAGCATCTATACCGACACCCGTTTCGGCATCAGTCAGGGATTCAGTCTGCCGCAGGTTTATCAGCAGAAACGCGCTTTGTTGCAGGCAGAATATCGTTTGGCCGATGTTGATGTGCGGCTGAGCGAACTTGAGGTAAAGCAGGCTGCCACCGCGCTGTTTTACCACATCCGCTTGCTGGAAGCCACACGTAAAATTCTGCTGGAAAGCGACAGCTTGCTGCGTGAGGCCGTAACGCTTGCGGGCATCCGGCTAAGGTTAGGCGAAGGCAACGCACTGGAACTGGCTTCCGCAGAAATGCAACAAGGTCAGCTCAGCAACAGGTTACTGGACGTAAACAACGAACTGATTCAGGTACGCAACCGTTTTGGCTTGCTGCTGAACTTGTCGTTTGCGGCCATCCCTGAACCCGGGCCGCTGCTGATGGAACCGCCCGCCATTTTCCCTGACACCACACGCCTGCGCAGCCATCCGCTGATGAACAAAGCAAGCTGGCAACAACAATGGGCCATCAACAACCTGCGTGTGGCCAGGAATCAGCGCCTGCCGGAATTCAGGTTTGGATACAACAACATGAGCATTCGCGGAATTGGTGCCGACAACCAGTTTTACCCGGGCAGCTACCGATTCAGTTCAGCGCAGCTTGGCATGGGCATTCCGCTGCTGGGAAGTGCCCGAAGTGCTGGCATCCGCGCGGCAGGTACGCTGCTTACCATGGAACAGACGCGCCTTCAGCGACAGCAACAGGAACTGCGCGCTGCGGGAACACAGGCCCTGCGCACCTATCAAAACATCCTGAGCAACCTGAACAACTACCAGAACGTGCTGATTCCCTCGGCCAACAAAGCCCTGGCGGCTGCACAAACACAATGGCGCGCAGGCGCCATCAACTTCCTGGAATGGCTGATGCTGTATCGGCAATTCAACGAAGTACAAACAGAATATTTCAACCAGGTGAAGGAATACAACCGCATCAACCTGCAGATTCAATACCTCAACAATCAATAACACATGAAAAGCCTTTATTTGATCCCAGCGATCTGTATGATAAGCGCCTGCAGTCAACAGGCTCCTGCCCCCGCGGCATCCGAAAAAAACACTTCCAAAGAAGAAATAGTCACCCTTACAGCAGCACAGCTGCAACAGGCCGGGCTCACCTATATCAAGCCTGAATTCAAAGCCCTGAGCGGCAGTATTCGGGTCAGTGGCATGATTGAGGTTCCGCCGCAAAACCTTGTATCGGTAAGCGCAGCCATGGGCGGTTATGTGGTGATGACCAAACTGCTTCCGGGCATGGCCGTGCAAAAAGGCAGTGTTCTGGCCACCCTGCAAGACGAACGCTACATTCAGCTTCAGGAGGAATTTCTGGTTACCCGCGCTAAACTGGAAAACGCCGAGGCCGAGTTCCGCCGACAGGAAGCCCTGCAGGAAAACCGCGCCGGCTCCGAGAAAAACCTGCAACAGGCAAAGGCCGAATTCAAAGCCTTGTCCGTGAGTCTGAGTGCCTTGAAAGAGAAGCTGCGCCTGATCAACATCAACCCCGAAACCCTGAACGAACAAACCCTGAGCCGCAGCATCACGCTGACCGCGCCCTTCGACGGTTATGTTGCCAAAGTGAATGTAAACGTGGGCAAACATGTGGCCCCATCGGAAACACTGTTTGAGCTTGTCGATCCGCGCGACATACACCTGAACCTGAACGTGTTCGAAAAAGACCTGAACCAGCTGCGCGTCGGACAAAATCTGTCGGCGTTCACCAACGCGAATCCTGAGCAGAAACATGCCTGTTCCATCATCCTGATTGGTAAAACCATCAGCGCTGAACGCAGTGCCGAAGTGCATTGTCATTTCGACAAATACGACCCTGCCCTGCTGCCTGGTATGATGATGAATGCAGACATTCGTGTCACCGCGCAGCAAAGCCTTTCGGTACCCGAGGAAGCGGTGGTTGCTTTTGAAGGCAAAACCTACGTGTTTGCAGTACGCGGGAAAGGGAGCTTTGCCATGCTGGAAGTACAGCCCGGCATCAAAGAACAAGGCTGGATGGCACTGAATCAGGCAGATGCGCTAAAAGACGCGCAACTTGTAGGCAAGGGTGCTTACACACTGCTGATGAGCCTGAAAAACCGCAGCGAGGAATAGTAGTCCTGTCGGCACGCCATACGCCCGGAAACATTCCTTTCCCACTTCATGGATGGAAGAAAGGCCGTTTCATGATCCACAAGATGGGCTAAATGGAATGACTTATCATGCACAAAGTTCCATTATGCGCTGGTTTGCATGATTTTTCATTCTGAATACTCCTTTTAAATTTTCGAAGGATTACTGCTTATATTTGAATGACTATTCATTCAAAAAAAGGCAAAAAGTAGTACAATGAATGATTTATCACACATAAACTGGCATGCGTTGAGCGACACTGCGCTGGCTGCGCAAATTGGGGCATTCATTCGGCACCATCGCCTGTCGCAAAACAAAAGTCAGCACGATTTATCGCATGCGGCGGGCATCAGTCGTTCTACCCTGAGCCTGCTGGAACGTGGAGAGACCGTCACACTCGGCACGCTCCTCCGCGTATTGCGGGTACTCGACCAATTGCAGGTGATGGATGCATTTGTGATTCCGCGCACCATGAGTCCTTTGGTTTTGGCCAAAGCAGAACGAAAACAGCGAAAACACGCTGCACGTATCAGGCACTAAGCAATGGAAACGGCTTTTGTAAAAATTTGGGGAACCACCGTAGGCGCCGTAGCCTGGAATGCTGCTACCGGCTATGCTTCATTTGAATACGAGCCTTCTTTTCGGAAAAAGGGATGGGAACTTTCACCCTTCC
>JBDKIU010000059.1:0-9346 GCA_039796915.1 Bacteroidota bacterium | reverse complement strand
CATAACCTTACCGTCATTACCGCCATTCAAACCGTGACAGGGTGCGCAATAAATTTCATAATTGTATTTACCACGGCCTTCCTCGTCTTTCAGGTCAGCAGGCATTTGAAGTCCTGCGCCGGCAGCTTCATATCCTTCATTGTTGTTGGCATAAGGATAATAGTAATCCATTTGACCCTGGGCAATGGTACCTTTTACAGGTTCACGCATGTTCATGCCGTAAGGATTGATCAGATTGGAATCAATCTGATTGTATGGTTCATATCCTTTAGAATCTACCATGTCAGGAGCGTATTCCAAACCGGTATTATTTCCGCGACTCTTGATACAGCTACTCAAAGCAACTGCGGAGAGCAACGAAAAGGTGATGATGTTGATTGTTCTCATTACGCTTTTTCTGATTATGCTACAACCTTTTGAATACCGTTGTTACGCTCGCGAAGCTCTACTGCGCCAGTTTTTCTATAGATAGAAAGCACTTCGGCTTCATTTACATTATTTGCTTCTACCACTACCACCATTCGGTCGTCAGTCTGACGCTCGTCCAGCAATTCGGGTTCAATCCCATGTGCCAGCCTGTTGCGCCAGAAGAAGAAGAATGCCATTCCAAAAGCGGTCAACAATACCGTTGATTCAAACATTACCGGAATCCAGGATGTAGCGAAAATCAATGGCTTGTTACCTACAATCATTGGCCAATCGTGTACGTTCATGTACCAGATCATGAGGGCAGCCAGTGAAAAACCGGTCAATCCGCAGCAGAATGCAATCACCGTAAGGTTCGTGCGCTTGATGCCGATGATTCGATCCAAACCGTGCACCGGATAAGGTGTGTACACATCAAGTACAGGAATTCCATGACCGGTTAGCTCTTTCGCAGCAGCCATCACGTGCTCCTCGTCTTCATAAACACCCAGCAACATTTTACCTCTGTTGCGGAGCATGACGTTTTTATCAATAATTCCCATGGATTATTCTCTGTTTTTAAGGATGGTTTTTAATTCTGCCATGTTGATAACGGGCAGGAACTTAGTGAACAGGAAGAAACAGGTAAAGAACAAGCCAAATGTGCCCAGGAAAATACCAATTTCTGTCCATGAAGCCGTGTACATAACCCAAGAAGAAGGCAAGTAATCACGATGCAAGGAAGTCACAATAATTACAAAACGCTCGAACCACATACCTACGTTTACCACGATAGATACCATGAAAATGAACCATGGTGTAGTACGTGCCCACCTGAACCAGAATACCTGAGGAGACACAAGGTTACAGAACATCATGCTCCAGTATGCCCACCAGTAAGGACCTGTAGCCCTGTTGATGAATGCATATTGCTCATATTCCACGCCAGAATACCATGCTACGAAGAACTCTGTAATGTATGCCATACCAACCATTGTTCCGGTCAGCATAACCACTTTTGCCATCGCTTCGAGGTGACCAATGGTGATGTAGTTTTCGTAGTTCATCACTTTTCTGGCAACGATCAGCAGGGTCAATACCATGCCGAATCCAGAGAAGATCGCACCCGCTACGAAATATGGAGGGAAAATGGTGGTGTGCCAGCCTGGTACGAGTGACGTTGCAAAGTCTGTTGATACGATGGTATGCACCGAAAGTACCAAGGGTGTGCTCAATCCTGCAAGAATCAATGAAACTACTTCATAACGTGCCCAGGTTCTGGTGGAACCGGTCCAGCCCATGCTGAACACACGGTACCAGAATTTGCCGGTTTTTGTTTTGATTTTATCTCGGATAGTTGCGATGTCCGGAATCAAACCAAGGTACCAGAACAACAGAGATACGCTGAAATAGGTAGAGATCGCAAATACGTCCCACAACAGTGGTGACTGGAAGTTTGCCCAAAGACTGCCAAAAGAGTTTGGAAGCGGCAATGCCCAGTAGCCTACCCATACGCGACCCATGTGAAACACTGGGAAAATGGCCGCACACATAACCGCGAATATGGTCATTGCTTCTGCAGAGCGGTTGATACTCATCCTCCATTTTTGGCGGAAGAGCAGCAAAATCGCAGAAATCAGCGTTCCTGCGTGACCAATACCTACCCAGAATACGAAGTTGGTAATGTCCCAACCCCACATCACGCTTTTGTTGATGTTCCAAACACCGATACCGGTCCAAACCGTATAACCGATGGTCCAAACCAACAGAAGCAGGAAGATGAATGAAATGACAAATCCTACACGCCAAGCTGTGCTTGGTTTGTTCAGAATTGGCCTTGAAATGTCCGCCGTAACGTCGGTTGGTGTTTTCCCCCCAACGACCAGTGGTTGCCTGATGATGCTGTCGTGATTCATGTACGCTGACTTTCCTGGTTATACTGTTTCGGTGTTTCTGATTTTGGTGAGGTACTTCACGCTGCTCTGCACGTTCAGTTCTTCCAACACGTGGAATCCGCGCTCATTGCGATAAAGTTTGGAGATTTCGCTCTGTTCATCGTTCAGGTCTCCAAACACAATGGCGTTGGCAGGACACGCGCGCTGACAAGCGGTTTTAACTTCACCGTCATGTATGCTGCGTTTTTCACGCTTGGCCTTGAGTTTGCCTTCCTGAATTTTCTGGATACAGAAGCTGCACTTTTCCATCACACCGCGGGTACGAACGGTTACATCAGGGTTGATGACCATTTTACCCAATTCGTTGTTGAAGTGATAGTCGAAGTTGCTGTTGTTGTTATAACGGTACCAGTTGAAACGACGCACTTTGTAAGGGCAGTTGTTTCCGCAGTATTTGGTTCCAATACAACGGTTGTATGTCATCTGGTTCAGACCTTCTGTGCTGTGGGTGGTAGCAAGTACCGGACATACAGTTTCACAAGGCGCCTGACCGCAATGCTGACACATCATGGGTTGGTGAACAACCTTTACATTTTCGTAATGCGCATAGGCTGCACCCTGTTTAGAGGAAAGTTCCTTATCCAGTGCTGCAATTCCTTTTTCCTTGGTCAGGTATGCACCCTCGAAATGTTCGTTTTCTTTACCAATTACCGCACCATCGTTGCTGAACGCATAGTAACGATCGATACGAATCCAGGTCATTTCCCTGCGCAGGATGATTTCTTTTCTGCCTACAATGGGAACATTGTTTTCAATGGAACAACTTACCACGCAGGATCCGCATCCAGTACATGCATTCAGGTCAATAGCCATTGCCCACAGGTGACCGGTGGCACCTTTCCTGCGATATTCAGGAGTTTGCCATACTGTATACATATGAGGTTTGGGCTCGTCATTTCCGGCTTTAGGATTCTTTTTCCAATCGGCATAAGTAGCCTCACGCACATGATTACGACCTTCAATGGTATGATGCGTTTGTGTTTGTGCGAGCGTGTAAGAAGCATCTCCTTTGGTCACTTCTACGCCACGAACCACAAAGCTGCGGGCACTGCTGTTGGCCTGGAAGAACGGATATGCATTCACACCTACGCTGTCCACGGCTTTTTCAGTACTTCCACCAACTTTGCCGGCGGCAGTACGTCCATAACCCAATGCCAGACCGATGGTTCCATTGGCCTGTCCGGGCTGAATAATTACCGGAACATTGTTCATGGTCACTCCGGCAGCTTTGATGTTTACGGTGTCACCAAGATTGATTCCTTTGCTCACAGCCAGCGCCTTGGGAAGGGTAACGTAGTTATCCCAGCACACTTTGCTCACCGGATCTGGAAGCTCATGCAGCCATGGGTTGTTCGCCATAGCGCCGTCCCTCAATCCAACTTTCTGATAAAGAACCAGATCAACCTGACCTTCTTTAGATACAGTGCTGTCCAGGTAAGAACCCATGGAACTCAAATCCGTGGCATAAGCAGGAACCATTACGGGTTTAGGCTCAGCAATGAGCACACCGTCATGCAGACACTGATTGAAACGGGTCTGGAAGTTTTCAGCACCCAACTTTTCCTGCCACACAGACTGCATGTATGTGTAGAAAGGTGACGTTTGGAAACGCTGATTCATGATTTGCTTGTCGGCCATAGGATCCTGCTCAGGATTCTGAACACCTACAGACCATGACAACAGGCTCAGTTGCGCCTGACGTGTATTGAATACCGGGCTGATGACCGGCTGTGTAAACTGATACTGGTTGGCCTTAGGCTCTGCGTCGTTCCAGCTTTCCAGGAAGTGGTTGTCCGGACATACATAAGCACAGGCTGAAGCTGTTTCATCTTTGGTTGAAGCAAGCGAAACAGAAAGTTTCAACTTTCCAATCGCTTCTTTGAACGCCTTGCCCTGAGGGGGGCTATAAACCGGATTTACGTTATAGAAAATCACACCAGCAACTTTGCCAGCATTGATGTCTGCCAGCAACGCATCCATGTCGCGATCCACTGCTTTGAACTGATTGCTGTAGTTGTCGAGGTCGATGGTCTGACCATAATTGCCGAGCATCATGTTGATGCCGTTGACAATCATTTGCAGCTTAGGATCATTTGAACCACTTACCACCAAACTTTTACCTGCATTCTTGAGCAGCAGATCAGCGGTTTGCGCCAGGCTGTTGCCTGCCAGTTCGCCGCTGGTTGCCACCTGAATTTGCTTACCGCCTTTGGCTTGTGCAATCTTGTTATACAGCGCAGCCAGGTAAATGCCTTCGTTCCCGGCTTTCATCGGGAAGCGTTCATCGGCATTGGTTCCGGTAAGGCTCAAGTTACTTTCAAACTGAATGTGCTTGCTCATTTCCTTGCCTTGGGCAGGAACGCGATTACGCACATAGGCTTTGGTGAATTCCACCGGAGAAATCCAGGTACCAAGGAAATCTGCTCCGAAACTTACAATCACCTGAGCCTTATCGAAATAATAGCTGGGAATGAGTTTCTTACCGAAATCAGTTTCATTGGCTTCCAGGATACCGCTGTAAGAAACCGCGTCCCACATGATGTGGCGTGCAGTAGTGAACTTACCGGTGAAATCAGCAATGGATTTCAGGGTAGAAGGACTGTGGAGACTTCCGCTCACAATGGCAATACCGGAACCAGCCGCAGCCAGATCGTTCAGCGATTTGCTGATTTCTGCGTCAACTGTAGTCCAATCACTTTCGCTTCCCTTCTTCAAAGGATTTGCCAGACGCTCGTTGTCATAAAGCGACAGGATGCTGGCCTGTCCAACAGCGCAGAGACCACCTTTGGCTTCCGCACTGCGGTCATTACCGTTGCTGATCAGGGAACGGCCATTGCCGTCGAGTTTAATCGGACGACCTTCCCTTGCTTTTACTTCAACACCACAAGCTGAAGAACAAGCTCCGCAGGTTGACGAGTAATACAAAGGAACACCTGGAGTGATTTCTTCAGGTTTCACCAAGTAAGGAACAGCGTTCCTGATGGGTGCTTTGAAGCAGGAAGCAAGTGTTACGGCTGTAACACTGAATCCAAAGTATTTCAGAAAGTCCCTGCGGCTGGAGTTCAGTTCGAAGTTACTTTCTTCCAGAACCTCCTGTAGCGGAAGGTCCTCGGCAAATTCATTCTTTTGTGAAGTTGCAAACGACTGATCGCGTAACAACTCTTCTTCACCCTTCCAGTATTTTACTGATGGAGCCATGTATGTTAAGGTTTTTTCGGGTTTTTAATGATTAATAATGGCACTTAGAGCATTCCAGACCACCGTTCATTCCGGCAGTTACCACAACGCGTCCGTTTTTGTCTTTGTATTTACTCTTCTCGCCGTTCTTGGCAATGTCAGCTTTCACCTTTTCGTGAAGCTTTTCGTAGTAGTCATTGTTGGCTACCTGAATTCCAGTTTCACGGTGACAGTTGATACACCATCCCATGGTCAGCTGTGACCACTGCTGCACCTTTTCCATTTTCTGCACGGGACCATGACAAGTCTGACAGGTCAGCCCGGCCACGTTTACGTGTTGAGAGTGGTTGAAGTATGCGTGGTCTGGCAGGTTATGGATACGAACCCAACGCACAGGCTTCGGATTTTTACCGTAAGCTTCGTTTGCTGGTTTCTCTGGGTCATAATCGAGGGCAGTGTAAATCTTCTTGATTTCAGGAGAGATTTCACCATCGTACTTGTCGCGAGCCTGAACTGATTTATGACAGTTCATACAAGTGTTCAGCGCGGGAATGCTTGCGCTTTTGCTCTTGTCTGCTGTGCTGTGACAGTATTTACAGTCAATGGCATAATCGTCTGCGTGGATTTTGTGCGAGAAGTTGATGGGTTGGTCTGGCGCATAACCTTTCTGAACACCCACTTCCGTAATTCCGTATTCGTAAAACTTTACGAACCCAAGAATTCCAAAGATGGAGAGGGCGAACATGGTCAGCACCACGGGGTTCATTCTGGCCAACGGACCTGGGAGCAAGCGCTGGATGAAGTTTCCTTTCGGCGCTTCTTCTGCCGCTTCACCCTGACCGGCTGCTGCCAAACGATCCAGATCACGTTTCACGCGGGCCAACAGCAGGAATACCACCAGGAACAAACCTATAAGTGCCAGGAGCACATAAAGCGTACTGTCCGGAGTTTCGTCCTTCTTGTCAACACCTCCGGGAGGCACTACTGCTTTTTTGGGCGCTTTGGCAGATTCTTCCTTGATGTAACCAATGATATCCTTGATATCGGCATCAGCAAGACTACCAAAAGCGGGCATGATGGCTCCACCATTGTCATTGAAGACTTGAATGGCCTGAGCATCGCCCGATTTCCGGAGCGCTTCGTTGTTCTTGATCCATTTCAACAACCATTCTTCGCTTCTTCGGTTGTGCACGTCTTTCAGTGCAGGGCCTGCGCCTCTGTTCTGAATACCGTGACATGAAGCGCAATTGGCGTCAAAAATCTCTTTACCTTTTTTGGCGTCCTGGGCATTCAACGACGGAAATGCCGCAATCAGGGCCACAAAACCCGCGAGGCGGAATTTTGATTGAAGCTGGTGTAAAACCCTCATAAGTCCTTTAAAAACGTTCTTTTCAGACCTTTTTCAGGGTGCAAATATATACGGGGGCTGAAGCCGCGGGAAAGAAATTCTTAACACTAAAGGGAATTTGGAATCTGTCTAAAGAGAATTTCTAACTAATTGATTATCAGTGAGTTAAAACGTTTTGGAGCAACTTGGTTATGGAACTATTCCACGTCATGGGAAGGCAATGTCCACTTTCAGTCAGGCGTTATGGGAAGCAATTTCGAAAGAACGAACCGAACCCCCTTCCCGGCTGCACTTCATTAAATGCGTAATTTGCACCTTCAATCATGAATCCAAATCTGGATCCGAACAACGAACGGATGAATCAAAAGGACAAAGAGCTGGAACGCGTGCTGCGCCCAGATCGATTTGAGGAATTCCAGGGCCAGGAACAGGTGCTGGAAAACCTGAATGTGTTTGTGCAGGCGGCAAAACTTCGCGGTGAAGCGCTGGATCACGTGCTGTTACACGGCCCTCCGGGCTTGGGGAAAACCACCTTGAGTCAGATTGTGGCTAATGAGTTGGGTGCCAACCTCAAAATCACAAGCGGACCCGTGCTGGAAAAACCTGGAGATCTGGCTGGATTGCTGACCAATCTGGAAACCGGTGATGTTTTGTTCATTGATGAAATTCATCGTTTAAGTCCTGTAGTAGAAGAATACCTCTATTCGGCCATGGAGGATTACAAAATTGACATCATGATCGACACGGGCCCCAGTGCCCGCAGCGTGCAACTCACACTTAATCCATTTACCCTGGTTGGAGCCACTACCCGCTCCGGCTTACTCACTGCGCCCCTCAGGGCAAGATTTGGGATCACCTTCAGGCTTGAATATTACAAAGCAGCCACACTTGCCGGCATTTTGAAACGCTCTTCCGGAATACTTCAAACGCCGCTGGACGACGACGCTGCCATGGAAATTGCCCGTCGTAGCAGAGGAACGCCGAGGATTGCCAATGCGTTGCTCCGCCGCACCCGCGACTTCGCACAAATTCGTGGCAACGGCATCATTTCCCTAGAAATTGCGCGCTTTGCCCTACAGGCGCTGCATGTGGATGCGCATGGACTGGACGAAATGGACAACAGAATCCTGTTGACCATCATCGACAAGTTTAAAGGCGGACCGGTAGGCATCAATACCCTGGCTACCGCTGTAGGTGAAGAATCAGGAACCATCGAAGAAGTGTACGAGCCATTTCTCATTCAGGAAGGCTTTCTGATGCGCACACCCCGCGGGCGTGAAGTTACCGAACAGGCATACCGACACCTCGGACGGATGCGGCTTCCCGGAACTCCCAGTCTTTTCGATCAAGGTTCATGATGGATGCCACAGAACGGAGCGCTGCCCTAAAACGCTGGGCTTATGATCTGGGCTTCATGTTCTGCGGCATTTCAAAGGCGAGAAGGCTGGATGAGGAAGCTGAGCACCTGGAACAATGGATCAAGCAAGGATTCCAGGGGAACATGCAATACCTTGAAAAGAATGCCGACGTTCGACTCGATCCAAGACTTCTGGTTCCCGGTGCGCAAAGCGTGATCAGCCTGGCTTTTAACTATTTCCCCAGCCGAACCCAAAACCCCGATGCACCGAAAATTGCCCGTTATGCTTACGGCAGAGATTATCATAAGGTCCTGAAAAAAAAACTGAACACGCTGTTCAAAACCATGCAACAGGAGTTCGGCACCATTCAGGGACGAGTTTTTGTGGACAGCGCACCTTTGCTGGAACGGAAATGGGCTGAATTATCCGGTTTGGGCTGGATTGGAAAAAATGGTCTCTTGCTGAACAGACAGGCCGGTTCTTACTTTTTTCTGGCAGAAATAGTTACGGATTTAGCTCTTGCTGCTGATGGCCCAATCAAAGATTATTGCGGCACCTGCACAGCATGTATCGATGCTTGTCCCACGCAGGCCATCCTGGATCACAAAACTTTAGATGCATCCAGATGCATCAGTTACCTGACTATCGAACTGAAGGATGCCATCCCTTCAGGATTTCGCGGCAGCATGGATCATTGGATGTTCGGTTGCGACATCTGTCAGGAGGTTTGTCCCTGGAACAGGTTCAGCAAACCACATCAAGAACCAGACTTTGAACCTAAAGATGCCCTGATGGAAATGTCATCTGTTGCCTGGGAAGAACTTACCGAATCGGTATTCAATTCCCTGTTCGAAGGTTCAGCCGTAAAAAGAACCGGGTATGAAGGCCTGCGCAGAAACATCAAATTTCTGAAACAGGATGAACAAGGCCCCATTGAAACCCATGAGTCCTGAACGTTCCAGTTAATCTTTCCGATCCTTTTTCTTCTTCTTGGATTTGGCAATACCTGTGCTCATGCCAAAATAGAAATTGAACCCATTAAAGAACGTCTTTTTAACCGTGCTGAGCAGGTTATCTGTTCCGAAATACACCGGCCCAAAACG